>JAQSWV010000010.1 GCA_029266455.1 Nocardioidaceae bacterium
CTCCGCCACCCCGGTGATCGACTCGACGACGTCATGAAGTGACTCCAGGTGCCCGATGTTGACTGTGCTGACGACATCGATCCCCGCGTCGAGGAGCTCCTGACAATCCTGCCAGCGGCATGGGTGACGGGCGTCGGATGTGTTGCTGCGCGCGATGTCGTCGACAAGGACGACATCTGGTCTGCGCTGGATGACCGCGTCGACGTCCAGTTGTGGGAAGTCCGAGCCCGCTGCGAGGCGAGGCGGGACACTTCGGAGTTCACGGAGGAGAAGCTCCACCGGAGCCCGGTCGTGGGTTTCGACCAGGCCGACGAGTACGTCAGTTCCCCGGGAGGACCGCCGGAGACCCTCGGTGAGCATTGCATAGGTCTTGCCGACACCGGGAGCGGCTCCCAGGTAGAGCCTGAGGCGACCCTTCGACCTCTCGTTCGACATAGGCCCATTGTGCTCTTGCCGAGGCCCAACCGTCGCTGCTTCTTAACGCAGCCTTGACGCCGTTCCTCCTTCCGCCGCCAGTACCCTCCGGGGACGATGAGGGCCGAATGACGAGCAGCGGCGTGGCCCTCGGGCCGGTCACGAGTTGGTGGTGCCATGAGCGTGACCGATGCCGGTAAGCGGATCATGCTCGGCCGGAAGCTGCGCAGTGCGCAGCTGGGGGAGACGCTACTGTCCAAGCGGATCGCGCTGCCCGTGTTCGCGAGCGATCCGCTGTCGAGTGTGGCGTACTCACCTGACGAGATCTTCATCATGTTGTCGATTGCTGGGCTGACTGCGTACTCGTACTCGTGGAAGATCGGTCTGGTCATCGCGGTGGTCATGCTGGCCGTGATCGCCTCGTACCGACAGAATGTCCAGGCATATCAAAGCGGCGGGGGCGACTACGAGGTCGCCAGCACGAACCTCGGCCCCCGGTTCGGGCTGGGCGTCGCCAGCGCACTGATGGTCGACTACATCCTGACGGTGGCCGTCAGCATTTCGTCTGCCGCTCAGTATGCAGCCACCGTCGTGCCGGCGGTGCAGGGCCACCAGGCGAGCCTGGCCGCTGGTGCCACCGTCTTCTTGATGGCGATGAACCTGCGTGGAGTGCGCGAGTCGGGGACGGCTTTCGCGGTGCCGGCCTACGCCTTCATGGTGGCAATCGTCGGCATGGCCCTGGTCGGGTTCGTCCGGTACTGGCTGGGCGACCTGCCACTGGCAGACACTGCCCAGCTGCAGATCCTTCCGGAGGAGGGCTTCGTGGATGAGTTCGGCGGTGCGGCCGCCGCCTTCCTGCTGCTGCGGGCCTTTGCGTCCGGTTGCGCCACCTTGACGGGTGTTGAGGCGATCAGCAACGGAGTCCCGGCTTTCCGGGCACCGAAGGGACGCAACGCGGCCACCACACTCGCCGTGCTCGGCGCGCTCGCGGTCACCATGGCGCTCAGCATCATCACGCTCGCCAATGTCATCGACGTCCGCGTCGCCGAGGACCCCGCCATCCAGCTGGTGCGTCCCAACGGCGACCCGGTGGGTAGCGGCTTCCACCAGGATCCGGTCGTCACCCAGATCGCGGCCTCCGTCTTCAACGGGTTCGACCTCGGCTTCTACCTTGTGGCGGCAGCTACCGGAGTGATCCTCGTGCTCGCGGCCAACACGGCGTTCAACGGGTTCCCGGTCCTCGGCTCGATCCTCGCCCATGACGACTACATGCCACGGCTGCTGCGTACTCGCGGCGACCGCCTCGCTTACAGCAACGGCATCCTCGCACTGGCAGCGTTGGCGATTGCGCTCATCTGGGCCTTCGACGCAGAAGTCACCCGGCTGATCCAGCTGTACATCGTCGGGGTGTTCGTCTCGTTCACCATCAGCCAGACCGGCATGGTGCGGCACTGGACGCGCCATCTGCGCACCGAGATCGACCCCGCGCAGCGCAGGCGCATGATACGGAGCCGGCTGATCAACGCCTTCGGCCTCAGTGTCACCGGAAGCGTTCTTGTCGTCGTGCTGTTGACCAAGTTCACCGAAGGGGCGTGGATCTCCATCCTCGCGATGGGACTGCTCTACCTACTGATGCGCGGCATCAACACCCACTACCAGCGGGTCGAGGCAGAACTCGAAGCGGACCCCGGTGACCATGGACTGCCAAGCCGGGTCCACGCGATCGTGCTGGTCTCAAGGCTGCACAAGCCCGCCATCCGCGCCCTGTCGTACGCACGCGCGTCTCGGGCCAACGTCACAGAGGCGCTCACCGTCGACGTTGACCCCGAGGCGACGCAGCGGCTGCTCACCGACTGGAACGCCAGCGACATTCCCGTTCCGTTGAGGATCTTGTCGTCGCCATACCGCGAGACCATCCGCCCGATAGTGGCTTACATACGCAGCATCCGCCGCGAGAGCCCTCGCGACGTGATCACCGTGTACATCCCCGAGTACGTCGTCGGGCACTGGTGGGAGCGGCTGCTGCACAACCAGACGGCGCTGCGGCTCAAGGCGCGGCTGCTGTTCACCCCAGGCCTCATGGTCACCAGCGTCCCGTACCAACTGCAGTCCTCGAAGATCGCCGCACGGCGTGCCGAGCAGATGCAGTCTGCCCCTGGTGATCTGCGGCGGGGGCATCTACCCGGTGGTCGCTCAGGAGCACCGAACATGTCAGACGCTGACAGTGGACGTCCTTGATGGGCATGGGGATGCTGACGGCGCTAGCGCCCGTGCTCGGCTGGGCATTGATGATGACGGGGCTTGCCGCTCTCGCCGTCGCGGTGTTCCGCGCCACATCGCCGTACGGGATGCCGCGGCCGGTGAGCGTGTGGCCGTATCTGCTGACGGCCGTCGTACTTCTGCTTGCAGGGGGACTGCTCGTCATCGACTCTGCGGGGTAGTCAGATGCCCAGGGATCACACGACAGCATGCGGCCAGGGCTCGCACTCCCTGTTTGCAGCACCCTCCAGTTGGCCCCATAGCATCGCGGTCCCGGGGTGTCGCGTGCGTTCCGGAAAGCCGGGGCGCCCAGACTGCGACGATGCAACCTGTTGCCACGTGCCGCAGCCCCCGTTCCGTGACAGGGGGTCAGATCGTGTTCTCGTCCGCCGGGTCCTTCCGTGCCCGCACCCTGGTCTCTTGGGTGGTGGCGATCGCCGTCTGCGGCGCCTGCGCCACACCTGCACAACTCGCGGATCGCGGTCAGGGGGGAGGGTCGGCCGCCCACCACCCCGGCGACGATCCGCGAGTTGTGCAGGCGGCGGGGGCGAGGTCACGGACGGCGCCGTACCGCGGTCTGGGAACGTGGGTGGACGTCTACGACTCCCGCCAGCTGGCCCGCCCGGTGGCCGCCGTGCGCACGATGGACCGCAAGGGCGTGCGGACCCTCTTCGTCGAGACGGCGAACTACGCCTCGCCGCGGGCCGTGATGCACAAGCGGGCGATGGGCAGGTTCATCCATGCCGCCCACAAGCGCGGCCTGCGGGTGGTCGCCTGGTATCTGCCGTCGTTCTCGGATCTGCGCCTCGACCGGCGGCGGTCCCTGGCGGCCATCGACTTCCGGACCAGGCGAGGGCAGCGCTTCGACGGCTTCGGGCTCGACATCGAGGCCACGACGGTCAGGTCCGTGCAGGTGCGGCTCCGGCGCCTGCTCAAACTGTCCCACCAGATCAGGCGCGCAGCGGGCGATCGCTACTCGCTGGGTGCGATCACGCCCTCGCCGTACGGGATGCGGGCCATGCCCCGGTACTGGGGCAACGTGCGCAGGTTCCCCTTCCACAAGCTGGACCGCATCTACGACGTGCTGGCCCCGATGAGCTACTTCACCTACCGGGTGAACGGCGTGCGCGACGTTCGCGAGTACGTCCACTACAACATCGGTGCGGTACGCCGCCTCAGCCGGAACCCGCGGGTGCTCGTACACCCCATCGGCGGGATCGCGGACGAGACAAGCCGTCGCGAGGTGCGTGCCTACGTCAAGGTCGTGCGGCGGCGCGATGCCGTAGGAGGCAGCCTGTACGACTTCCCGCTGACCACCCGCAAGCACTGGCCCGCACTCCGGAGGATCCCGGCCGGACCGCGGTGACCGCCCGACAATGTGCTTCGTCACCCTTTCGGTCGGACATTCTGTCCCTTTCGGGATGCAGCAGGACATGCTGAGAGGGCCGGCGCCAGAGGTCCACTACGGTGCAGAGGAGGTCGGCGACAGTCCGCCCGCATCGGGGGCGGCATGGCTGGGAGGTCCGAGTTCTCGTCACGCTTGCACTGGCGCCCACGCCGACCGGCTGGGCGCCGCCGGTCGATGCGCTTCTACCTGGTGGCGGTCTGGCTGGCAGCCACGCTGGCGGTCACGGGAGCCATCGGGTACGGGTTCTTCTGGAGTGCAGAGCAGGCCCGCGACGAGGTCATCGACCGGATGATGTTCCGGTCCGACAAGGCGGCCGAGTCCGTCGCGACCTCGGTCGCCGATGCTCGCACCGCGCTCGAGGCCATCGCGGCACAGCCGGATCTGGAGCGGGTCCTGGCGGCGCCGGAGGAGTGCACGTTGACGGTGCCCGGCGAGGGTGCCTTCCAGGAGCCACGTCTGGATATCGTCGGACGCGACGGTGGCGTGGCCTGCTCGTCCGATGCCTCTGCGCGGGTGGCTGCCCCGGGTGTCCACGACGACGCGGCCTGGTTCGACCGCGCACTGGAGTCGCCGGATGTCCTCGTCGACTGGAACGGGGTGGACCCCGCGACGGGAGCAGCCGCGGTGGTCATCGCCGCGCCCTTCGGCGGCACCGCGAGACGACCGGCCGGGGCCGCGGCCATGTTCCTCCCCTCGGACGACGCCGCCGCGGCGCTTGCCAGCGACATCGCGAGCACTGAGTCGGCGACCGCGACCGTGGTGGACGAGGCGTCCGGCGTGATCGTGTCCGCCTCGGCAGGTGAGCGCTCCCCCTCCGTGGACACGGGCACTGGCGGGGACTTCGGCTCCGTCCAGGGACAGTGGGCCGGCCTCGACGGGACGCAGCGCCTGTTCGGCTCAGCCGCGGTCGCCGACAGCTCCTGGCGCGTGTTCATGGGCGCCGAACGGTCCGAGGCCGTGTCGAGCGCCCGGGGCGCCCTCGTACGGCAGGGATGGATCGGCCTGGTGGCGCTTACGTTGATCGGGGCCGCCATGGTCCTCCTCGACCGCCGGGTCGCCGGACCGTTGCGGACGCTCACCGCCGCCATCACCACCGCTGGTCGCGACCCGGGCAGCCCACGCGTCGAGACGACGGGGACCTCGGAGGTGGCAGCGCTCGTCGAACAGTTCAACGCGATGCTGGATCTGCGCGCCGGACACGACGCCCAGCTCCTGCACCAGATCAACCACGACTTCCTCACCGGTCTGCCCAACGCTCATGAGCTCCGTGAGCGGCTGCGGCAGTCCCTTCGCGCCCGAGGTGACGGCGTCGACCTCGCGGTGGTGTGGTTGGGACTCGATCGGTTCAAGAACGTCAACGACGGGTACGGTCACCAGGTCGGTGACCGCGTGCTCGAAGAGGTGGCCGATCGCATCGTCAAGCAGCTGCGTCCCCAGGACACGCTGGCCCGCTTCGCCGGTGATGAGTTCGTCGTTGTCTGCGAGAGCACCGGCGCCGACGGCGCCATCAGCGTGGTGGAGAGGTTGCAGCTGCTCTTCCACGAGCCGTTCCGCGTGGGCGGCAATGAGATCGCCCTGCAAGCGTCGCTGGGTATCGCCATCACCGAGCCGGCGCCTGGTAACGCGGAGCAGCTGCTCCGGGAAGCCAGCAGCGCGATGCGTCAGGCCAAGGTCCACGGTGGCGGTGGATGGCGCGTATTCACCGAACAGTCGCAGGAGCGGGCCACCGAGCAGCTCGCCCTGGAACGCGCCCTTCGCGACGCCCGGGACCAGGACCAGTTCGTCGTGCACTACCAGCCCGTCCTGGACGTCGCCACCGGCACGACCGTCGGCGCCGAGGCCCTGGTGCGTTGGCAACATCCCACCCGCGGACTCGTCCGCCCGCTCGACTTTCTTTCCGTGGCCGAGCAGACCGGCCAGATCGGAGCCATCGGAGGGTTCGTGCTGTTCGATGCCTGCCGACACGCCGCCCGGTGGTCGGCCGCCGGTTACCCCCTGCGCATCTCGGTGAACGTCGCGGCGAGTCAGCTCTCTGACCAGCACTTCCCGGCGCTGGTGCAGCAGGCCCTCAACCAGACCGGGCTTCCGCCCGAGCAGCTCTGCCTGGAGATCGGGGAGTCGGCGCTGATCGGCCACGCCGAGGAGGCTGTGGGGACCATGAACCGGCTCAGACGCCTCGGCGTGACACTCTCCGTGGACGACTTCGGCACGGGCTACTCGTCGCTCACCTATCTCCATGAGCTTCCGGTCGACGAGCTGAAGATCGACCGCTCCTTCATCGCTGAGCTCGGCGACGACTCCCGGCACACCCACCTGGTCGAGGCGATCATCCGGATGGCACACGCGTTGCAGCTCTCCGTGGTCGCCGAGGGCGTGGAGACCGCCGACCAGCTGGACGTGCTCACCGACCTGGGCTGCGAGCGTGCCCAGGGCTACCTGTTCGCCCCGGCGCAGACGGCGCAGGAGTTCCGCACCCGGCTGCTCGCCACCGCCACGCGGGCCGAGTCCGGTGCTCAAGCCCCGGTCTGATCACCCGGCCGGAAACGCCTCTGCGGGTGACCGCGGCTCCGGCCATGCCGGTTCGGGCAGAGGTGGCGGCGCAGGAACGGCCAGGCGGTACCCCACAATGGGGCAATGCCGGGCCCTTCTCCAGTGAGAAAGCTGGCGGTCTCCGCCAGTCTGGACGGCTTCTTGTTCGGCTTCGCCGGTATCGGCGCCGCCTGGGTGGCATGGCTGCTGCTGCGGGAAGGACTTCGCGAGGGCTGGCAGATGTCCTTGCTGCTCGTCTTCTACGTGGTGGCCGCCTACCTCGTCCTGCCGCGGCTGCACCGGATGCTCACCTCCCTCTACCTGCCCGGCTACTTCATCGGTCGCACCCGAACCAGCGACGGTCTGCTGGGTGACCCCGTGAACCTCGCCGCTCTCGGCCAGGAGTCGCAGATCCACACGGCGATGCGTGCCGCCGGATGGGTCCGCGCGGATCCGGTCACGTTGCGCAGCAGCATCAGGATCGTCACGGCGACCCTGTCGCGACGGGGTTACCGCGAGGCGCCCGTCAGCCCTCTGCACCTGTTCGACCGCCAGCAGGACTTCGCCTATCAGCAGGAGGTCCCGGGCCGGGCCTCGGCGCGCCACCACGTGCGCTTCTGGCGCTGCCCGGACGACTGGATGCTGCCCGGTGGGTACGCCGTGGACTGGGTCGCCGCCGGCACGTACGACCGCGCCGTGGGTCTGTCGCTGCTGACCTTCCAGGTGACGCACCGGATCGCCGAGGACATCGACGCCGAGCGCGACCACATCACCAGGACGGTTCTCGCGGCGCGCCCCGAGGTCGAGGTCCGGGTCATCCGCAACTTCTCGACCGGCTACCACTCCCGCAACGGCGGTGGCGACAGGATCGAGACCGATGGCGACCTGCCGGTCATCGACGTCCGAGCGGTACCCGCCGACCCAGCAGAGGCGGTGCCCGAGCCGGGCACGGACAGCCGGGTACGGCGGCCGGTGACCACGGTGTTCGGCGCCGGCACCGCGGCGTTGCGTGGCGCCTACCTGCTGACCCTGGCTGTCTTCGTGCTGGTCGCCGACCGCACCCACGAGTTCGTCGCCTGGGAGCTGGCGAGCGCCGCCGAGGCGGCGTACGTGGCCGTGTGCGTGGGGGTGGCCGACCTCGTCCTGGCGGTGCTGACGTTTCTGGGCAGCACCTGGGCGCGTCTGCTGGTGATGTTCGGCTGCGCGGTACCCATCGCGGTGGCGTTCGTCGAGGACCTACGCGTCACCGGCCCACCCACGCTGTCGACGAACCTTCCCCCCATCGCCCTGAGCATCCTTGTGCTCCTGGCCCTGACCAGCCGCAAGGCCCGGGACTTCGCGTCGCAGCGGCGCACCAGCGTGCCGGAACGTACGAACGCACCCGGCCGGCCGGGGGAGTCCGCCGGCGCAGCCGCCTGAGGCACCGGGAGCCGACTGGTGGAAGCGATGACGTTCGCGGCGGGGTTCGCCCTGCTGGCGGCCCTGGCGTCCGCGATCGGCTCTGTCGCCCAGCACGGCGCGGCCTCCCAGGTGCCGCGTGCCGAAACGAGCGGCCCGGCGTTGATGGTGACGCTGGCACGGCAGCGCGTGTGGTGGGCGGGAGTTCTCGGTGACGCGGGGTCGTTCGCCTTCCAGGCCGTGGCGCTCGCGCTCGGGCCTCTTCTGCTGGTGCAGCCGTTGCTGGTCGTAGCGCTCGTCTTCGCACTTCCCGTCGGTGCGCGCTGGAGTGGTCGCCGGGTGGTGCCGGCCGACGTCGGCTGGGCCGTCGCGCTCTGCGCCGGGCTGACCGTCTTTCTCGTCCTCGGCAACCCCACGGCAGGGGTCGACCACGCCTCCGCCCGCGAGTGGTCGGTCGTCGGCAGCGTGCTCGGGCTGGTGATCGGAGTCTGCGCGTTCGCCGCGGGCATGACGGGGGGAGCCATCCGTGCCGGACTCCTGGCCGTCGCCACCGGCACGTGCTTCGGGCTGTCCGCCGCCCTGACGAAGTCGGTGGCCGATCTCTTCTCCGACAGTCCGGTCGCGGTGATGACCTTCGCGGGCACCTATGCGCTGCTCGGTACTGGCGCTCTCGGGTTCTACTTCCAGACCGCGGCGTTCCAGGCGGGCGCGTTGAGCGCATCCCTGCCGACGATGACACTTCTCGAGCCGGTCGTGGCCGTCGGCGTCGGCATCGCGATCCTGCAGGAGCACGTCCGTGCCGACGGGCTGGAATGGTTCCTGCTGGGCGTGTCGGGCGTCGTGATGGTCGTCGCGACGGTTGCGCTGTCGTTGTCCTCGGCGCGTGCGAACGTGCCGTGACCTACTGGGCCAGCGTGCCGGGTCGAGCCCGCGCTCCTCGGCGGCGGGCGAGCGCCGAGTAGAGCAGCGGCGGGGCGGAGAGCGCGGCCACGGCCGCCGCCAGCAGCAGCACGTACTGGACGGTGCTGCCGGTGTCGAGCTGGCTGGGGGGAACGAAGCCGAGATAGAAGGAGAAGCCGCAGGCGGCCAGGCCGGTGCCGCCTGCGAGCCAGAGGCCGGGCTTTCCGCCGGGGATCCGGTAGGGGCGCGGGCGGTCGGGCTGTGTGTAGCGGAGACGAATCACCGCGGCGAACATCAGCCCGTACATCACCACGATGATCTGGGCCGTGACGGCGGACAGCATCCAGTAGGAGGTGCTGACGTTCGGCACGAAGAGGAACAGCAGCGCGAACAGGGAGCCGCCGACCCCCTGTGCCACCAGGAGCAGGACGGGCACGTCCCGGTCGTTGACGCGGGCCATCCGCGCGGGTGCGTAGCCGTCGCGGGCGACCGCGCCCAGCCCTCTGGCCGGACCGAGGATCCACGGCGACAGATGCGCGATCCCGCCGAGCGCGATGAGCAGCGCGAGCGGGCGGAGCAGCCAACCGATGCCGAGCGTGTCGAGTACGTCCTGGAAGAGCTCCATGGTGCCGGAAACCAGGCTGATCTCCTTCGCGGGGAGCACCAGTGCCACGAAGAGGGACCCGAGGACCGAGAAGAGCACGATGATGACGACGGCCAGTGCGATGGCGCGGGGGATGTCGCGGCCGGGGTTGTGAGTCTCCTTGGCGTGGAAGCCGGCCATCTCCATCCCCGTGAACAGCAGGATGATGCCACCCAGGAAGGCGAGGTTGTGCACGTTGATGTCAGGCAGCAGCGCCTCGGTGCTGAAGGGGATCTGCGACGGGTTCCCCTGCATCAGGAAGATCGCGCCGAGCATGACCACGAGCACTGCGGGGAGGATGGAGCCGAGGATCGTGCCGATCGAGCCGATGGCGCTCGACGCCTGGACCCCGCGCAGGTTCGCCAGCGTCGTGCCCCAGAAGAACACCATCATCACCACGACGAGGAAGACCTTGTTCGACGCGAGCGCCGGGTCGAAGACGTAGGCCAGGCTCGCTGCCATGAACGACAGCACAGTGGGGAACCACGCGACGTTCTCGGCGTAGTCGCACCAGACGGCCAGGAAGCCGGTCCGGCCACCGAACGCCTCGCGCACCCAGGCGTAGATGCCGCCCTCCTCGGGCCACGCCGTTCCGAGCTCGGCGGCCGCCATCGAGATCGGGACGAGGAACACCAGGATCGACAGGGCGAACAGGATGAGCATGGACCAGCCGTAGACCGCCATGACCGGCAGGTTGCGCGCGCTCACGATCGCCGCGACGTTGATCATGGCGATCGCGAAGACACCGAGGCGCACTGCGCGCGTTGGAGGCGCGCTCACCGCTGTGCCCCTGCCTCGTCCAGGCCCCGGGTCACCTGCTCGAAGACCGGGTCGTCGGAGGTGCCGAAGACGAAGACCGAGGTACGCCCGTACGTCCACACCGCCCCGGAGCCCCGTGGGCGCACCGACACCTCGAAGGTCCGTACGGCGGCGTCCCGGTGGTCGACGTCGTCGAACTCGTCCGCCACGACCTGGGCGCGGTCGTCACCCGTGCAGTCCGCCGCGACCTCGTAGCTGCGGCTGCGCACCGCCAGGCTGGCGAGGCCGTCGTCGGCCGTCTCCGACTCGCAGATCTCCAGACCGACCTGCCGGAACGCGTCCTCGATCTCGCCGAACGAGGCGTCGCCGAACGCGGAGCGGGCGCCACAGCCTCCGCACAGCAGGGCACCCACGGCCAGGGCGACGGGCCAGCGCGGCCGCGTCATGCGGCCCGGATGTCCTGGCCGTCGACGGCAGCGCCCGGCTTGCGCGCCCCCACCGGTGTGGGCACGAACAGCTCGCCGAGGACCGGCACGGCGAGGAATCCCTCAGCCCCCGCATAGCGCAGCGCCACGCGCGGCAGGTCCCGCGGCCGCCGGTAGACCAGCACGCGTGGCAGCCACTCCGGCGAGAACTTCTCGTTGAAGGTGTGCAGCGACTCGATCTGGAAGTAGGGATTGACGAACGACACCAGGCGTTTCGCAATCCGCTGACCCCAGGTGAACGGTACGTCCTCCGCGAACAGTCGGCCCCACACGGCGAAGTTCATGGACAGCCGGCGGACGCCCTCCTGCTTGAGCGCACCTGCCGTGCTGGCGATCAGGAACTCCGTCATCCCGTTGGGGGCATCGGGGTCGTGGCGCATCAGGTCCAGCGTGTAGCCGAAGTCGGCGCCGTAGGCGGGAACGATCCGCAGGAAGCCCCCCGGTCGGTTGCGGTCGTCCAGCGCGACGCAGAGGAGGAACTCGGGGTCGGTGCCGGTGACGTCCTGGCTGAGCGTCATCGTGAAACCGCGCTCGGGCCGCTTGCCCCGCCAGCGGGCGCTGATGTCGTTGAGCTGGCGGACGAGGGTCGGCGATGCCTTCGACTCCTGGATCAGCTCGAAGCGGTAGCGCTTGCCCACCCTGCGCACCGACTCCCGGACCCCCTTCATCGCTCGCCCCTCGAGCCCGAACGTGTCGCAGCGGATGATCGCCTCGTCACCCAGGTAGAAGTGGTGGAACCCCCGGGCCGCATACCCGGGGACCTCCGTCTCGCGCACCGCCAGGAATGCCGGGTTCCATCCTCGCCCGTCACACATGGCGATGAACTCGTCCACCACGGCGGGGAGCGAGCCGGGCTCGCCGACCGGGTCGCCGGCTGCAAGCGCATAGCCGCCCATGTACGTGTACGCGATCATGGCGTGGCCGTCGGAGGAGAAGAAGAACCTCTTGTCGTCACGGAGAGCGAACGACGCCAGGGTGTCCCACCCGTGCCGGTGCACGAGGGCCTCGGCCCGCTCCCACTCGCCGGGGTCACGCTCCTGCCTGGCCACCAGCGGCCGGAACAGCAGCCACAAGAAGCCGACCACGCCCGTGATCCCGAGGCACACCATCGTGGCCGGGTACAGATGGCCGAAGAACCGTCCCTGGTAGGTGTAGCTCCCCTCGACGCCGACCAGTCCGAGCAGGGTGGTCCACAGCACCCCTCCGACGGACAACCCGGGTTCGAGGCGGTCACGCTCGAGAACCAGGCTGATCGCGCTGAAGGCCAACGTGGCCACCACGAACAGTGGGCCGACCGTCAGCAGTCGCAGGGCCGAAGGAGGGTCGGACGGGACGCGGAACCGGTGTCTCTGCGCCAACAGGGCCACCACCATCGCGGCGTTCAGAGCCGCCGGTATGAGGTGCGGTCCCTTGAGCACGTGCCCGAGCGTGCCGACGGCGAACACCACGAGCGCCACCTGCCAGGCCCGCCGCTTGTACTTCGCGAGCTGGCTCGCCAGCACGAGCAGGAACATGCCGAGCAGCACCGTGGCCACATGACCACTCACCCGGAACCACAGCGGCGTCACGTCGGTGGCGAGCAGGTCCGTCCGCTCTCGGAGGAACGGCAGCAGTCCCACCAGCGCCACGATGCCGGTGAGCGCGGTCAGGGCCGCGAGCACGCGTCCCGGCCCTCGATCCCGCCCATGCGGTGCAGCATCGGCGACGGGCACTCCGACCGGCCTCGGCAGCTCGGCCACGCGACCCGTCGACGCGCCGCCGGTCGGCGCCGGGGCCGGGGAGGCCGGGGTGGCCGGGCTCGATGCCGTCGCGGCGTCACCCGCGGCCGCTGTCATCGCGGCGCGGACAGCCGGGATGCCGCTCCCGCCGCCCCCACTGGGTCCGGCGGTGCTCGGGTACTCCGGTCGCAGCGTCGGGAACAGGATCACCTCGCGGATCGAGTCGACGCTGGCGATGAGCATGACCAGCCGGTCGATGCCCATGCCCATCCCGCCCGTGCAGGGCATCCCGTACTCGAGGGCTCGCACGTAGTCGAGGTCGACGTCGCCGGCCTCGGGGTCACCGCCCGCCTTGGCCCTCGCCTCCTCCTCGAAGGCCTTCAGCTGCTCGACGGGGTTGTTCTGCTCGCTGTAGGCGTTGGCGAGCTCATGACCCCCGACGATGAGCTCGAAGCGTTCGACGTAGCCCTCGTCGGAACGGTGCGCGCGCGCGAGCGGTGAGACCTCCTGGGGGTAGTCGACACAGAACAACGGCCCCCGTACCTCGTGCTGAACCCGCTCGTCATAGAGCTGGTTCATCAGCTTGCCGCTGCCCCAGTCGCGCTCCCACGGGATCTCGAATCGGTCCAGGATCGCGCGGGCCTCGTCGACCGGCATCAGCGGGCTCATGTCGACCTGGGCCTTCTCCTTGATCAGGTCGGCCATCCGGACCCGCGGCCATGGTGGGCTGAGGTCGAGTGGCTGGTTGCCCAGGGTGACGGTCAGCTCGCCGTCGAGTGCCCGGCGGGCGGCGTGGACGATGAGCCCCTCGGTGAGGTCCATCATGTCGTGGTAGTCGCCGTACGCCTGGTAGAGCTCGAGCATCGTGAACTCGGGGTTGTGACTGGTGTCCACGCCTTCGTTGCGGAAGACGCGCCCGATCTCGAAGACCCTCTCCATCCCCCCGACGATCAACCGCTTGAGGTGCAGCTCCAGCGCGATGCGCATGTACAGGTCGAGGTCGAGGGCGTTGTGATGGGTGATGAACGGCCGGGCGGACGCGCCCCCCTGGATGGTCGAGAGCATCGGCCCCTCGACCTCCCAGAACCCCTTGCTCTCGAGGTGTTCGCGGATCGCCAGCAGGATCTCTCGGCGGATGCCGAACACCCGTCGCGTGTGCTCGTTGGAGATCAGGTCCACGTACCGTTGCCGGAAGCGGATGTCGGTGGCGGTGAGGCCCTTCCACTTGTCCGGCAGCGGCAGGAGCGCCTTGCCGAGCAGCTGGAACGAGGAGACGTCGATCGAGAGCTCGCCCCGCCGCGTCGCGATCACGTCGCCCTCGACGCCCACCCAGTCGCCCCGGTCGAGGTGGTCGAACTGCTCGTGCGCGGCGCCTCCCAGCCGCGTGGAGTCGACGAAGAGCTGGATGTGACCGGACCGGTCCTGCAGCGTCGCGAACGTGAGCCCGCCCTGGCGGCGGATCAGCATCAACCGCCCGGCGACGGTGACGCGGTCATCCGTGCGAGTGTCCGGTGCCAGGCCGGCGTGCGCTGCTCTGATGTCGGCGATGGAGCGGTCGGGCGCGAACGAGAACGGGTAGGGGTCGATCCCGGCGGAGCGCATGTCGTCGAGCTTGCGCCGCCGGACATCGCCCTGGCTCTCGTGGTGCGGGTCGGGCTCCGCCGGATCATCCATGCGCGCCGCCCGTACGGTCGTGCGTGTCCGCGCCGCGCGCCGGCGCATCGGCTGCCGCGGTCATCACCTGAGCGCGCCGCCACACCAGCTCGAACGTGCGGCCGTCGCCTGTGACCTCATGTCGCTGGGACTGCTTGAACCCCGCATACCCGCACAGGACCACGATGAGGACCAGCTCGACAGGTGTCATCCCGAGTACCGTCCCCTCGCTCGATCTCGGGTGAGCCTAGGGGCCTGCGTCTGGCGCCGTCCATGCTCCAGGCACGGATCCGCCCGAGGTGCGCCGCGGACGACGCCCCGGTCGCGTGGCCGTGCGAGGCCCTACGGTGAGCGTCCGCCGCATCGGCCGGCAACCCTGGAGAATCACCGCATGCGTCGTGCCACAACTGCTCTCGCGCTCACGGTGGTGTCCCTGGCAGCCCTGCTGGGAAGCCCCGCCAACGGGGCCGAGGAGACCGCCGCCGGGTCGGCCGGTACCCGCAGCTTCCCGCCTCGCGCCGAACGCGCGCTGGACGAGATCGTCAAGACCGGGATGGCCGCATCCGATACGCCCGGGATGGCGGCCGGGGTGTGGATCCCGGGCAGGGGCAGGTACGTCAAGGCCTTCGGCGTCGCCGACACCACGACGGGCCGACCGTTCCGGCTGAACGACCACGTCCGGATCGCCAGCATCACGAAGTCCCTGACGGCGACCGCGGTCCTCCAGCTGGTGGACCGGGGCCGGCTCCGGCTGGGCGACACGCTGTCGTCGTACGTTCGAGGCATCCCGAACGGCAGGACCATCACCGTGCGGCAGCTGCTGAACATGACCGCCGGGGTCTACGACTACACCATGGACGACGCGTTCGGCCGTGCCTTCGACCGCGACCCGTTGATGGCGTTCGGGCCGCGTGACGCCATCCGCATCGTCAAGCGCCACGAGCCGTCCTTCGCGCCGGGCGAAGGGGTGAGCTACTCGGACAGCAACTACGTGCTGCTCGGGCTGGTCGTCCAACGGGTGACCGACCGCTCCCTCGGCCGGGTGATCCGCCACCGCATCCTGAAGCCGCTGGGGATGTCGCACACCAGCTACCCCACCGGCTCGGCCATGCCGGATCCGCACGCCCGGGGGTACGTCGAGGCGCCCGACGGTTCGCTACGGGATGTCACGAGGGTCAACCCAGGGGTGGCCAGCGGCGCCGGAGCCATGATCTCCACCCTCGGCGACCTTCGGATCTGGGCGCGGGCGCTGGCCAAGGGGACCCTGCTGTCCCGGGAGACCCACCGCAAGCAGCTGAGGACGGTGCCCTTCCCGGGGCAGGTGCTGGACGTCGGCTACGGGTTGGGCGTTCTCGACATCAACGACTTCATCGGGCACAACGGCGCCATCTACGGCTACGGCTCGGCGATGTTCTATCTGCCGAGGGCCAACGCCACCATCGTCGTGGAGGGGAACCTGAGCTCGAACTTCTCCGGGATCCCGACGTCGGTGTTCTACGGAATAGCCAACTACCTGTTCCCCCGGCAGTTCGAGACGGCCGAGGCCGACCATCGCCGGGGTGCGGCTGCACCCGACCAGCTGCTCACTCCCCGGTGACCGCCCCCAGCGTCAGGCCAGTGACCAGCCAACGACGGACGGCGAGACCCGCAAGGATCATCGGGAGCACGACGATCGTTCCGATCGCGCTCAGCTGACCCCAGTCGATGCCCGTCTGCGTCACCAGCTGGCTGGCGGCGATGGGCAGGGTCTGCGAGTTCGGTCCGGCGAAGACGGTCGCGAACGCGTAGTCGTTCCACGCGAACACCAGGCACAGCACGCCGGTGGTCACCAGACCCGCCTTGCTCAGCGGCAGCACGACGTGCCAGAACGCCTGCCAGCGGCTGCAGCCGGCGACCATCGCGGACTCCTCCAGAGAGGGTGGGATGTCGGCGAAGAAGGCGCTCATCAACCAGATCGCGAACGGCAGGTTGAACGACATGTACGCGAGGATCAGTCCGGGCAGCGTGTCGATCAGGCCCACGAGCCTGAACATCAGGAACAGGGGCAGCACCACTGCGGCGATGGGGGCCATCCGGGTCGAGATGATCCAGAACGACAGGTGGTGCTTGCCGCGCATCGCCGAACGCGCCAGGCCGTAGCCGGCCAGCGTCCCCAGCACGAGCGACAGCACGGCCGACACTCCCGCTGCCACCACGCTGTGCCACAGGTAGGGCACGAGGTCGTTGGCGCCCCCGAACAGACCGCGATAGTTCGCGAGGGTGGGTTCGAAGAAGAACGCCGGATTCTTGGCGGTCACGTCGGCGCTGTTCTTGAACGACCCCATGAGCATCCACACCAGCGGCACCAGGGTCCACAGCAGGGCCACGGCCACGACGGCGTAGACGACGAGCTGGCTGGCCGGGCCGGAGCGCTGGTGGGCGGATCCCGTGCTCACGAGGTCTGTCCCTTCGTGCCCAGCAGGCGGACGAACGCCTGCGCGATGAGGATGGTGACGACCAGCATCATGAGACCGATGGCGGCGGCGTACCCGAGGTCGAAGAAGCGGAACGCGGTCTCGAACAACCGGATGGGGATCGTCTTGGTGGCGTCCGCCGGACCGCCGTTCGTCGTGACGTAGATGATGTCGAAGTAGCGCACCGCGTCCATGGCACGGATCAGCAGTGCCACCAGCAGGATCCCGCGGATCGACGGCATGACGATGTGCAGCAGGGTCCGCCAGTAGCCCGCCCCGTCCATGGCCGCGGCCTCCAGCACCGACGGGTTCACCCCGCTGAGGCCGGCCAGGACGATCAGCGCGATGAGCGGAGTCCACTCCCACACGTCCATCAGCACGACGGCGATGAAGGCGCTCGTGGTCCCGCCCAGGATGTCGCCGTCATAGCCGACGCTGCGCAGCAGGCTGGTGTAGAGCCCGAAGGTCGAGTCGGTGAGGTAGCGGCCGAGCAGCCCCACGATGACCGGTGCCACGAACATCGGCAGCAGGATGAGCGACAGGAGAAGCCCGCGTCCGCGCACGACGCTGTGCAGGGCGATCGCGATGCCGATGCCCAGCAGCATCTCCAGGCCCAGCGTGGCGGCCAGGTAGACGGCGGTGCGTCCCCAGCTCGCCCACATGTCCGGGTCGGACAGGACGCGGCTCCAGTTGTCCAGCCCCGCCCACTCCAGCGACACGCCGCCGAGCAGCCCGACCCGGCTGAAGCTCATCGTGACCAGGGCGAGGAACGGGATGATCGACAGCACGGCCAGGACAGCGACGCCGGGCGTCATCAGCCAGCCGTAGAGACTCAGGGTCGGCCCGCGCCGCCCCGGCGCGCCGCTCTCCGCCGGGCTCTCGGACTTCTCCGCCCGCTCGTCCACCACCGTGGTCACGCGACCCACCCCCGCTGCACGATGCTGTCGATCGAGCTCTTGGCGGAGGTCATGGCCTCGGACGGGCTGCTCTCGCCGGCGATCATCTTCGAGAGCTCGGTGAAGATGGTCGTGTCGCACTCGTTCCACATCGGGATCTTGGGCCGCAGGCCGATGTTCTGCGGCTCCCAGGCGGTGAAGACCGCGTCGGCGGTGAGCATGTTGGGCAGATCGCTCGGACGGGTCTCGGCCTGCTGCACCTGCTCGAGCGCGTAGACCGAGCGACGGGTGGGGGTGCCACCGCCGGCAGAGCTCTTCAGGTTGCTGAGCTGCACCTCGGGCGAGGTAGCCCAGTTGACGAACAGCCACGCGGCGCCTCGCTCCGCGCCCTCCGCGTTCGTGGAGATGCCGATGCCGCAGCCGCCGTACATGTTGGCCGCCCGGGCAGGCCCCCTCGGCAGGGGGGCGTAGCTGATCTTGCCCGGCAGCGCCTCCTCGTTGCTGGCCGCGAACTCGTGCCAGTTGGGGCACATGGCGATCTCGCCGGCGCGCAGCGCCGCTCCCACGCCGTCCCAGTCCCAGGTCGACGAGGCGGGATGGGCGATCTCGAGCAGCGATGCGTAGAAGTCCGCGGCGGCCATCGACTCCTCGCTGTCGAGCACGCACTCCCCGGGGTCCTCCATCCCGAGCAGACCTACTTCCTGCCCGGCCTCGAAGTAGTCCCCTCCGGCGGCCCACAGCACGTTGCTGAAGTCGTTCATGAGCGAGTCGTGCTGCTTGGCCTGGTGACCGCTTCCGTACGCGACCTCGTCGGCGTTCTGGTTGAGCCAGTCGGCGATCGCGTAGTACTCCTCCCAGGTTCGGTCGGGGCCGGGGGTCACGTCGTGGCCGAGGGCGTCTGCCATCTGGTTGCCGTAGCGGTCGAACAGGTCCTGGCGGTACTGCCAGATCATCGTCGGGCAGTCGTACGGCAGGGCATAGACCGGAGCATCCTCGGAGAACCGGCCGGCGGCGTCGAGCTGGACCGCGATGAAGTCGTCGAGCCCGCCCTCCACGGGTGGGTAGGAGTCGTCCTCCAGGAACTCGCGGAGGTCGACCAGCCCGGCGCTGTACGGTGCCAGCACCTGGTACGGGTCTGCGTAGATCACCTGGTAGGCAGCGTCCCCGGAGGCCAGGTCGAGAGCCACGCGCTGCACGAGAGCGGACAGCTCGAGGTTGACGATCTGGACGTTGATCCCGGTCAGCTGGGTGAACGGCTGCAGGTTGGCCGCGATCGCCGCGGTGGGCGCGGTGTTCTCGGAGATGAAGTTGATCGTCGTCCCCGCGAAGCGACGCCACTTGTCGTCGCCGGGCTCGAGGGGCGGCACCGCGGCCGTGCCGTCGTCGCCACAGCCGGCCAGCAACGAGGGTGCGGCGAGAGCGCCGGCGCCGAGGGCCCCCGCTCGCAGGAAGCCGCGCCGGCTGTAGCTGCGACGGGTGCCGCGCGGTGCGGGACGAAACGGGCCGGACCTGGGCAACGGAGCCTCCTTGGCGGAAAAGTCGGCCAAGGCTGCCATGACGAGCCCCGGAAGGTAAAGGGGCGTCCACGGGATGAACGATGCGGCCGTACGAATGCTCCGACCACCACCGGGCCCGGCGTACTTGGGAGCGGCGGTGGGTCAGCGGGGGATCGGCGGTCAGGTCTGTGGCTGGCTGATGTTGACCAACCAGCCGACGCCGAACCGGTCGGCGCACATGCCGAACTCGTCGCCCCACATCTGCTTCTCGAGCGGGACCGACACGGTGCCCCCCTCAGACAGGCGCGCCCAGTAGCCGTGCAGCTCGTCGACGTCGTCGCCGCTCAGGCTCACTCCCATGTTGTTGCCCGGGTGGTGCTCGGACCCGGGTGGCACATCGGCGCCCATGATCGTGAACCCGCTGGGCGTCTCGAGCTGGCCGTGCATGATCTGGTCTGCTCCTGGGGCGTCGGCCGCACCGAACTCGCCGAACGTGGACAGCGTCAGGGTGCCGCCGAAGACGCGCTCGTAGAACTCCATCGCCTCGCGGGCGTTGCCGGCGAAGCTGATGTAGGGGTTGAGACGGGACGCCATCTCGGGCTCCTTCTCCGTAGTGGGATCGACGACGGGCAGGGTAGCTGCGACCACCCCCACCCGGCCGACTGGCAGAGTGGCGGAGGTGGCCACCGAGGATGACGTGCGCCGGCTGTGCCTGGCGCTGCCCGCGGTGACGGAGCGGTTGAGCTGGGGACAGCCGGCGTGGTTCGCCCGCACGATGGTGGCGCGCAGGTGGGAGAACGGCGTGGTCACCGTCAAGACCGACGAGCGCGAGGCGCTGGTCGCCTCGGACCCGGACACGTACTTCTGGACCCCGCACCACGACCGCTCGCCGAACCTCGTCCTGGTGCGCCTCGAGCGCGTGTCCGCCGACGAGCTCGCCGAGTTGCTCAGCGAGTCGCACCGGCTGGCGTGCGGCCGCTGACCCCCGGGTCAGGGCCAGCTGGACGGCGAAGTACTGAATGTGAGAAGATAACTACTCTGAGTAGCGGAGCTAGAGACACCTAGTGCCCGTACCTCCGGTGGCCCTCATGGCCGCCCCGCCGCAGAGGACCGTCGTCGGTGGACATCTGCAACCTGCAGCATCCCCAGGCCTGCGTGCGGTGTGCGCGCCCGTCCGGGCACGCCGACGCGCACTGGGCGCCCCTGCGCGGTGAGCGCCACCTGCACTGGTCCGCCCGGCTCTCCGCAGAAGCCCCGGCACCGTCCCCCCAGCCGCGGCGGCGGCTCACCGCGCGGCGGTTCGGCTTCTGGCCGGCCCGCTTCCGCGTGTCCCACTCCGCACGGTGACCGAGATGTGGCGTCAGGTCCGGTAGAACCGACGTCCCGTGACCCGAGCCGGCGAGATGCGGGCCACGAGCTGACGGGTGCCCGGCGCCCACGGGTCGCCCAGCCGGTCGAAGGCCGCGACCATCTCGTCGCGGTCCTCGACATGCTCGGCCGTACCGACCACCAGGACACTCCAGCCGGACTGCAGACGATCATCGATCTCGTCGGCCTGGAATGCGACGGTGCCCCCGTCCCGGGTCCCCTCGGCCAGGACTCCGTAGACGTCGGTACGGAACAGCACCGTGCCGTCCATGACCGCGTGGTTGACCGGCAGGATCTGTGGGCCGTCGGGTGCGCAGACACCCACCCTGCCCAGGCGGGCCGATGACAGCAGGCGCAGACACTCGTCGGGTTCGAGCGGCGTCATCCGCGACCAGGTCGACGTCATGGGGGTCAACCTACCGTCGTGCGCGCGGTGACACGTCAGGTCGTCTGCTGGCCCTTCGGCTGGGTACGAGGAGGGGCCTGGATCTCTCGCTCCGCGTCCGGTGCTCCTTCGCGAAGCTCCGCCGACCGCTCCCGTTCCGCGTTCAGCTCGGCGCCGAGGAGTATCGCCACGTTCGTGATCCAGAGCCACACCAGGAAGACGATGACACCGGCCAGCGTGCCGTACGTCTTGTTGTACGAGCCGAAGTTCGCGACGTAGAACGCGAAGGCCACGGACGCGAGGATCCAGATGACGAGCGCGAACAGCGCACCCGCGCTCACCCACTTGAACCCGCGCATGCGGACGTTCGGCGCCGTGTAGTAGAGGATCGCGATCATCAGCAGGACGATGAGCGCCAGCACCGGCCACTTGGCGTAGTCCCAGGCGGTCACGGCCGTGCTGCCCAAACCGAGCGGCTTGGCGACGGCCTCGACGATGGGACCGGTGAGCACCACGGACAGGGCCACGACAGCGGCGAGGATGATCATCACCAGCGTCACCAGGATCTGCAGGGGCCGGAGCTTCCAGATGGGCCGTCCCTCGGGGGTCTCGAAGATGATCGCGCAGGCGCGCATGAACGCCCCGACGTAGCCCGACGCCGACCACAGCGCCGCGGCCAGCCCGACGATGAGGCCCAGGCCCGCCGTGCTCGAGCTCGACGAGATCGACCGGATCGGGCCGGCCAGGGTGTCGGCAGCAGAGGCCGGGCCGATGCTGGCGACGATGTCGGTGAGGGCCTTGGTCGTCGCGGCCGGGTCGCCCACCAGGCCGACTATCGAGACCATCGCGATGAGCGCCGGGAACATCGCGAGCACGCCGTAGTACGTGAGTGCCGCCGCCCAGTCGGTGAGGTTGTCCTCGCTGAACTCGGTGAACGTGCGCTTCAGCGTCGCGAAAGCCGAGGGCTTGCTGTCGGTCCCCTGCGGGCGATAGTCGGCCCTCGGGGTGTCCCGGGTCGTCTGCCGGTTGCTGCCTGCCACTGTCGATGTGCTCCTTCGTCGGCGTCGCTATCGAGTACCCCGACGGCCGGAGCCGTAAGCGTGCGAATGACAGGCGTGCCGCGCGTCACGTCCGGTGCGGCGCCGTGGCGGCGGCGGTCACCAGGTCCAGCCGGCCTGCAACAGCCGGGCCTCGGCCAGCAGTCGGCCGTCGGGTCCGCTGTCCGGGGGGACGGGCAGGCCGGCCACCTCGCAGGCCTCGGCGAGCGTCTGGTCGTAGGCACGACACGCGGCCCGGGCGTGGTGCGCCCTCGCGAACCGGGGGGACGGGTCGCGGTCCAGCGCCGCCATCTCCCCGACCAGGCGGGTGAGCCGGGCCTGCAGGGCGAGGGTCTTGAACGGATCAGGATCCGCAGCGACCGGGCGTCCGCGGCCGGTCATGCGACGCCGCACGGTGTCGAGGAGGTCTTTCACGGTGGTCCCGCCTCTCGAGCTCGGCCCGATTCTACTGTCGGACGCTGAAGGCCGCGTCCCGGGAGACGTCCCCTCCCGTCGGTCGTTCGGTCGGATCCCGTTCGCCTGCAGGCCGGGTCGTGGCCGGATCGGTGTCCGGTGAAGCCCGCGGCGGGTTACGGTCGATCGACACGTTGTCGACGGAGGCGGGGGACCCATGGGCAGCAGCGCCGGTGCCCACCTCGCGGCTCGTCCGACCGTACGGCTGGTGGCGGTGCTCACCGCGTCGGTGCTGCTCGGTCTGGCGCCCGCCGCCGCTCCGGCCGCCACCGATACCGGCACCGACACCGCCACCGACACCGGCACCGATACCGGCACCGACACCGGCACCGACACCGGCATGCAGGCCGAGGCCGACGGTCGGGCGATCGATGTCCGGCTCCGCGCCGCCGTCCGGCAGCTGCCCGCGGCGACAGAGACCCGCGCCGGCTATGACCGGGACAAGTTCAGGCACTGGGTCGACGCGAACGGCGACTGCCAGGACACCCGCGACGAGGTGCTGGCCACGGAGTCGAGGGTCGCCGTGTCGGGCTGTGACATCACCACCGGCAGGTGGCGGTCCTACTACGACGGCCTCACCTGGTCGAGCTCCGGGGACGTGGACATCGACCACCTGGTGCCGCTCGCCGAGGCCTGGGACTCAGGTGCACGGCGGTGGAACGGGGACACCCGCGAGCGCTTCGCCAACGACCTCGGGGACCGCCGTGCGCTGGTCGCGGTGACCGACAACGTGAACCAGTCGAAGGGCGACCAGGACATCGCGGACTGGCGTCCGCAACGGGCGCGATGCCGGTACGTGGGGGAGTGGGCGGCGGTGAAGACCCGGTGGTCCCTGCGCGTCGACCGTGCCGAGAAGCGCGCGCTTCGCCGGCTCGCCGACGGCTGCCGCAACGTGGTGCTGCACGTGCGCAAGGCGCGCATCCAGCTCGGTGGGGGTGGTGGAGGGGATGGCGACCCTCAGCCGCAGGGACGGATGCGCATCGCAGGCGTGGTGTACGACCCACCGGGAACCGACACGGAGAACGGCGAGACCGTGACCCTGGTGAACCGGGGCAAGCGGGCGCAGCTGCACGGATTCACGCTGCGCGACGAGGCCGGCGCCTCCTACCGGCTGCCGGCGTACCGCATCGGCTCAGACGCGCGCGTGACGGTGCACTCCGGCAGCGGCTCCGACCGGCGCGGGCACCTGTACGCGGGCTGGGGGTTCACCTGGAACAACGACGGCGACACGGCACGTCTGCGCTCGCCCGGTGGCGACGTCGTCGACACCTGCAGCTGGGGTGACGGGCCGGGGACCGCCGTCTGCTGATGCCTCGAAGGCCCGCTCGGGGGCCTCGTGCGACAGCGTCCCATGGCCTAGCGTGGCGATGCCGGATGCGTACGCCGATCTCGCGGTGGGGGTGATGGTCATGGACGACGACGAGCTGGCGCAGCGCCGCCGCCTCCGGGATGGCCGGGCACCGCGACCGGACTCGGGCAGCGTCGAGGACGATCTGCTCGACCGGGAGCAAAGAGCTGGTGCCGACGACGAGCACGCTGACGAACGTGACGACGAGGCGCGGGGCGGTGACACCGACGCCGCAGCCCGTGACCGGGACGCGGAGCGCCGCGACGTCGAGGCGGACGAGCAGATGACAGATGCCCCGCCGGCAGCGGTCCGGCAGCGCGCGCGCTACGACCGCGCGGAGGCTGCCCGCGACCGGGGCAGCGCCGTCGGCGACCGCGGTCGCGCTCGCCACGACCGGATCACGGCCAAGTCGGGCAGAGCCCGGGCAGCCGACGACCGAAGCGCGGCATTCGCCGCGGTCGGCAAGATGCGAGAGCTGCTCGACCGGGCCGAGGACAACGCCGAGGACATGCTGCTCATCGGCCAGGCACAGGGCAAGCTCATGGCGGCGGAGGGTCTCGACCCCGGCCAGGCGCTGCTCGAGGTGTTCTCCAGGGCGGCCCGTGACGGGACCGAGCTGGCGCCCGCGGCCCTCCGCATCGTCGAGGAGCGCTCCGACAACGGTCGCTGACCAGCGCAGGTCGGGACCCCCCGCAGTCCGACCGCGCGGCTCAGGAGGGGGCCGCGAGCTGTCCTGAGCACGCCGGCCAGGTCGTCGAGCGCATCGGGTACCAGGCTGAAGTACGCCCAGACCCCGCGCTTGTCACGCGTCAGTATCCCCGCGTCGACGAGGATCTTGAGGTGGTGCGACACAGTCGGCTGGCTGAGACCCACCGGCTCGATCAGGTCGCACACGCAGGCCTCGCCACCCTCGTGCGAGGCGACCAGCGGCACCAGCCGCAGCCGGGTCGGATCGGCCAGGGCGCATGCCGGGGTGACGGGGGGCGGGGAGTTTCGCAGGGTGGGCTGCGAAAGCGGCACTCCTATGGCGCTGCAGCGCCCTGGAGGTGACGTTTTCGCCTGGCCAGTGACCTTGTTCGCCAGTGGCCTTGCCCGCCAGTGACCTTGTTCGCGAGTGACCTCGATCTGGTGTGGGGACACCCGCCGAAAAGAACTTCGCCGCCCCGGCGCCGGCCAGAGAAGTGGCGGGGCACCGGGACGGCGAAGAACGACTCAGCAGCGAGCCAAGGTCACCGCCGGGTGCGGGTCTTGGTCGTGTTGCGGCCCGTCAGGGTCGAGGCTGCGACGACCAGGACGGCCGCGACCACGATGGAGATGATCCAGCGCAGCCAGTCGATGCCCCTCGTGTCCTTGACGCCGAGAGCCTCGGCGATGAAGTAGCCCAGCAGGACACCGCCGACACCGCACAGGACGGTGAGCCAGATCGGGGTGTTGTCCTTGTCGCCGGGGGCGAGGAACTTGCCGAGCAACCCGATGATCAGGCCGGCGATGAGAATGCCGATGAGCTCCACGAGTTTGTGCTCCTTGAGGGGTCGATAGTCCGGCTGGACAGCCGCTGTCCCCTTCAAGGTACCCAGCGCGGGCCGTTCCAACCCGGAAGCTGAGTGATCGAGAAGGTCGTCGACCGCAGAAGATCTTGGACTTCAGCGAGTTTCCAAGGAAATGTGCCGACGGTGCCCGGTTTGACCTATATTGACCGTGCCTCGACGAGAACGTCCGAACCGCGGACTCCGTGCGGTGTTCCGGTTCGTCGAGATCTCGGTGGAGGCTCCTATGCGCACATCGTCCCTGGCTGTCGCTGCGGGCGCAGCGATTGCTGTGCTCGTCCCCTCGGCAGCGCAGGCCGCCCAGGTGGCGGACTGGCAGATGGACGAAGGCTCGGGTGACACCGTGATGGTGGACTCCTCGGCAGGAGGCGACAACGACGGCCTCATCAGCGAGGTCGTGACCGGCGTCCCTGGCCTCGCGGGGGGAGACGCGTACCAGTTCGATGGCGCCGTCTCATGGGTCCAGGTTCCCGACCAGCCCAGTCTCGATCCCGGTACGGCCGACATCACCGTCAGCGCGACCGTCCGGGTAGAGGGCGACGTGATGCTCGACGACAGCTACGAGGTCATCCGGAAGGGCACCACCAAGACCAAAGGTGGTGAGTGGAAGATGGAGATCAAGCGCAACGCCACGAACCCGGCCGTGGGCAAGCTCCGCTGCGCGTTCAAGGGAGTCCTCCCCGGCGGGGGCACGTCGCTTGCCGCCAAGCAGGCGACATCCGATGTTGTCGACGGCCGAGTTCACACGCTGCAGTGCAAGCGCGTGGGCAGCACCGTGACAGCCGTGGTGGACGGTAAGGCGTCCAGCGCGACCAAGGCGTCCGGGTCGATCGCGAACGCCGAGCCCGTCATCCTGGGCTCCAAGGTGGCCGGGGACGACGTCCTGCAAGGGGTCCTGGACGCGGTCAGCATCAGCATCGGCTGACCCACCGTCATCAGCTGACCCTCGGGGTCTCGCTCACCGACCCGCTTGGAGTGCCCGCCACGTTGCCGATCCGGCCACCCCGGTGACGCGGAGGTCGCGGGCCGCCTGATAGCTGCGGAGCGCGCGCTGGGTCCCGGCTCCGAGCCGTCCGGTCGTCTTCACCGGTCGTTGCAGGGCTGCGGTGAGGGAGCGCTGCAGCCGGTGGACGGCCCGCCCCTGCGCACCGGCCTCGAGCTGCGGCGTCCGGCCGGCGGACAGCAGCGCCGTCCAGGCGCGCGGGCCCAGCACACCATCGGGCGCGAGCCCCAGGGAGGACTTGAACCGGTTGAGTGCCACGATCGACGACGGACCGAGCGGTCCGCCTGGCTGGACGCGCTCGAATCCCAGTCGCACGAGACGGCACTCCGCGGCACGTACGTACCGCCCCTCCGAGCCGGACCGCAGCAGTGGATAGCTCGGGTAGCTCATCCGGGTCGGGCACGGGTCCGCCGCGCCACCGAAGGGTCCGGTGTCGACGTCGAGGAAGTTACGGTCGATGTTGATCGAGCGTCCGCCCCACGACTGGGTGACGGGGCCGGTGTACTGGTGGACGCGCTGGTGGTCAGCCCACAGGGCGTCGGCGACGTAGTCCCCGCCGTCGGTGTCCGCCCGCTCGTTCCACCAGGCGATCCAGAGGTGGTCCGGCCGCTGGTAGGTGCGGGACCCGTGCACAGCGGCGAGGTCGCGGATGCCGGACGAGCCGCTGGAGTACACCCCTGACAGGTACTTGTGCCTGTGCAGCTTCGCGGTCCAGCCGGACAGGTAGCTCAGCACGGCCGTACGGCAGGTGGTGTTGGTGCTGTCGTAGCCCTCCATGTCGGAGTAGATCGCACTGGGTGCGCGCATCCCCAGAGCTGCGGCCTTGTCGATCGCGTCGGAGGCCTCCTGCCGCCCCTGGTCCCGAGCGGTGGCCGCGTTGGATGACATGCGGTTGTAGTAGCCGGTGCACGGAGCCTGCCTGCCCACGTAGGTCGGCAGCAGGTGCCAGCCCTTGCGCGCCTGCGTGGCCACCCAGCTGCGGGTGAGGTTGGGCTGCCCGCACGCGCGGCTGATCCCGCCGATGTACACGCCGACCGAGCGGTACGGGGACGAGCTGCGCCAGGCGTCCATGGTCGACTGAGACGGCGCGGTGCAGGCGTCGAAGCCCTTCCCCTTCATGGTCCCGGGCATCACCACCCGGTCTGCCCTGGCGGCGCTGTCGGCGCCCGGTGAGGACAGTCGGCTGACGGGGACGCGATCTGCGGCCGGGGTCAGTCGGGCGCCGTCCAGCAAGCGCTGCACGACGCCGACGGTGTCGACCCCGTACACGGCGGTCACGAGCACTCCCGCCGCCTCGACCGGCAGGACCGCCGAGCCGTCGGGCAGGGGCAGGGGCGCGACGGGGCGTCCGCTGTCAGGGGCGGTACGGGAGCCGGCTCGTGCCTGTGCGGCGACGCTGTCGTCCAGCGGCTCGACGAGCAGGCCGGGGGCACCTCCGACCAGATGCGCAGGACAGTCCTGCTGGTCGCCGGGGTGGCCCAGGTAGACCGCCGGCCGGTCGAAGCGCACGCACGCCTGCGGTTGCGAGGCGAGGCGCACGACCGGCCACTCGGCAGGGACGTCCACCCGGTACCCGGCATAGGTCACGCTGCGGGTGGGGCCAGCGCGAGCACCGGTCGTCCGATCGCTGGTCGTCCGGTCGCTGGTCCGATCGTTGGTCCGATCGTTGGTCCGATCGTTGGTTGCGCTGTCACCGGTGGCGTTCGCGGCGACTCCGCCCATGGCAGGAGTCATCACCGCAACCAGGGCGGCTGACCCACACACGGCGATGACAGGACGGCATGAGCGACTCACGAAAATTCCCCCGAAGACACGTCATGGGCCGGTCCGATCCAACGCAGCCCTCGTCGCGATCCTTGCCGCGGCCTGGGGGCGGAACCTACGGATCCGAGCGAGAAGTGCCCGTTTGGCCATGTCTGGGCGACGGAACGCTCAGTCGCGGTCCCCCGATCATCCGCGCAGTACGACGGCCCGCGGACGCGTCCTGCACCCCCATCCGGACCCTCATCCGGTCATCCGCGCACTACGACGGAGCTACCGACCCACTCGCTCCTCGAGGCGGACGGTCACGGCGTCGCCTGCCTCTTTGCCGATGGCCTTGCGCACCGCGGCCTTGACCGGGAGCTTGTGGGTGCCGTCACCCATGGCCATGAACGAGCTCTGGAACGGGTGCCCGTCGACGGTGCCCCGCACCTTGACCAGGCCCCTGGTGCCGAAGTAGCTGGCCGACTGCGGCCAGACCACGTAGGTCCAGCCGCCTTGGGCCGGGCTTTTCTGCAGCGTGGCGGTGAACTGCTCGTCCATCCGGGTCTCCATCCCGCGCGTACGTACACCCTGACCCTGGTCAGACCGCGTCGCCAGCAGGAAGTCATCGGTCCGTCACGTGGCTGAACGCAGCGAACCGGACCCGGGGCGTGGCCCGGGTCCGGCTCGTACGGTCCCAGATCAGCGGAGACGGACCTTGGCGAAGCCGAAGTTGTCGCCCGCGGAGAAGGCCGGGGCGCCGAACGTCGCGTTGATCGCCTTGGCGGCGGTACGGGTCAGCGTGAGCCGCACGTCGCCGAGAGCAGGACGGTTCGACTTGCGGATGTTGAGCACCTCGACGCGGCCGACCTTGTCACCGTTGACCGACACCGCGGCGCCGACCTTGCTCTTGCCCAGCTTGACGGTGAACCGCTTGAGTGCGATGGCCTCGTGGCCCGACGAGATGCGCACGCCACCCTTGTGCTTGAGCTTGTTGCCGTCGTTCTTCACGGCGGTCACCGGGAAGCGGAGCGCCACGGTGCCCTCGAACGGGACTGCGGTGGCGCCCTTGGTGGGGGCTGCCTCCAGGCCGAGCCGGTCGAGCTTGCTGACCACGGCGGGCGCCACCGCGACCCTGGTGGTGCCCTTGCGGTCGTCGCCGTCGCCGGCCTGGGCGGCGGGCATCGTGGCGGCCATCATCCCGGCGGCCACCAGTGCGGTCGTGACGGCTCGGGTGACGGGACGGATCGGCTGGTGGTTCATGGACGTCTCCTCAACAGCGGTGGGTGCGACCGCCTCTTTGCTCGGCGACCGCGATGTCAGTTGTTCTTCGGACCGAGGAGCGACTTTGGATGCAGGCATTCGCGGCTACGCTTCGGTCAGCCGAGGGGAGGAACCCTGAGCTCCGACACAGCACCGGCGATCACCGGGCTCGACGACCTGGTCGGCGACGACGCGCTGGCCGAGGCGTTCAGCAGTGGCGACACCTGGGCGCTGGGCGAGGCGTACCGTCGCTGGGCGCCGCTCGTGCACACCGTCGCCCTGCGGGCGCTCGGTGAGCCGGCCGACGCCGAGGACGTCACCCAGCAGGTCTTCGTGAAGGGCTGGCACGGCCGACACGGCTTCGACCCGGCGCGTGGGCGGCTGGCCTCCTGGCTGGTGGGCGTGACCCGTCACGTCGTGGCGGACCGCTTCGCCTCGCGGGACCGGGAGCGGCGCCTCGGCGAGAGGCTGTCGTCCCAGTCCGGAGCGCGGGTCGGAAAGGAGCAGACCGTCGACCAGCTGGCCGAGCAGGCGGTCGATGCCGTGGTTATCGCCGAGGTCATGGTGCAGCTGTCGCCTCCGCAACGTCAGGTGATCGAGCTGGCCTTCTTCCAGAGCCTCACCCATCCGCAGATCGCCGCCGCCCTGGACATGCCGCTGGGTACGGTCAAGAGTCATGTGCGGCGCGCACTGGCCACCCTTCGCGACCATCTCGACGACCGCGAGGCCCGTCGCGGTCCTATCAAGGACATGTCATGAGCGGCCACCTGCCGGCTGACGACCTCGCGGTCCTCGCGCTGGACGACCCGGATCTCGACGGGCCGGAGTCCGCGCCCGTACGCGCGCACCTGGCCGAGTGCGCCGACTGCCGGGCCGAGTTCGACGGCGTCGCGCGGCTGGGCCGGCGCGGTCGTGCGGCCGGCGAGCTGGTGGGGACCGGGCTGACGGCCCCACCTCCCGAGCTGTGGGCCAGGGTGGCAGCGGGGGCCGGCGTCGAGGCCGCGTCCCTGGTGCAGCCGGCGCCGGCCCGACCACAGCCGGTGGCCCCTGCGGCCGCAGCCCCTGTCCCCCCGGCGGCTCCGGCCCAGCCTCGGGCCCGGCCCCAGGCTCCGACCCCACCGCCGGCGCGGCCGTCGGTACGGCTGCTCCCGCGGCTGGCTCTGGCCGCCGCCGCCGGCGTCGTGGTGGGGATCGGCGCGACGCTGGTGGGCGCCGGCCTGCTCGACGACGACGGACCGGCCGACCCGGTGGCCACCGCCCCGCCCGCCGACAGTGTGCTGGCTCGTACCGAGCTGGCTCCGTTGCCCCGGCAGAACACCAGCGGGGCGGCCGAGCTGCGCACCTCGGGCAAGGTGCGGCACCTGGACGTGGACCTGTCGGCCGTCGACACCGGCGACGGGTTCGTCCAGGTCTGGCTGTTCGACCCGGAGACGTTGGGCATGGTGTCGGTCGGGGTCCTCGAGGGGGACTCCGGTTCCTTCGTGATCCCGCGGGGGCTGGACCTGGAGACCTACCGCGGCGTCGACATCTCGCTGGAGCCCTATGACGGGAACCCCGAGCACGCTGCCGGCAGCCTGGCCCGGGGCGTGCTGCGCTCGGCGTGACCGCGGCCGTCCCGCGTCGGGTTACTGACCTGCGAGTCAACAAGGGCTACCCTGGTCGCCGTGACCCCGTCGGTGCGTACCGTGGTCAGGCCCGGCTGGTTGCTGGAGGTCGTGACGGGCGAACTGCTGCCTGATCGCGCAGTGGTCGTCGAGGGCGATCGCATCGTCGAGGTCACCGCTGCGGCCGACGCCCCGGTCGACGGGCCGTTGGTGGTGGACCTACCGGCGCACACGTTGCTGCCGGGCCTGGTGGACTGCCATACGCACCTCGTCGGCGAGCCGGACAGTGGACACGGCTATGCCGAGCTGCTCGGCCGCACGGAGGCGCAGGAGACTCTGTCCGGGGTGCACAACGCGTCCGCCACTGTGCTGGCCGGCTTCACCACGGTGCGCGACGTGGGCACGCTCCGCGCCTTCGTGGACGTCGCGCTGCGCGACGCGATCAGCGCGGGCTGGGTCAGCGGCCCACGCATGCAGGTCGCCGGCGCGTACGTCACGTGCTCGGGCGGTGGCGGCGACGTCACCGGCCTGGCACCCGACGTCGACGCCGTGGTGCCGTACGGGTTGCGGGTCGGTGTGGTCGACACGGTGGACGACGTCCGGCGGGCGGTTCGGCGGGTGCTGCACGGCGGCGCCGACCTGGTGAAGCTCATCGCCACGGGCGCGGTGATGACTCCCGGGGGGATCCCCGGCGCCCCGGAGCTCACCGAGGACCAGATCCGGGCCGCGGTCGACGAGGCCGCCCTGTACGGCGCGCACGTGGCGGCGCACGCCCACGGCGCCGAGGGGATCAAGCGGGCCGTGCGCGGCGGGGTGCGCTCGGTCGAGCACGGCTCGCTGATGGACGACGAGGCGATCGCGATGATGGCCGCGGCCGGGACGTTCCTCGTTGCCGACATCTACGACGGCGACTACATCGCCGAGACCGGGCGCGCGCAGGGCTGGAGAGCCGATGTCCTGCGCAAGAACGACGAGACCACCCTCGCCCAGCGCGAGGGCTTCACCAAGTGCGTCGAGGCCGGGGTGCGGGTCGCGTACGGCACCGACAGCGGCATCTACCCGCACGGGCTCAACGCCCGCCAGTTCGCGTACCACGTGCGGTGGGGGCAGACGCCGCTCGAGGCCATCCGGTCGGCGACGCTGCATGCCGCCGAGCTGCTGGGCTGGTCGGACCGTATCGGTCGGATCGAGGCCGGGTGGCTGGCCGACCTGGTCGCTGTGCAGGGCAACCCGCTCGAGGACGTGCGTCTGCTCGAGCACGTCGACTTCGTGATGAGCGGCGGAGCGGTCTTGCGCAACGGGTGACGCCATGTGCGCGGTCCGCGGCTTGTGGTTGCGCGATCCGCGGGTTGTGGATGCGCGGTCAGCGGGTTGTGGTTGCGCGGTCCGCGGGTTGTGGTTGCGCGGTCCGCGGGTTGTGGTTGCGCGGTCAGCGGCTTGTGGTTGCGCGGTCCGCGGGTTGCGGTTGCGCGGTCCGCGTACCCACGAGGACGATGCCCTCGACATGCATGGCTCGCATGGGCTCATTGCCGTGGCACCGGCCAACCGCCGACCGCCAACCGCCGGGGTCGCCCCTATGGCACGCTGCGCGTGGCACCTGTACGCAGTCCCAGTCGGCGGAGCTCGAGGTCGGCAAGCGCCGAGATGGCGGCGGGGTCGTTGGCGCGCCAACCGTCAACGATTGCAGGTCCGGCCCCCACCAGGACGCCCAGGGGCTGGCGCGCGAGGGCACGAAGCGCCAGCACGTCGAGTCCGCCGTCCGCCTCGCGCAGCCGGACGGCCTGCCCTGACTGGCGTCTGAAGCGGATGCGCCACGGAAGCCACCCCGCCGTGACCAACAGGGCCGGCAACCCGCCCACGACCCACCCCAGTGTGTTCGCCAGGTTCGCCACCGCGGCCTGCTGCTGCACGCCCGCGCCCTCGATGGCGCGGCTGGCCTCTCCGGCTCCGTCGAACGGCGCGGCGAGCGCGTCGCCGGCGACCGGCACGCTGTCGGCTGCGGCGCCGGCGTCGTCCATCCGGGCCGCCAGGTCGGCTCCGGCCGACTCCAGGCTTCTTCCCGGCTCGGCCAGCCCGGTGGTGAGATCATGCACCGTGGTCCCGGCCCAGAGGCATAGCAGCAGGCCGAGCAGCGCCGCGCCGTCGCTGATGAGCTGACGGCTGCGACGGGCCGGCGTCTCCGCGTACCAGCCCGAGTACCAGCGGGCGTACCAGGCGGCGGGCGAGGCGGCGGGCGAGCGAGTGTGCCGGGGCATGGACGTATCCGAATCTGTGCCGAGCGGCTCCGGCCGCCCGGCTTCACGTGGCGTCGGCGCAGCTTCTACCGGTGTGGTGGGGTCTCGGTGTCGTCGTCGAGCTGCACGCGCTCCTTACGTACGTCCTCGGTGACCGTCTCCTCGACGATGTCCTCCGTGGTGCCGAGCCGGACCCGCTGCACGGGCACAGTCTCGGTGGTCACCACGGGGCGCTCCTCGTGAAGGATCATCTCGGAGTCATCGGTCTGCTCGTCGCGGCTGAGCGAGCCCTCGGCTGAAGTCGGGCCGGACGGATCTTGGTCGCTGGTCGACCGAGTGCTCGTGGCGCTCGCCGGCTGCGCCGCAGCAGAAGTAGGCGCCGTGGAGTGCTCCGACTCGCCGGGGTGGATCGGCTCGCCCGACTCGGTCTCCAGCACCACCTTCTCGCGACGCACCGGCACCGTCACCTGGACCTCTTCGGTCACCACGTACTTGCGCATGCGCGCGCGCCCGGAGACGCGAGCCGTCGTGTCGACGTTCAGCCGCTCCTCCGAACGGGTCATGGCATCGTCGTCGGCACCCGTGGAGACCGACCGCGGGGTCGCAGAGGCGCTCTCGTCGGTCCCGGTGCCGGTGGCCGTGGCGTCCACCGGGCGGCCCGGGTCGGCGACTTCGTAGAAGGCGTAGAGCCGGTCCTCCTCCTCAGGGCTGAGGTGTCCCTCGCTGCCCACGTTGGGGGCGTCCTTGATCCGCGCCTTGGGGTACGCGACGTTCAGCCGGTCACCGTCGAAGTCGGAACCGTCCAGGGGCACGAAGCTCTCCCGGGTGCCGAACAACCCAGTGCTGACCGTCGCCCAGGTCGGCTCGTTGGTCCGGTCGTCCAAGAACACGTGACCGATGCGGCCGACCTTCTGGCCGTCGGAGTCGTAGGCGTCCTTGCCGATGAGCTCGTACATGTCCTGCGGCTGCATTGCCGTCCTCTCGAGGGTCCCGGTGATGTGGGTGAGGTACCCGTTCGACCGCCCCGCTACCCCTCAGTGACTGCGCGTGCGATGCCAGTTGCCACTGCGTCCGCGTCCGCGTCGCCCCACACGTCCACCATCCGCGAGTTGTGCAGCCGCAACCGTGAGCCGCTGATGGTGCAACCGTGAGTCGCTGATGGTGCAACCGTGAGCCGCTGATGGTGCAACCGTGAGCCGCTGATGGCGCAACCGTGAGCCGCTGATGGTGCAACCGTGAGCCGCTGATCGCGCAACCGTGAGCCGCTGATCGCGCAGACCGGTCAGACCGGTTGGTCACGCCGCGCGGTCGGCGTCGAGGCGCCGCATCACGGGCTTGGCGGCGACGCCGTGCACGATCACCGACAGGGCAACCGTGAACGCGACGGTGGCCCACAGCAGCTCGGTGTTGCCGAAGTCGGCCTGGTTGGTCCCGTACGCGATGTAGTAGAGGGAGCCCACGCCGCGCACCCCGAGCAGGGCCGTGGCGCGCCGCTCCCGCCGGCCGAGGGCGTGCGAGCCCGGCCGAGGCCGCGGTGGGTTCATGCCGAGGCTGAGCCAGCCGGCCACCGGTCGGAACACGAAGATCAGGCAGACCGACAGCGCGACGGCCTCCCAGGTCAGTGACTGCAGCAGTCCGTTGGTCATGGCCACGCCCAGCAGCAGGAGGACAGCGAGAGTCAGCAGCCGCTCCAGGCGCTCGACCACGCCGTGCATGTGCGCGTGGTACTCGTGACCGCGCTCAGCCGAGCGCAGGGCCATGCCACAGGCGAACACGGACAGGAAGCCGTACCCGCCGCTCACCTCGGCGAGACCGTACGACAGCAGCACCGCGGCCAGCGCGAGCAGCGGCTCTCCGGTCTCGGCCAGGCGGAGGGCGGGGCGGCTGGACCGGAACGCCACCTTCGCGAGCCCCCACCCGACCACGGCGCCGACCGCGACGCCCACGACGATCTTGCCGACCAGCTCCCACGCGAACCAGCTGAGGCCCCACTCGCTGAGCGGACCCATCGTGGCGACCATGATCGCGAAGTACACGAAGGGGAACGCCAGGCCGTCGTTCAGACCGGCCTCGGACGTGAGGGCGAACCGCACCTCGTCGCGCTCGTCGATCTCGCTGACCTCCTCGGGAGCGAGCTGTGCGCCGCTGGTCGGCCCGGCGACCTGCACGTCGGAGGCGAGCACCGGGTCGGTCGGTGCGAGCACCGCTCCGAGCAGGATCGCCGCAGCCGGGGCGAGGCCAAGGCCCCAGCCCACCAGGGCGACTGACGCGATGGTCAGCGGCATCGCGATGCCGAGCAGCCGCCACGTCGTCCCCCAGCCGTGCCAGGTACGGGGCTTGCGGAGGTCGAGGGGGCGGTCCAGAGCAAGGCCCACGCCCATCAGCGCGACGATCACCGTGACCTCGGTCAGGTGCTCGGTGAACGCCGGGTGGTCCCGGGGATCCACGTCCATGCCGCCGAACTGGGGCAGGAGCCCGATGAGCGCGCCCACGAGCAGCAGCACCATGGGCGCGGAGATCGCGATCCGGTCGAGCAGGACCGGCAGCAGCACGGCGAGGAACAGAGACATCCCGGCGAGGACGTACACCAGGTCGGCGGTCATGGGTCCCCGTGTTCTGCTGAGATGGGTCCGCGATTCACGCGCCGGACATTACGCGCGGGAGACGCACGGGGCTCAGGACGACCTCAGGACCGATCCAGCGGTACGGTACCGAGGCCTCGGAGCGGACGCCTGTCCCGGCTCGTGCGGAGAGTGAGACGTGCCGCAGGTGACCTTGCAGACGCTGGCCGACGACCTCGGGGTCTCCCGGTCGACGGTGTCCAACGCGTTCGGACGCCCGGACCAGCTGTCCGCAGGACTGCGCGAGCGCATCCTCACCCGGGCCGAGGAGCTGCGGTTCAGCGGTCCCGACCCGGTGGCGCGCGGCCTGCGTCGCGGGCGGGTCGGTGCCGTCGGTGTGCTGGTCGACCAGGGGCTGTCCTACGCCGCCGCCGAGTTGGGGGTGCCGGTGCCGCACCGGCTCTCGGTAACCGGGTTCGACGACATCGCCTCCGCGGCGACCACCGAGCCCGCGCTCACCACCGTGGCGCAGCAGTTGCGGCAGCGGGGAGAGCTGGCGGGCGCGCTCATACGGCTGCTGCTGGACGGCCGTCCGGCACCCGAGCCGCCGCGCCTGCCCGTCGAGCTGGTGGTCCGGGCCAGTACGGGTCCCGTGCCGCCCTCAACCGGTCTCGGGTGCCGATAGCAGCACAGCCGGGCCGGGAAGTCCGGCCGCGAGCTGCTCGGCGGCCACCGGGTGCCCGACATGGAACCCCTGGGCGTGGTCGGCGCCGAGCGCGCTGACCTCCTCGAGATGGAGCGGGGTCTCGACGCCCTCGACGGTGACGGTCAGGCCCAGGACGTGCCCCAGGTCGATCATCGCCCTGACCACGGACCGGGTCACCTGGTCGGTCGAGAGCGCCGAGGTGAAGCTGTGGTCGATCTTCACGGCATGGAAGGGGAACTGGCGCAGATAGTTGAGGGACGAGTAGCCGGTGCCGAAGTCGTCCAGCGAGAGCCGGACCCCGAAGCTCTGCACCTCCTCCAGCACGGCGTGCACCCGTGGGGTGTCGACGAGGAAAGCGCGTTCGGTGACCTCGATGCAGACGCTGCCCGGATCGGCACCGGTGTCGGCGAGGACACGCTCGACGGTGCGAGCGAAGGTCGGGTCGGCGACCTGCAGGGCGGAGACGTTGACCGCCACCTGGGGGACGGTCAACCCGAGCGCAGACCAGCGCCGGAGGTCCAGACAGGCCTGGCGCAGGGACCACTCACCCACGGAGCGGATCAGACCGGTGCGCTCGGCGCTCGGGATGACGACGTCGGGCATCACCCGACCGCGGTCGGGGTGGTCCCATCGCAGCAGTGCCTCGACCGCAGCGAGCTCACCGCTGCGCAGGTCGACGATCGGCTGGTAGGCGAGCGCCAGCTCGTCGCGGTCCTGCGCGTGCCGCAGGTCGCGCTCGAGGCGCTCACGACGGTCCGCGGCAGACCTCGCGGCGACGTTCAGGACCTGGTGGTGACCCCCGCCCCGGTGTTTGGCCTGGTACATGGCGAAGTCGGCGTCACGCAGCAGCGCGCGCGTGGTGTCCCGCTCGGGACCCGAGAAGGCCAGCCCCAGGCTCGCGGTCAGCGCCACGCGCTGACCTCCGGAGAGCTCGAAGGGTGTCGCCAGGGCGGTGGTCAGCCGTTCGGCGACGCGCTCGGCCTCGGCCTCCTCGTGCAGGTCCTCGCAGATGACCACGAACTCGTCGCCACCGAGCCGGGCGACGGTGTCCCCGGGGCGCAGGGCGGAGGCCAGCCGGGTGGCTGCCGCGCACAGCAGCTCGTCACCGACCTCGTGCCCGTAGTGGTCGTTCACCTCCTTGAAGCCGTCGAGATCGGCGAAGAGCACGGCGGCGACGAGGTGGGACCGGCGCGCTCTGGCGATCGCCTGTTCGAGCCGCTCCTCGAACAGCGTGCGGTTGGGGAGTCCGGTCAGTGGGTCGTGCAGGTGCAGGTGGCTCAGTCTGGCCACGGTCTCCGAGGCGTCGATGCGCGCCTGGGCGTTGACCAGGTAGGCGGCGGCAACGTCCGCCAGCACCTGCGCCGTCTGCAGGTCCTCGTCGTTGAGCGGACCCGGTGTGTCGCGGTAGACGTCGAGGGCGCCGAGGCGGTCGCCGTCCAGGGCGAGCGGGAACACGAAGATCGCTCCCAGCCCCTCCGCCGAGGCGCGAGGGGAGAACAACGGGAAGCGCTGATCGTGCTCGACGTCGTTGATGGCCACTGCCTCACCGGTGGCGTGCGCTTCGAGGCAGGGTCCCTCGTCGAGCGTGTTCTGCAGCTCCTCGATCGCCATCATCGTGTCGTCGCTCGCGGCCACGAAGTGCAGGCGCTGCCGCTCGTCCACGAGCATGACGCCGGCTCCGGTCACCGGCAGCACGTCGACGAGCCGCTCCACGAGCCGGTCCAGGACCTTCTGGATCGACGGGTCTGTACCGGCGGCCTCCTCCAGCTCCTCCATCAGCTCCGCCGGGGCCTGCGGGCTCCGGTCGGGGCTTTCGCCGGGGGTCTCGTCGGTCACGCTGCTCCCTTACTGGCAGTGATCGGCCGCGTACGGTTATATCACGGTATGTGAACGCCTGCTTCCGGGCGCCGGTGTGGTCGTGGGCTCGAGACGAGGGGGGCCGGCCGCTGGACGGTCACGCGACACCGCTCGGGACCGCGGCGACATCGCCGGACGCAGCGAGGCACACGATCACCCGAGGGCACCCGAAGGAGCGGGCGATCGTGTGCCCCTGCCTGCCGATCGTGCGGTCGGCTCCGACCGCTGCCGTGTGCGGTCAGCCTGACCCGCTGCCGCGTGCGGTCAGCTCTGCACGCGCTGCCGCGTGCGGTCAGCTCTGCACGCGCTGCCGCGTGCGGTCAGCTCTGCACGCGCTGCCGCGTGCGGTCAGCTCTGCACGCTGCCGTGTGCGGTCAGCTCCGACCGCGGCCCTGCCGACGCTGGCGGTCCGACAGGTCCTCCCGGCCGGGCCTGCCGGAGTCACCGTGCGCGCGACCGACCTGCTTGGGGTCGCGGTCGGCGTCAGCAGGCCGGTCCCGGCCACCAGGCGCGGTCGTGGTCCGGTTGGTGTCCGAGCGGGACCTCGAGCGGCCGGGGACGAACCCGAGCGCCAGCATGCCGATGCCCAGCGCGAGGTGCAGCCAGTTGTCGGCGTCGTTGACCGGCACGAAGTTGGCCGCGGAGTCCATGTCGACGATGAGGCCGTACACGAAGAGCAGGAGGTAGATCAGGCCACCTCCCAGCAGGTACGCAACGGCCGTGGACTCGCTGCGGGCCAGCGCCAGCCCTGCCACGCCGAACAGCAGGTGCACCACGTTGTGCAGCACCGAGACCTCGAAGATGCCGAGGAGCTCCGCGCCGGACTCGTGCCCCGCCAACTCGAGCATGTCGTAGTTCGTGGTGATGCCCGGGATGAAGCCGGCGATGCCCACGAGAAGGAAGACAACGCCGACGACGGTGGCGATCGGCTGGTGCACGCCTGTCGCTCGTTTGCCTGATGCCTTGTTCCGGGCTGCCATGGCCCTACCTCCAGGTCCGGTGAGATCCTCTACCGCGGTGAGGTACCCCCAGGGGTCGGCCTCACTCATCAGTGCTGCCCGGCGCGACCAATCCGTAATGTGGGCGATACATCAGCGTTTCCCCCCGAAGGGATCAGCAGACATGGCCATGTCACACGCCGCGACCCGCAGCCGGGGGTGGTGGTCTCAGGACGACTGCCGGCTGGACGACTTCGTCGCCGTGGTCGAGCAGCAGACGGACCTGGACGACTACCCGTTCGCCGACGCGGTGACCGAGAACGTCCTCGTCTACGACTGTGGCAGCCTGCGCGCGCACCTCGACGACGCCGACGAGCGCCGCGACGTCCAGGCGGAGCTGGCCAGGGCTCTCACCGACGGCCCGGGCCTCGTCGTGCTCCAGGGTGCCTACCCGGATGTCACCGTGGTCGACCTCGCCACCGAGGCCTTCGCCCGGATGATCGCCGAGCAGCGTGCCAGCGGCGCCACCGCCGGCGACCACTTCGCCAAGCCGGGCGCCAACGACAGGGTCTGGAACGCCCTCGAGAAGCTGGCGGTGCGCGAGCCTGCCGTGTTCGCCGACTACTACGCCAACGACGTCCTGGCGCTGGTGGCGACGGCGTGGCTCGGGCCCGCGTACCAGGTCACGTCCCAGGTCAACGTGGTGAATCCCGGCGGAGCCGCACAGAGCCCCCACCGGGACTACCACCTCGGGTTCATGACCGACGAGCAGGCGGCGCGGTACCCGGCGCACGTGCACCGGCTCTCGCCCGTGCTGACGCTGCAGGGCGCCGTCGCGCACTCCGACATGCCGGTCGAGAGCGGCCCGACCATGTATCTCCCGCACTCGCACAAGTACGCCCCCGGCTACCTTGCCTGGCGGCGGCCGGAGTTCATCGCGTACTTCGACCAGCACCTGGTGCAGCTGCCGCTGCGCAAGGGCGATGCCGCGTTCTTCAACCCCGCGCTCTTTCACGGGGCGGGCCACAACCGCTCGACCGACATCCGGCGCATGGCCAATCTGCTGCAGATCTCGTCCGCGTTCGGTCGTGCCATGGAAGCCGTCGACCGCCGGAGCGTCTGCGCGGCGCTGTTCCCTGTCCTGGTCGACCGCCTGGCCGAGGGCGTGCCCGACCGGGCCCTGCTGAACGTGATCGCGGCCGCGGCGGAGGGCTACGGGTTCCCCACCGATCTCGACCTCGACCAGCCGGTCGACGGCCTGGCGCCGGAGACGCAGGCCGAGCTGGTCTGGCGCGCCGTGCGGGAGGGCATGGACACCGAGACCTTCGGCTCCGAGCTGGCCGCCCAGGCGGCCCGCCGCGGCGTCGGCTGACGGCTCGCGCTGATCGGGGAGGCCGCGTCAGGCGTGGCGGCGGTCCGTGCAGCGGCCTGGGCTGACGGCTTCGAGGAGGGTGCCTCAGGCGGGGCGGCAGTCGGCGCAGCGGCCGGTCAGGGCGGCGTGGTGCGGTGCCAGCTCGAAGCCCTGCTCGCTCCGCACCCGCCGGACGAGGTCGTCGAGCCACTCCTCGGGGACGTCCACGACCTTGCCGCAGGAGGTGCACGCGGCGTGCGCGTGCGCACGCGGCCCGGCTGACGTCGACAGGTGGTAGGTGGTGGAGCCGCCGGGCAGGTGGGTGTGCCGTACGAGGCCGAGACTGCTGAGCGTCTTCAGGGCGCGGTACGCGGTGGCCAGATGCAGGTCGTGCCCGCGGCCCCGCGCCGACGCGGCGACCTCCTCTGCCGACAGGTGCTCCGCCGTGCCGGCCAGCACCTCGATCACGGCCGCCCGGGGTGCCGTCACCCGCTCGCCCATCCCGCGGAGTGCGGCGAGCGCCTCGTCGCGCGCTGTCGGTGGGTGCACGTCGGCTCCTCAGGCTCGGGTGCGGCTGACGTCGGGTACGGGCGGCGCCTCGTCCCCGGGCGGCACGGGCCGGAAGCCGGCCGGGAGCTCGAGGCGGTGGGCAGCGAGCAGGGCGTCGTCGGTGAGCAGCGCGGACGTCGCCCCGTCGGCCGCGAGCACGCCTCGGTCCAGGACGACGGCCCGCGGGCACAGCTCCAGGGCATAGGGCAGGTCGTGCGTGACCACGACCGTGGTCAGGCCCAGGCCGAGGACGATCGCCGCCAGCTCGCGGCGGCTGGTGGGGTCGAGGTTGCTGGACGGCTCGTCGAGCACGAGGACCTGCGGCGACATGGCCAGGACGGTGGCGACAGCCACCCGGCGGCGCTGCCCCAGCGACAGGTGGTGAGGCACGCGGTCGATGGCGTCGAGCATGTCCACCTGCTCGAGCGCCCGACGCACGTGCCGGTCCAGCTCGTCCCCGCGCAGACCGAGGTTGTACGGGCCGAACGCGACGTCCTCGCGCACGGAGGGCATGAACAGCTGGTCGTCCGGGTCCTGGAAGACGATCCCCACCCGCCGGCGGATCTCGAGCAGGTGCGGCGACTCGACGCGCAGCCCGCCCACGCGCACCGACCCCCGCCCGGGGGTGAGGATGCCGTTGAGATGCAGGACGAGCGTGGTCTTGCCGGCGCCGTTCGGTCCCAGGACGGCGACGCGCTCGCCCTCCGCCACCGACAGGTCGATCCCGAACAGCGCCTGGTGCCCGTCGGGGTAGGCGAAGGCAAGATCGCGGATGTCGAGCATCGGGTGTGCCCCGGCCGCCTCGACCCGACCGGCCGTCACGACACCGCCCAGGCGAGCACGGCCACCGCGCCCGCCGCTGCCGGAACCGTCATCGAGATGAGCCACTGGGGGGCCTCCGGACGAGGGGAGTGCGGAGCCGGCATCGCGCCGGCGTAGCCGCGACTGAGCATGGCCAGGTGCACCCGCTCGCCACGCTCGTACGAGCGCACGAACAGCGCGGCAGCGGACCTGGTCAGCACGCCGAGCTGGCGAACGTCGCGGGCCACGAACCCCCGCGACTCGCGCGCGATGCGCATTCGCGCCTGCTCGGCGACGACCACGTCGAGGTAGCGGACCATCAGCGACAGGATCTGGACCACGAGCGACGGCAGGCGCAGTCGGGCGAGCCCCGCCACAAGCGCCTCCGGCCGGGTGGTCGCGGCGAGCAGCACCGCTGCGACGACGCCGAGCGTGGCCTTGGCCAGGATGTTCCATGCCCCGAGCAGCCCGGGCTGGCTCAGACCGACCCCGAGCAGCCGCACCTGCTCGCCGGGAACCATGAACGGCAGGAGCGCCGCGAACGCGATGAAGGGGGTCTCGACCAGGGCGCGGCGCGCGATCGTCGGCGCCGGCACCGTCGCGGCCAGTGCCACGGCGGCCAGCAGGCCCGCGTACACGCCGAAGGCCCAGAACTGCTCGCGCGGTGTGGACACCACGGCGAGGACGAAGCCGAAGACAGCCAGCAGCTTGCACTGCGCAGGTAGCCGGTGCACGAGCGAGTCGCGCTCGACGTAGAGCCGGGAGCTGACCGCCGCAGGTCTCATCGGGGCGGGCCGGTGTCCACCTGGTGGGCGGGGCGGCCCCGGCGGTCAGGCTCGCCACCGCGACGACGCAGGGCCAGGGCCAGGCCGGTCCCGACGGCGAAGGTGCCGATCACCCCGACCACGCCGGCGACGCCGCCGGCGAGACGGTCGTCGCCGATGCCGTCGGTGCGGTAGCCGGACAGTGGTGACTCCTCGACGCCGGAGGGCTGCTCGGCCGCGTCCAGGCCGCGGTCCGATGCCACGCGCTCCAGGCCGTCGGGGCTGTCGCTGGCGTAGAAGCTGACGACGCCGGCCAGCAGCAGGGCCACCAGCAGCCCCACGACCACGAACGCGGTCGTGCGCCGGGTCACGTGACCGCCGCCGGCTCGAGCCGGACCGCGGGCAGCAGGCTGTGGGCGCCGTGGACCAGGTCGGGCCGGACCGTCAGCACGCTGCCCACCACCAGGGCCGTGATGAGTCCCTCCCCGATGCCGATCAGCACGTGCACCCCGAGCACGGCGGGCACGACCGTTCCGAGCGGCACGTCGGTGGTGCCACCGACCGCGTAGAACCCGACGAACGCCAGGGACGCCACCGGCACCGAGACGGCCGCCGCGACGAACGACGCCCCGACCACCGATGCCGGGCTGCGGGGCAGCAGGAGCGCCAGGCCGCGGAACAGCAGATAGCCGACGAGCACCGTCACCAGCGACATGTCCACGATGTTCACGCCGAGCGCGGTGAGCCCGCCGTCGGCGAAGAGCAGGCTCTGCACGAGCAGCACGACGGCCACGCAGACGGCTCCGGTCCACGGTCCTACCACGATGGCGGCGAGCGCCCCGCCCAGCAGGTGACCGCTGGTCCCCGCAACCACCGGGAAGTTGAGCATCTGGGCGGCGAAGACGAACGCGGCCACCAGCCCCGCCAGCGGGGCGGCGCGCTCGTCGAGCTCAGCTCGCGCCCGGCGCAGACAGAGGGCGAGACCCGCGACGGCGATCGCGCCAGCCGCGACCGACGTGGGCGCGTCCAGGAACCCGTCCGGCACGTGCATCGCAGCTCCTCCCGGGAGACCCTGGGCGCAGCCACTATGACGCGAACCATTCGCATCTGCAAACGAGTCGGGGCACCACACCGGGTCAGCGGCAGGTGCTGCACACCCCGAAGACCTCGACGGTGTGCGAGACGTCGCGGAAGCCGTGCTGCGCCGCGGTGGCGTCGGCCCAGCGCTCGACGGCGGCACCCTCGACCTCCACCGTGCGGCCGCAGCGGCGGCAGACCAGGTGGTGGTGGTGGCCGCGGCTGCAGAGGCGGTACTGGGTCTCCCCCTCGGACATGCGCAGCACATCGACCGCGCCGGCGTCGGCCAGGCCCTGCAGGGTGCGGTACACGGTGGAGAGCCCGACGCTCTCGCCGCGGGAGCGGAGGAGGTCGTGGATCGCCTGGGCGCTGCGGAACTCGTCCAGCTCCTCCAGCGCCAGGCTGACGGCGCGCCGTTGGCGGGTCTCCCGCTGCGCTGTCGTCACCGCTCGCACTCTAGTCGGGGCACTCACTCGCAGCCGTTGGCCTCTTGCAGGGCGGTGAGGTTCTGCTGCATGAGCGACAGGTAGTCCTCGTCGGCCGTCTCGTCGCTCAGGCCCTCGATCGGGCTGAGCACCGCGAGCTCGGCACCCGTCTCCGCGGCGATGCTGTCGGCGACGGCCGGGCTGACCAGCTCCTCGGTGAAGATCGTGGTGACCCCCTCGGCGGCGACGATGTCGGCGATCTCGGCCTGCCGCGCCGGCGAGGGCTCCTGTGACGGCTCGATGCCCGCGATCGCCACCATGTCCAGCCCGTACTCGGCCGCGAGGTAGCGGAAGGCGTCGTGGCTGGTCACCACGGTCATGCGCTCGCAGTCGCGAAGACCCTCGCGGAACCGCTCGTCCAGGGCCCGCAGGTCGTCGACGAGGGCGTCGCCGTTACTTCGGTACGCCGCCGCGTCGTCCGGGTTGACCTCGCCCATCCGGTCGGCCACCGCCTCGGTGATCTCCGCGAGGTTGTCCGGCGCGAGCCAGATGTGCGGGTCCAGGGCGGTCTCCTCGCCGGACTCGTGATCGTCGGACTCGTGCTCGTCGGACTCGTGCTCCGCGGTCCCGCCCTCGTGGGCGTGCTCTGCCAGGGCGCCCGTCTCCTCCAGTGGCACCACCGACGTGACGTCGAGCACCCGGTCGCCGTCGAGCCCCAGCTGGTCGACCGCGTCGTCGACCTGCGTCTGCAGGGTCCGCTCGTACACCAGCAGATCGGCGTCCTCGAGGCCGGCCACCTGCTGCGGCGTCAGCTCGACGTCGTGCGGTTCCACTCCGGGCGCCGTCAGGTTGTCGACCGAGGCCTGTGCGCCGCCGACGCGCTCGGCGACGAACTGGTACGGGTAGGCGGCGGTGATGACGGAGAGCCCCGCGTCCGCCCCGTCGGATGTCCCGTCGGACGTCCCGCCGGTCGACCCGCCGGATGTCCCGCACCCGGCGAGAGCCCCGGTCAGTGCCGCGGTCAGTGCCGCCGTCAGCGCCGCAGCCCGGAGCACGGCCGTTCCACCGCGTCTCATGAGAATGATTCTCATTACTATCAAGCGCGCTGTCAACACGGAGCCGACGCGGCGGCACGAACCGGGGTCGGCTGGGTCGGCTCGACCCGGAGGTCAGATCTGCCGGAGTCGGCGTCGTGCTGTCTAGTGGGCGGGTGAAGTTCAACCCCCGGGCGAGACTGAACACCTCCCAGGTCCGCAGGCGCGGACCCAGCAGCAGCGGCGGGCGAGTCGGTCTGGGCGCCCGGCCGGGCGGCATGATCCTGCCCGGGGGCGTCGGCGGCCTGCTGCTGCTGGTGGTCGTCGTGGTGTTCATGCAGCTCAGCGGGGGATCCGGCGGCACCGACGGGAGCCCGGGGTACGACGACACCCAGATCGCGGGTGCGGACCTGTCCCAGTGCGAGACCGGCGCCGACGCGACCGCGAGCCAGGACTGTCGGATCGTCGCCACCGTGAACAGCGTCCAGGCGTACTGGGACGACGCACTCCCCGAGCAGGCCGGAGTCGCCTACGAGGGGAGCGTCACGAACCTGTTCTCCGGCTCGGTCGACACCGGGTGCGGCGCCGCCACCTCCGATGTCGGCCCGTTCTACTGCCCGAGCGACGACTCGGTGTACCTCGACACGTCGTTCTTCGACGCGATGCTCGAGGGTCAGCTGGGCGCACGCGGCGGGGACTTCGCCGAGTCGTACGTGGTCGCGCACGAGTACGGGCATCACGTCCAGGACCTGCTGGGGACGATGGAGCGGGTGCGCAGCGAGCAGGGCGCGACGAGCGACGCGGTGCGCCTGGAGCTGCAGGCCGACTGCTACGCCGGCATGTGGGCGCGGCACGCCACCACCGTCGAGGACGAGTTCGGTGAGGTGTTCATCCTCGAGCTCAGCGAGGGCGACGTCGCCGAGGCCATCGACGCGGCGGAGTCGGTCGGCGACGACCGCATCCAGGAGCAGACGCAGGGGCAGTCGAACCCGGAGACGTGGACACACGGGTCGGCCGCTGACCGCAAGCAGTGGTTCCTGACCGGGATGCGCACGGGGGACCTCGCCGCGTGTGACACCTTCAGCGCGAGCCAGCTCTAGCCGGCCCGCTCCAGCCGGCCGGCTCGGACCGCCGGCGGCGGGCAGCCCTGGGCGGGCGGGTCCGGCGCAGCCTCGGCGTACCAGCGCGCCAGCGCCGCGAACCCTTCGTCGAGCGTGACCGCGGGCGTCCACCCGAGGACGCGACGCGTGTGGCGCTGATCGAACCAGTGGGCGGTCGTGAGCTGGTCGACCAGGAAGCGCGACAGCGGGGGCACGTCGCGCCGGCCGAGCAGCCACCACATCGCCTCCACGCCGCCGGCGACGGCGCGCGCGGCAGGCACCGGGACCCACCCGCGCGGCCCGGGCAGGCCCGCCGCCCGGCACAGGCCGGACAGAATGTCGGCCACCGGCCGTGGCTCGCCGTTGGACACCACCAGCGCCTCGCCGTGCCGGTCGGAGTCGACCGCTGCCAGCAGCGCGTCCACGGCGTTCGACACGTACGTGGTGTCGATCAGCGCGGCCCCGGTGCCGATCCGGAACAGGCGCCCCGCCCGGGCGCGGTCGACGATGCGCGCCACCAGCTGGGTGTCTCCCGGGCCCCACACCAGGTGCGGGCGGATGCACAGCACGGCGTGGTCGGTCGAGTCGGCGGCCAGCGCCTCCTGCTCCGCGACGGCCTTCGAGCGCGAGTAGTGGCTGCGGGCGCGGGCCGGGTCCGCGGGGTCGGCTCCGGCCCCCACCAGCGCGCGGCCGCCGTGCGCCACCGACGGCGAGGACACGTGCACGAGCCGTCGCACCCCCGCGGAGCGGCAGCCGGCCAGCACGGACCTCGTCCCCTCGATGTTGGCGTGCGCGTACTCCGCCCACGGACCGACGACGTCGACCTTGGCGGCAAGGTGCACGACCGCGTCCTGACCCGCCGCGGCCCGCCGTACGACCGCTGGGTCGGCCACGTCGCCGAGGACCTCACGGCAGTCCAGGCCTGACGGCCGGCGCTGGAGCACGGTGACCTCGTCCCCGCGTGCTGTCAGCGCCGCGGCCGTCCGCCTGCCGAGCATGCCGGAGGCCCCGGTCACGAGGACCCTCACCGGGGCGTCAACCCCGGCTGCCCGCGAGGATCCGCTCGGCCCAGGAGGCGACGGCGGCGCGGTCGACCTTGGAGGCGTGCCGCAGGTCCACCGGCAGGTCGCGGCGCACCAGCACCGCGGCCACCGGCACCCCAGCGGCGCTGCGTACCTCGTCGGCGAGTGCGGCCGGCGCGAGCGCCCCGTCCCGCCGGGTCGGCGGAACCCGGGGAACCACCACCACCGCCACCTGCTGGCTCCCCCGCGGGCCCACCCCTACCGCGGCCGCGGCAGCCACGGCCTCCAGCGCCTCGACACGCTGTTCGACGCCGACCGGCGTCACCACACCTGTCGCGGTGCGCACGAGGTGCTGCAGGCGCCCTTCGATCCACACCCTGCCCTCGGCGTCCAGATGGCCCACGTCGCCCGTGCGGTGCCAGCCGGCGTCGCGGGCGCTGGCCCGCTCAGTCGCCCACAGCGCGTCGTAGCGGTCCTTGATGTGAGGCCCGCGGACGCATACCTCTCCGGTCGCGGCAGGCTGTGCCGTCAGCGGCAGGTCCGGCTCGCCGGCAGGCGTCAGCGGGCTGACCGCGACGTCGACCCCTGGCAGCGGTCGACCGACGCACACGCCGTCCCCGTCCCCGGCCGCCTCGATGCCAGGAAGGCTGATGTCGGTGACCGGCAGCGCCTCGGTCATGCCGTACGGCGTGTGCAGCTCGGCGGCGGGGAGAACCTCGCGCAGCGACCGCAGCAGTCGGCTCGGCACCGGGGCGCCGGCGCTGATGAGCAGCCTGACCCCGCCGAGCGCCGCCCGGTGCCGTGCAGTGAGCCCGCCCGCCGTGGCGAGCACCCCTCTCAGCGCCGCCGGAGAGGCGAACACGACGTTGCCACCGATTGCGGCGACCGCGTCGGCGAGGGCGGCTGCCGTCAGCGTGCCGGGTGCGGTCACGTCCATGTCAGGCACCACCGAGCCGATGCCCAGTGCGGGACCGTAGAGCGAGAACGGCGCGAACGCCGCCACGATGCGGTCCTCGCGGCCGAGCCGGTACGCCGCCCGGAGCAGGTCCACCTGCGCCTGCAGCTGGTGATGGCGGTAGACGACCCCCTTGGCCGGGCCGGTGGCCCCGGAGGTGAACAGGACCGCGCACTCGTCGTCGACCGACGGGCCGGCGGGCAGCGGTCCGGCGCGACCGCGGCGGGCCAGGTCGGCGAGTGCGACGTCGGCGCCCAGCATCGCGCGGGCAGCGGGGGCGACGGGGCCGACGACGACCCGCTGCCCGGGCAGACGCATCGCCCGCGCCGCCGCCAGGCCGGCGGCGGTCCCCAGGACCAGCTCGACGCCCGCACTGCGCAGGGCGCGACCCATGCCGCGCAGCCCGAGGCCACGGTCGACGACGACCACGGTGCCGCCGGCACGCCACACCGCGTACGCCGCCGCGGTCAGCTCGGCGGACGGCGGCACCAGCAAGGCCACCCTCGCGCCGGGGCGGACGCCGAGCAGGGCCAGCCCGGCGGCGAGCTCGTCGACCCTGCGTCCCAGCAGGTCCCAGCTCACCGTGGTGCGGCCGACGTCGGCGATGGCGGGGCCTGGGTCGCCGGCCCGGTCGTACAGCCGGTCCAGGACCGCCGACCGCGGCGCCTGCGCCGGGTCAGAGGAGCCGGTCGCGTCTCGCCGCGCTCCGTCGTCGAGGTCGGCCAGCCACGCGCCCACCGCGTCGACGTACTCGGGAGCGTCCTCGGGGACCAGGTGCGACGCGCGCTCGTAGCGGTGCAGCTGCGCCTGCGGGATCCGGGCGCGCAGGTCGTCGAGATGGTCCTGGCCGAAGACGGGGTCGCGGGGGCCCCACAGCAGCAGTGTCGGCACGTCCAGCTTGGGCAGGTCGTGGGCGATGCCGTCGAGCGTGGAGCGGCTCGGGTGGTCGGTCTCGAAGGGGATGTCGGCGACGAAGTCGCCCACCGCCGCTCGCCGGGCCGCGGTGGAGTAGGGGGCGGCGAAGGCGTCCCGGACCGCCCTGGCGAGCGGCGGGCGGGACAGCGCCGTCGCCGACCGGACGAAGGTCGGGCTGCGGACGCAGGCGAGGTCACGCACCCCCCGCATCCGGGCCAGCCGGATCAGCGCAGGACCCGCTGAGCCCGGCGGCTGGCTCACCGCGGTGTTGAACAGCACCAGCCCGCGCAGCAGGTCGGGGTTGCGCAGGGCCCATCCCAGCGAGATGGGGCCGCCCCAGTCATGGGCCACGACGACGACCGGCCCCTCGAGGCGCAGCTCGGTGGTCAGCCGGTCGAGGTCGCTGACCCGCTGGGCAAGCGTCCGGGGGGAGTCGAGCCGTTCGGACCAGCCCATGCCCAACTGGTCCGGAGCCAGCACCCGCCAGCCCGGAGGGGCGCCCGCCACGAGGCGCCGCCACAGGTACGACCAGGTCGGGTTGCCGTGCACGCACAGCAGCGTGCCGCGGGTCGCCGGCTGCCCGTTGTCCAGGACGTGCCAGGTGTGCTGCACCCCCGCCGCGTCGACGACGGGTACGCGGCGCGACCAGTGCGCCGGCAGGCCGGGCATCCCGGCCGGGGGGGACGGGGCAGCGGAGTCGTGGCGGTGCGGTGCGGGGGTGGGCCGCACCGTCACCAGCGCACCTCGGTGCAGCAGGCGTTCAGGCCGGAGCCGATACCCATCAGCAGGACCCGGTCACCCGGCTCCAGGTCGGTCTGGGCGGCGGCGAGGGTGTACGGCACGGACGCCGGCCCGATGTTGCCACGGGTGGGGAACGTCGTGGGGACGCGCTCGGGGTCGATGCCGAGTCGCAGGCACATGGCGTTGGTGTGGATCTTCGACACCTGGTGGGACACGTAGCAGTCCATGCCGTCGGCCCAGTCGAAGTCCTCGGCGGCATCGGCCCACAGGTCGGACGACAGGTCCATGCCGGCCTCCAGCAGCTTCCGGGCGTCGGTGCTCATCTGCTCGACACCACCGACACAGAGCTGGTGGTGCTCGGTCCTGGCCCGGGTGACGCCGCCCACGACGGGGTGGCCCTCCGGGTGACGGGAGGTGCGTCCGAGGACCATCGCCGCCGCCCCCGACCCGAGGGTCAGCGTGGCGAAGTTGCCCATCACCTCCGAGGCGGTCGTGCCGGGCTCGCTCAGCCGGGCGAGTGTCGCCTCCTGGACGGCCTGGGCGTCCTCGCCGTTCACGATCAACGCGTAGTCGACCTGGCCCGAGTCGATCATGGTGCCGGCGATCTGCATGGCGTTGACGAACCCCAGGCAGGCGTTGGCGACGTCGAAGTTCAGGCAGTGGGGGGCGAGGCCGAGGGCGTCGTGCACGGCAACGGCGGTCGATGGCTCGAGGTGTGCCCGGCTGACCGAGGTGTTGATCATGACCCCGACGTCGGCCGGGTCGGTTCCGGACTGCGCCAGCGCCTTGGCGCCCGCCATCGCGGCACCGTCGGCGTACGTCACCCCTTCGGACCACCAGCGTCGCTCGCGGATGCCGGCGAGGTTCTCCAGCATCCCCGGGCGCAGCTCGACGCGCTCATAGGTGTCGTTGAGCTGCTCGTCGAACTCGGAGGAGGTGACGACCCTGGTGGCGTCCACGGACGCCACCGACAGCACCGAGGTGTCGGAGAAGCGAAAGACAGCGTTGCCGGACATGCAGTTTCCTCCTAGAAGAGCCCGCGGCCGCCAGGTCGGCGGTCCAGGGGCTGAAGACGTCCTGGTCGGCGGACGGCCATCGCCGGCTCCGCGGATCGGGGGCGCGTCGTTGCGCTGTCGAGTGGTGCCCGCACTGTGCGACCGCTAATCCTGGGCAAGTGTCGCAGCAGGCCATAACGAGAGCGCGACGCAGCGGTCTCGGGCATCGCGGGCTCTCCTGGTTGCAGTGACGTCAGCTGGCCGAAGTCTGGGGCCCGCGCATGTCCGGCGACGCCTGGTGCCATCCACGCTGCTGTACCGGAGGTATGTTGCCAGACGAGCAGTCGGCATGCTCGCCGGCGACCTCGCCCCGTCACCGCATGCCTCAGACCTCGGTCAGCCGGGACCGGGCCGCTTCCAGGTCGGCGGGGAGCAGGCGGCGCCCGGACAGGGCCTGCGCCAGCCGCAGCAGCGCCGCTGCGGCGGCCCGCCGCCCGTCCGGTCCTTCCCGCACGGTGGCCACCAACGTCCTCGCCACGACCGGCCAGGGCCGCCGCAGCACAGCGGTGAGAAGGCTGTTGCGCCAGGCCAGCTGCCTGCGGGCCGAGCTGACCCGGGAGCCGCTCGGATGGTGGTGGGCGACCACCTCGTCGGAGTAGGCCAGTCCCCAGCCGGCGGTGGCCAGGTCGAGGGCCAGCAGCTCCTCCTCGCCGAAGAAGAACAGCAGCGGGCTGAAGCCGCCTGCCTGCAGGTACGCCTCCCGGCGCACGACCGTGCCGCAGGCGAGGAACCCGAGGACCGATGGCCCGGGCAGGTCGTCGTCGTGCCCGAGCGGGCTGTCGCGCATCGCCGCCGAGACGGGGTCGAGCCGCTCGTCCGGACCGACGAGGACGCGACCGCCGAGCAGACCCATGCGCGTGTGCTTGTCGAAGAGGTCGGCCGCGCGGGCCAGCGCGCCCGGCTCCCACCACGAGTCGTCGTCGGCGAAGGCGACGTAGGGCGTGCTCGCTCGCTGCACCCCCAGCGTGCGGGCAGCGGCCCCGTGGTTGGTCTCCAGCTCGATGACGTCCACGTGCGGGTGGTGGCGGCGCACCGCCTGCGGGCTGCCGTCGGTCGACCCGTTGTCGACCAGGATGACCGGGCCTTCGTGCCGGGGGATGCTGGCCAGCAGCTCGTCGCGGCGGTTCTGTGAGGCCACTACGACCGTCACCTGGTGGACCGGCACTGCCTCACGCCGCCCGACGGTGGTGGAACCACTGCACCGTCTCGGCGAGGCCCTCGTCCAGACCCACCTCGGGAGCCCAGCCGAGAACCTCCCGCGCCAGCGCGGTGTCGGGGCAGCGCTGTCGAGGATCACCGACGGGCAGGTCGATGTGCACGACCGCCGACCGGCCGCCCGTCGCCCGGCGCACGACCTCGGCGATCTCCAGCACGGTGAGCTCGCCGGTGCCGCCGATGTTCACCGGACCGGGGTGTCCGGAGGCGGCCAGGGCGAGCAGCCCTCGCACCGTGTCGCTGACGTGGCACAGCGAGCGTGTCTGGCTCCCGTCGCCGGCGACCGTCAGCGGCCGCCCCTCCAGGCCCTGCAGGATGAAGGTGGGCACGACCCGCCCGTCGTCGGCGCGCATCCGCGGGCCGTAGGTGTTGAAGATCCGGGCGATGGTGGTGTCGACGCGCCGGGACGAGCGGTACGCCGCGGTCATCGCCTCGGCGAACCGTTTGGCCTCGTCGTAGACCGCTCGTGGTCCGACCGGGTCGACGTTGCCGTGGTAGGACTCGCGCTGCGGATGCTCGAGCGGGTCGCCGTACACCTCCGACGTCGAGGCCATCAGGAACCGGGCACCGTGTCGCGCGGCGAGCTCGAGCGCGTGCCGGGTGCCCTCGCTGCCCACGCGCAGCGTCTCGAGCGGCAGGCGCAGGTAGTCGGGCGGCGAGGCGGGGGAGGCCAGGTGCAGCACCAGGTCGATGTCAGCCGCGACGTCGGCGCCTACCTCGATGCCGTCGGAGATGTCCTGCCTCAGCAGGGTGAACCCGGACCGCGCCTGCAGGTGGGCCACGTTCTCGGCCGCGCCGGTGACCAGGTTGTCGATGCACACGACCGGCCGGCCGGCGTCCAGCAGCGCCTCGCACAGGTGCGAGCCGAGGAACCCGGTCCCGCCGGTGACCACTGCCGCCGCGGCCCGGGAGCGGGTCCGGGCGCTCATCGGGCCCTCACCGCCGGAGCGCCGGCTGGCGAGCACGTGCTGGCGAGCAGACCGGTCGCTGCGTCCAGGACCTCGTCTGCGTCGATGCGCAGCAGGGCGGGATCGGGCGCGCCCGCCCACGGGTCGCCAGGTCGGTCGCCGTGCCAGATCGTCATGTGCGGCCCTCCCTCGGGTGGTCCCCACCAGGCCGGCGGGGTCGGGCCGAACAGTACGACCGACGGGGTCGCGAACGCACTCGCGAGGTGCGCCATCCCGGTGTCGCCGCACACCACGAGCCGGGCTGTCGCTGCGATCTCGGCCAGCTGGGTGACGTCGGTGCGACCGGCCAGCACCGCGTCGCCGCCGAGGCCGGCGGCCAGCGCCACCCGCTGGGCCAGTGGCCGCTCGGCCCCGGACCCGGTGACGACGACGTGGTGCCCGGCGCTCGCGAGCCCGGCCGCCACGGCGGCGAACCGCTGGTGTGGCCAGCGGCGCGCGGCGTAGGCGGCGCCGGGGTGGACGACGACGGTCTCCGTGCGTGGCGCCGCGGGCGGTGAGAGCCGGAGGTCGTCCGGATCGGTCGGCTCACCCAGCGACTCCGTGACCAGCCGGCACCAGCGGGCCCGCTCGTGCTCGTCGCGACGCCACTGCGGCCCGTCCACGCCGATCTCGGGGCAGGCGAAGGACACCAGCCGGTCCGGCTGCGTGGCGGCGAGGACGGGCTGGCTGAGCGGCCCCTTGCCGTGCAGGTCGACCGCGACGTCGACCGGTCCGACGAAGGGCAGCGGCTCGAGGCCGTGCGTGCCGAGGACCGAGTCGACCGCCCCGATGCCCCCCGTCAGCGGTGCCAGGGCCGGCTCGGTGGCCAGGATGAGCTGGTGCTCCGGCAGTGCCCGGCGCACGCCGCGTAGGGCGGGTACGCCGGCCAGCAGGTCGCCGAGGCCGAGGGCGCGCAGGACCAGTGCGACCGGCCGGCTCACGAGGCACCCTGCATCGAGGGTGCCGAGGGTGCCGAGGGTGCCGCAGGTGCCGCAGGTGCCGCAGGTGCCGCAGGTGCCGGCCGTGCGGCGCTCACCGCGCGCACCAGGTCGGTCGTCGAGCGGCCCTGGAGGTAGGGCAGCACCACCACGTCCCCGCCCCAGGACGCCACCACCGCCGCCTCGGGCAGGTCGGTGCCGGCGTAGTCGCCACCCTTGGCCCACACGTCCGGGCGCAGCTCGCGCAGCACCCGCTCCGGGGTGTCCTCGTCGAACACCAGGACCGCGTCCACGTCCGTCAGGGCCTCGAGCAGCCGGCGCCTGTCGTCCTGGTGGACCACCGGTCGGCCGGCGCCCTTCAGGCGGCGGACCGACTCGTCGGAGTTCATGCACACCACCAGGCAGTCGCCGAGACGCCGGGCCGCCCGCAGCGTCTCGACGTGTCCTGCGTGCAGCAGGTCGAAGCACCCTCCGGTCGCGACGACCGTTCCGCCATTGCGACGGACGTCGCGGACGACCGCGTCGGGTCGCTGCTGGTGGTCCGACGTCCGCGGGCCGCCGGGGCCGGCGAGACCGGCCGCACCGCCGGCCGCCACGTAGGTCCCGGCTGCTCGTACCGCCTCCTGCACCGCCTCACTGGTGACGGCACCACTGGCCAGGGCCGCCGCGGCCGCGGCCGCGAACCTGTCGCCGGCCCCGCACGTGTCGCCGTGACGGACCTCGGTCGCCGGCATCACCGCCGGCGCACCGCTGGCGTACGCCACGACCGCGCCCAGGTCGCCGACCGTCACCGCGACCGCTCCTGCCTGCCAGGCGGTGGCCAGCCCGGGCGCGATCCGGCAGGCGCTGGACAGGCGGCCGCCCCGGCCGGCCGAGGGAGTGTCCATGCCGAGACGTGCGGCCCAGCCCAGCGCCTCGTCGATGTTCGGGGTCACGAGACGCACTCCGGCGACCGGCTCCGCGCCGCGCGGATGCGGGTCCCACACCACCGGGACCGAGCGGTGCAGGCCGGCGAGAGCCGTCCGTACGTCGGGCCGGTCGGCAAGACCGCGGCCGTAGTCGGCCACGAGCACCGCGTCGGCGGCCCCGAGTGCGTCGGCTGTGTGCCGGGGCAGCGCGCCGATGTCGCCGGTCGTGCCGGTGTCGACCCGCAGCAGCACCCGGTCGCCGGCGCACATCCGCTTCTTGACGGGCGTCTCACCCTCGTGCGGGACAGCCAGCACGTGCACGGAGCGGTGCAGCGCCGCCCGCAGCCGCGCGGCGGCGGCGTCGCCGGCCAGCGGAGCGACCAGGACGACGTCGTACCCGTCGAGCGCCAGCAGATGGGCGGCGAGCGCGGCTCCACCCGGGCGCACCCGCTCGACCACGTCGTCGAGGACCGGTGCGGGCGCGTCCGGGCAGAGCCGGCCTACGGCTCCCACGACGTCGATGTCGAGCAGCGCGTCGCCCAGCACCACGATCCTCGTCATGCCCGGTCCCCCAGCATCGTGCGCGAGGGCCCTGCCGCCACGTCGACGCCGCGCGTCGCGGGTGATTCGGCCGCGATCACCCCGAGCTCGACGTCCACCGCGGCGCAGACGGCGTGCAGCGCCACCAGGTGCAGCTCCTGCACCGTCGAGGTGAACGGCGCATCGACGCACAGGGCCTCGGTGCTCTCCTCGGTGAGCGGGTTGGGGCCGGGACCGGTCAGCGCCCAGACCTGGAGGCCACCGGTCACCCCGCGGCGGGCCGCCTCGACGACGTTGGGGCTGTGGCCACTGGTCGACAGCACCATCAGGACGTCGCCTGGGCGCCCGTGTGCCTCGACCTGGCGGGCGAACAGCTCGGTGACCGGGTAGTCGTTGGCGATCGCGGTGAGGCTCGAGGTCTCCGCGCTCAGACACAGCGCCGAGAACGGTCGCCGGTCGTCGCGGTAGCGACCGACCAGCTCGGCGGTGAGGTGCTGGGCCTGCGCGGCACTGCCGCCGTTGCCGGCGGCGAGCAGCCGTCCGCCGGCGGTGAGCACGGCGGCCAGCCGCTGCCCCCACGAGGTCGCCCGGTCGACGGACGGCCCGAAGGAGTCGACGGCGCGGGCGAGCGCCGCCAGGTGGTCGCGGCCGTACGGCGTGGGCCGGCCGGTCAGCGGGCTCATCGGCTGGCTCCCGCAGCCCCCGCCGTGACGCGACGCAGCACGGAGGCGTACACCTGCTCGGTCTCGGCGCACACCCGGTCCCACCGGTAGTGGCCGTGCACCCGCTGCAGGCCCGCTTCGCCATACGCCGCCCGGCGCCCGTCGTCGGCCAGCAGGCCGCGCACTGCGTCGGCCAGCAGGTCGGGTCGTCGCGGTGGCACGAGCTCGCCGCAGCTGCCGGGCACCACGGTGTCCTGCAGGCCACCCACCGCGGAGGCGACGACCGGACGGCCGCACGCCATCGCCTCCAGGGGCACGATGCCGAACGGCTCGTACCAGGGAACGGTCACGACGACGTCGACGGAGCTGATCAGCGCGGGCACCTCGGCGTGGTCGACGCTGCCGAGCAGGCGTACCCGGTCGGCGACGCCGAGCGTCTCCGCCAGCTCCAGCAGCCGGCGGGCCTCCGGGTCGAGCCGGAGGCCACCGGACGACGGCCCTCCGGCGACCAGCAGCTCCACGTCCGGCAGAGCGGCCAGGGCGGCCACCACGTCGCCGATGCCCTTGCGCTCGACCAGGCGACCCACGACCAGCAGGCGCGGGGGGACGTTCCCCGGCTGCGGGGTGGGGGTGAAATGAGCGGTGTCGACACCGCAGGGGACGACGCTCACCCGCTGCGGTGACAACCCCATCGCCGTGAGCTCGGCCACCTCGTCGCGGCAGGTGGCGATGACGTGGTCGACGACACCGCACAGCTGTGTCTCGAGGGTGATCCTGTCGGTGGGGCTCGTGTCGCGTGCCGCCTGGTGGCGACGCTTGACCGTGCCGAGCGCGTGGAAGGTATGCACCAGCGGGATGCCCAGCATCCCGGCGGCAGCCGACGCGGCCAGGCCGCTCATCCAGAAGTGGGAGTGGGCGAGGTCCGGCGGCTGAGTGCTCCAGCGCTCGTACAGCCGGTCGGCGATCTCGGGCACATGCGGCAGCAGGTCGTCCTTGGGCACGTCCGTGGGGGGGCCGGCGGTCAGGTGAGCGACGACGTATCCGTCCGGTACGAGCACCTCGTCGGCGACGTCCGGGTCGTCGCGCCGGGTGCACACCGTCACCTCGTGGCCCCGCTGTACGAGCCCGGCCGCGAGGGCGGCGACGTGGACGTTCTGGCCGCCCGCGTCGACGCCTCCCAGCGCGGCCAGGGGGTTGGCGTGCTCTGACACCAGATCGATCTTCATCGCACAACCTCCAGCTCGTCGGTGGCTGCTTCGTCGAGACCGCCGGTGAGGTCGGCCACGGCCGCCAGCACGTCCACGGCCGGCACGTTCGTCAGGCACGGGTGGCCCGGCACCGGGCACACCGTGGCCCGGGTGGCCGCACACGGTGCCTCCTGGTCGCCCAGCAGCGCGACCCGCACGCCGTACGGGGCCCAGCGCTGCGCGGGCACGGTGGGTGCGAAGAGGGAGACGACCGGCGTGCCCACCGCAGCCGCCAGGTGGGCCGGGCCGGTGTTGCCCGCGACCACGACACTGGCCGCTGCCAGCACCGCGGCCAGCTCGCCCAGCGACGTGCGACCGCCCAGGTCGAGGGCGCCGTCGGCCGCGACCGACGCGGTGAGCCCGGCCTCGGCGGCCGCGCCGGTGACCACGACCGGCCATCCCGCCGCCCGCAGCGCCTGCACCGCCTCGCGGTGCCGGTGCGCCGGCCAGGCGCGCGCCGGGACCGACGTCCCCGGGTGCACCACGACGTACGGATGGCGTTCGACACCGCCGAGCAGCGACGCCACCGGTGGCAGTGGACGACGCAGGCGCAGCCGACCGTCGTCACCGTCCGGCAGGTCGAACCCGGCGGCGCGGGCGAGCGACAGGCCGCGCTCGGCCTCCGGGAGGTCGTCGAGCAGGCAACCGGGCAGACGGTGCCGCAGGTCGAGCAGGGCGCCCGGGTAGTCCTCGCTGATCGCTCCCACCCACGGCACCCCGGCCTGGCGCAGCAGCAGGGCGGTCGGCAACGGCGACTGGTGGAACGAGGTCAGGACCAGCGCCACGTCGACGCGGAGCTCCCGTACCCGGTCGACGAGGTGGGCGAGGTCGTCCGCGCGGACCGCCTCGGGTGTCGGGTCGATCCACGGGCAGCGCCACTCGAGGACCTCGTCGACGCCCGGCAGGAGCCGTCCGGCGGCGGCGCCGTTGGGCCCCGCCAGCAGCACGACCCGGTCGGACCCGGCCGCGACCGCGCGCAGGGCCGGCCCCGCGAGCAGGACGTCGCCGGCGCTGTCCAGCCGCACGCACAGCACCGACGGGCTCACCGGGAACCCTCCAGGACGGTGTCCGCCAGGTCTGCGAGCGGGGTCGTGGCGGGGAGCTCCAGACAACGCTCCGCGAGCGAACCGGACTGCATGCCGTGGTGCCGGTCCAGCCGTCCCAGGACGTCCTCGAGGGCCTGGTCGTCGTCGGCCGCCAGGTCACCCCTGGTGCCGTTGCCGGCGGCGTGCGGGTGGACCAGCCGGATCCGCACCCCCTCGGCGCGCAGCCGGTCGAGCTGTTCGCGGGCGCCGGGCCGGGACCGCGGTCCGTGGCCCAGGGGCGATCCGCTGCCAGGCGAAGACTCCGCTCCCGCCCAGCCACGCACCAGCTGCGAGGCCGGCAGCGAGCCGACGGCCGGACACGGTCGCGAGCGCGGCCGCCACCGCCGCCGCCGTCACGGCCAGGTGCATCGGGCGGCGCCCACGGGCGGCCGCTGCCCGGGCGTGCCACCCCCTGCCGTGCAGTCGTCTCATCAGCACGTCGTCGGCGTTGCCCGCCTGGGCCCGCACGCTCACCCAGTCGTCCACCGGGCGTACCGGGTGACGCACCCCGCGCCGGCCGTGGACCAGCCGGCCGCAGGTGTCCTGCACCCGCAGGGCGATGTCGGCGTCCTCGCGGAAGGCGCGCGGGAACCGTTCGTCGAACCCGCCGGTGGCGACGAGCGCGTCGCGGCGGTAGGTCATGTCGGCGGTGATCCAGCTGGCGCCGGTCAGGCCGGCCGTCACCCGCTCCCAGTCGGTGGGCGGGCGGTCGTCCGGCAGTGGTACGCGCACGGTTCCCTGGGTGCCGGCGGTGTCCGGGTCGCACGCGGCCAGGTCGTCGGCCAGCCGGTCCAGCCAGTCGGCGTCGGGCAGGACGTCGTCGTCGAGGAAGCTCACCCACGGGGTCCGTGCCTGCCGCCAGCCGACGTTGCGGGCGTGCGCCGGCCCGCGGCCGCCGCCGCGGACCACCTGCACGGGCAGGTAGCCGGCCGCGGAGGTCTCCAGCGGTTGCGCCTCCGCCCGGTCCGTGGCCGGCCGGTCGTCGACCACGATCACCTCGAACGGCGGGGGCCCGGTCGCGGCTGCCAGCGCGGCCAGCAGCTGCGAGAGGCTCGGGCGACCGACGGTCGGCACGATCACGGTCGTGGGCAGCGTGGACAGCGTGGCGTCCGCTGCCGCGTCGGCGACACTCACGTGCGCACCGGCCGCCTGACGACGAACGGTCCGATGGCCAGCAGGTCGACCGGCGCCGAGCCGAAGCACTCGAAGGCGTCCCGCGGGTCGTCGACCATGGGGCGTCCGGCGGTGTTGAGGCTCGTGTTCACGACGACCGGCAGCCCGGTGCGCCGCTCGAAGCCGGCCAGCATCCGGGCCACCAACGGCTCGTCGTCCGGGTCGACGGTCTGCACCCGGGCGGTGCCGTCGACGTGGACCACGGCGGGGATGCGGTCGCGCCAGTGCTTCTGGACGTCGTGGACGAACAGCATGTACGGCGAGCGCTCCGGCCCGCGGCTGAACAGGTCGGCGACCCGCTCGATGCGCACCATCGGAGCCACGGGACGGAACTGCTCGCGACCCTTGACGTCGTTGAGCCGCTCGAGGTTGGCGGCCCGCCCGGGGTGGGCGAGCAGGGAGCGGTGCCCCAGCGCACGCGGTCCGAACTCGCTGCGGCCCTGGAACCAAGCGACGATGCCGTCCTGGGCGAGGCACTCGGCGACCGCCTCGGCGACGTCATCGGGCCGTTCGTACGGGAGCTTCGCGGTGCGCAGCCGGGCTTCGATCTCGTCGTCGGTCCAGCCGCGGCCGAGGTCGGCGCCCGGCATGGGCCGCACCGTGTCGCCGCCGGTGCTGGCCAGGTGCAGCGCCCCGCCCAGCGCCGTGCCCGCGTCGCCGGCGGCAGGCTGCACCCAGACCTCGCGATAGGGGCTCTCGTCGAGCAGCCGGGTGTTCGCCACGCAGTTCAGCGCCACCCCACCGGCGAGCGTCAGCACGTCGCTGCCGGTGCGTCCGTGCAGCCACGTCGCGAGCTCCAGCAGCACCTCCTCCAGCCGCAGCTGGACGCTCGCGGCCAGGTCGGCGTGGTCCTGGGTCAATGGCTCGTGCGCGGCGCGCGCCTTCACCATCGACGACCACGCGATCTCCGGGGTGCGGAAGCCGCCATCGCCGGTCGTCCGCACCAGATCGCGCAGCTCGGCGAACCGTGGCGTGCCGTGCGAGGCGAGGGCCATCACCTTGTACTCGTCGCTGCTGCGCAGGAAGCCGAGGTGCTGCGTCACGTCCTCGTACAGCAGGCCCATCGAGTGCGGCAGCCGCTGGCTGGCATGGGTCTCGAGGACACCACCCGCGTAGTGGCCGGCCAGGTGGCTGGCCGACTCGCCGCGGCCGTCGAGCACCAGGACGTCGGCGTCCTCCTGCGGGGCGGCCAGCCCGGCCGAGGCGGCATGTGCGACGTGGTGCGGGACGAAGTGCACGAGTGCGGGGTCGAGCCCGGGCAGGGCGGTGCCCAGGAAGCCGGGCGCCGTGCGGGCGAAGGTCTGGCGGAGGTCGTCCCAGGGGTCGTGCAGACCCAGGTCCGCGGCGGGTCGGGCGAGGGCGGGGTCGAAGGAGTAGGCGACCGCGTCCAGGTCGGCGGCCTCGATGCCCGCGTGCTCGAGACACCACCGCGCGGCCAGCTCCGGGAGCTCCCAGGCGGAGAACGGCACGGGCCGCTTGCCGTGCTTGCGACGGCTGAAGCGCTCCTCCTCGGCCGCGGCGACGGTCACCCCGTCGACCACCAGGGCCGCCGCGGGGTCGTGGAAGATGGCGTTGATGCCGAGAACCCTCATCCGTACCCCTTCGTCCGCTCCGTCCGAATTTGTGCCGTGCCCACTTCTCCGAGCGGACAAACACTTCTCCCCGGAGAAGTGATGGCCCCAGAAGGGCCGCTCGGACGCATGAAGAGGCAGCGTCGGGGCACAGGTGCGCCGTGCACGTATCCGGACAAATCTCCGTGTTGGGCGCGGGCTATCTCGGCGCCACCCACGCCGCATGCCTGGCCAGTCTCGGCCTGCGGGTGCACGCCGTGGACGTGGACGCCGGCCGGGTGGCGATGCTGGCATCCGGCCGGGCGCCGTTCCACGAGCCGGGGCTCGACGCGCTGCTCGCCGAGGGTGTCTCGAGCGGGCGGCTGACCTTCGGCACCGACCTCCACGTGGCGGCGGAGACGGCCGACGTGCACTTCGTGTGTGTCGGGACGCCGCCGTCGGCGGACGGACACCTCGACCTGTCCGCCCTGTGGCAGCTCGTCGACGACCTGGGCCCCCTCTTGCGCGAGCCCTGCCTGGTGGTGGGCAAGTCCACCGTGCCGGTCGGCACGGCGGCCCGGGTCCGCGACCGGCTGCGCGGGCTGGCACCGGCCGGGGGTGACGTCGCGGTGGCGTGGAACCCCGAGTTCCTCCGCGAGGGCCACGGGGTGGCGGACTCGCTGCGGCCCGAGCGGCTCGTGCTGGGGGTGGAGGGCCGCCACGCCGACCAGCAGCTCCGCGCCCTCTACCACCCGCTGGTCGCCGCGGGGGTGCCGGTCGTCAGCACCGACCTGCAGACGGCCGAGCTCTCGAAGGTGTCGGCCAACGCCATGCTGGCCGGGCGGATCTCCATGGTGAACGCGTTCGCCGAGGTCTGCGAGACCACCGGCGCCGACATCGGCGACCTGGTCACGGTGCTGGGGCTCGACTCCAGGATCGGCCCCGACTTCCTGTCCCCCGGCCTCGGCTTCGGGGGCAGCTGCCTGCCCAAGGACACCCGTGGCCTGGTGGCCCAGGGCGAGGACCTCGGGCTGCCTTGTGTGGCCCGGCTGTGGCGTCAGGTCGACGCCGTCAACCAGCACCAGCGCGAGCGCACGGTCGCGCTTGCGGAGGAGCTGCTCGGTGGTCGGTGCGCCGATCGGCGGGTCACCGTGCTCGGGGCTGCGTTCAAGGCGGGCTCCGACGACGTCCGCGACTCGCCCGCTCTGGACGTCGCCGGCCGGCTGCACGACCTCGGCGCCGCCGTCTGCGTGTACGACCCGGCCGCGACCGCGGCCGCACGGCGGGCCCGCCCCGACCTCCACTACGCGCTCGACGTCCTGACGGCCTGCCGCGGCAGCGAGCTCGTCCTGGTGCTCACCGACTGGGACGAGTTCCGTCTCCTCGACCCCGTCGCGGTGGGCGAGGTGGTCGCGGTTCCCCGTGTCCTCGACGGCCGGCTCCTGCTCGACCCCGACAAGTGGCAGCGGGCCGGGTGGCAGCTGCGTGCCCTCGGGCGCGCGATCGGCTAGGGGGCGGCGGTGCGCGTACTGCTCTGGCACGTGCACGGGTCCTGGGCCACGTCGTTCGTCCAGGGACCGCACGACTACGTGGTGCCGGTGCTGCCCGACCGTGGCCCCGACGGGCTCGGCCGGGCGCAGTCCTGGGACTGGCCGGCGAGTGTGCGGGAGCTGCCACCTGAGGGGCTGGCCGACAGTGCGCCCGACGTCGTGCTGCTGCAGCGTCCGCACGAGGCCGAGCTGCTGCGAAGCTGGACCGGCCTGCGGGTGGGCGTCGACGTGCCGGCGGTGTACGTCGAGCACAACACCCCGGAGGGCGACGGCAGCGGGATGCGCCACCCGATGGCCGACCAGGCGACGGTGCCGGTGGTGCACGTGACCCACTTCAACGCGCTGACCTGGGACTGCGGCACGGCTCGCAGCAGCGTGATCGAGCACGGCATCGTCGACCCGGGTCACCGCTACACCGGCGAGCTCTCCCGGGCCGCCGTCGTGGTCAACGACCCGATCCGGCGCTGGCGCACCGTGGGCACCGACCTGCTGCCGGGCTTCGCGCGACGGGTCCCGCTCGATGTCTTCGGCATGCGGGTCGACGGGCTGCCCGAGCGCCTGGGCGCCGAGCCGGGGTTCGACCCCGGATCGCTGTGCGCGTACGAGGACCTGCCGCAGGGACGCATGCACGGGGCGCTCGCCCGTCGACGGGTCTACCTGCACACGACACGATGGACGTCGCTCGGGCTGGCGCTGCTCGAGGCGATGCACCTCGGCATGCCCGTGGTCGTGCTGGGCACCACCGAGGCCTTCCGCGCCGTGCCCCCGGGTGCGGGTACCGTCTCGGCCGACCTCGATGAGCTGGGGGCGTCGCTGCGCGCGCTGCTGCACGACCCGGCACTCGCGCGGGCGACGGGCGCCGCCGCACGGCAGGCAGTGCTGGCGCGCTACAGCCTCGGCCGGTTCCTCGACGACTGGGACGAGCTGCTCGTCAAGGTGACCTGATCCGCAGCGACCGGGCGGCACGCGGCCCCGGTGACACATTCCCGAACGAGCGAACGAGGAGACGACGTGGCAGCAGACCTGGAGCACCCGATGACGATGGCCGGAAGGGTGGCGCTGGTCACCGGGGGCGGGAGCGGGCTCGGTCGCGCCACCTGCCTGCTGCTCGCCGGCTCCGGCGCGACGGTCCTGGTCGCCGATGTCAACGCGGCCGGCGCAGCGGAGACCGTGGAGCTGGCCGCCGCACAGGGCCGCGACGCGCGTGTGCTCGAGCTCGACGTGACCGACTCCGGCCAGGTGGACCAGGCGCTGGCCGCCGCCTTCCACGAGCACGGGCAGGCGCTGGACTGCCTGGTGAACAACGCCGGGACCGACCAGGGCGCCGACCTCCCGGACGTCACCGACGAGCAGTGGCATGCGGTGTTCGGCGTCAACGTGCACGGACCGATGCACACCAGCCGGGCGTTCCTGCGGCACGTGGTCGCGCTCGGCCCTCGCGAGCGGCCGGCCGACATCGTCTCGGTGGTGTCGATCTCAGCGCTCACGGTGGGTTCTGGGGCCGCCGCCTACAACTCGTCCAAGGCTGCACTGCTGAAGCTGACCGAGGTCTTGCAGAGCGAGACCCGCGAACGCGGCTGGCCCGTCCGCGTCTGCGCCATCAGCCCCAGCGCCATGAACACCCCGATGATGGAGCAGTGGCACCTGGCCGACGAGCAGATGATGGACCCGGCCGGGGTGGCGTCGCTGATCCGGACGGCCGTCATGCTGCCGCCGTCGATGGTGCTGCAGAGCCTCGTCGTCACCTCGCGCAACGAGTACTACCCGCGGTAGCGGTCCCCACTCATCCGCGCCGGACGCTGGACAGGTCAGCCGGTCACGACCGTCAGGCGACGTTGACCTCGGTGGCGTCCCGCAGCCGGTCACTACTGTCAGGCGACCTTGACCTCGGTGGCGTCCCGCAGCCGGGCGCGGATCCGGGCGAGCACTCGGGACACCTGCATCTGCGACAGGTTCAGCTCGTCGGCGATCTCCTGCTGCGTCCACCCCGAGTCGACCCGGCGGGACAGGATGTGCCGGTCGCGGGCGGACAGCTCTCCGAGCGCCGGCTGCAGGTCCTGGCGGGTCTCGGCGACGGCGAAGCCGCCCTCGTCGTGACCGATGACCCCCATCAGCGAGGTCATGCCGTCGTCGGGGGCGGAGGCGATCCGCGCATCCAGCGAGGCGGCGTGGAAGCAGCCGTCGCTGGACAGCGCCTCGATCACGTCGTCGGCGCTCGTGTCGAGCTCCGCGGCGACCTCGTCCGGCGTCGGCGCGCGGTCGAGGCGGGCGGTGAGCCGGTCGAGCGCGGTCGTGATCCGCGGCTGCAGCTCCTGGATGCGGCGTGGCGGGCGGACGTTCCAGGCGTAGTCGCGGAAGTGCCGCTTCACCTCGCCGCTGATGGTGGGGACGGCATAGCTCAGGAAGTCCTTGTCCTGGGTGACGTCGAATCCGCGGACGGCCTTGACCAATCCCAGGGCGGCGACCTGCTCGAGGTCGTCGACGGGTTCGCCGCGCCCGCGGTAACGGTGTGCGATCGCGGTGGCCACGACGAGATTGAGCTGGACCACCTCGTCGTGCAGCCGGCTGCGCTCCGGCTCTGAGCTGTCGGCTGCCTGGCGGAGAAGTCGGGCGGTCTGCTCGGCACGCGTGCCGCCATCTGCGGTCTGGGTCGGATGTGGGCTGGGGGCAAGTTGTGGCATGCGAACGCTCCCTGTGCACCGCTGGGGGGAACGTGGCAGCCGTTCTCGACCACGAGGCCTCCAGACAAACACGCCGAAGGCGGTCACACAACTCGAAAACTTATTCAACTGCAGCGGTTGGGCGAGTTCTCGGGCCGGAGGTGCCCCGTTCGCCAGTCACTGATGCTGGTGGCCGCGTGAGCCTTTAGGACTGAGGGACGCCCTGCACGGTTGCCGCCAGGCGGCGTCAACGGCGGGTCATGCAGGTCATCGAGCCTCGTAGCCGGGCGTAGTTCGGGCTGTCGCGGTATGTCGGTATCACGGTTCCCCCCTGCCGCCTCCTGAAGGTTGTTGCTGGCGCCCGTCGGAGCGCTGGTGTGATGGCAAGGAGCGGGAGTCCTGATGATCGATCCCATCGTGTACTGGAACGACGCACTGCTCGAGGCCAACGCGCGCGACCACACCGGTGTCGAGGTCAAGAAGCCGTTTCCCACGCGCGGTCCGACAGGCAGCTCGCGGGCGTTCGCGATGGTGCACCTGGCGATGCGGGACGCGGTGGTGGCGGTGCGTGGCACGAAGCCGACCTACACCGGCGTCGGCTACTCCGGGCCGAGCACTGACGCCGCCCGGGACGCCGCGGTCGCCGCGGCCGCGCAGTGCACCCTGTCGTCACTGTGGCCAGAGCACGAGGACTACTTCACCGCCCACGCCGCTGGCCATGTGATGCCCGGCGGGGCGGGGATGGATGACGGCCACCGGGTCGGGGTCGAGGTGGCGACGGCGCTGCTGGCCGGCCGCGGCGGCGACGGCGCCGGCGACCAGCCGCACTACGCGTCGTCATCTGCCTACGGCCGGCACCGGGTCGACCCGGTCGACCACACCCAGCCGTTCCTCGGCCCGCAGTGGGGCAACGTCGCGCACTTCGTGTTGCAGCCGCCCCACGGGCACATCCCGCTGGACCCGCCGCCCGGCTACGCGTTGTCCGACTACCTCGCCGACGCCCACTACAAGGCCGACCACGACGAGGTCCGCGACCTCGGGGCACTGCACAGCAGCACCCGCACACCGGACCACACCGTGATGGGCCACTACTGGGCCTACGACGGCGTGAACAACCTGGGCACCCCGCCCCGGCTGTACAACCAGATCCTGCGGACGATCGCGACCAACCGGGGCACCGATGTGGAGGACATGGCCGAGCTGTTCGCGCTCGCCAACGTCGCCATGGCCGACGCCGGGATCGAGGCGTGGTACTGGAAGTACTACTACAACCTGTGGCGGCCGGTGATCGGGATCCGGGAGGCGTCGCCCAATGACGGCCCGTCCGGGGTGGCCGGTGTCAACAGCACCCCAGACTGCGACCCGTTCTGGCTCCCGCTCGGAGCGCCCAACTCCAACCAGACCACCAAGCCCGACTTCACGCCCCCGTTCCCCGCCTACCCCTCCGGGCACGCGACGTTCGGGGCGGCGGTGTTCCAGACCATCCGGATGTTCTACGGCGGATCCCCGATCACCGTGGCCGACGTGCTGGCCAGCAACCCGCCGGCCGAGACCGCCAACGCGTTCGACTTCGTCTCCGACGAGCTCAACGGCGCCACCACCAGCTCCAGCGGCCACCTTCGCCCACGGCACCTACGCCGATTCACCGACCTGGCCACGCCGATCAAGGAAAACGCCCTCAGCCGCGTATACCTGGGCGTGCACTGGCGCTTCGACGGCCTCCCCCGCAACGCCACAGACAACATCGGCGGCGTGCCCCTCGGACTGAAG
>JAQSWV010000062.1 GCA_029266455.1 Nocardioidaceae bacterium
GTGGTAGAAGCGCGCCCAGTCCGGATCGGACGCGGGGATGAGGTACTGGCGCAGGTCCACCATCGCGGCCATCTCCGACACCGCCACGGACTGGATCTTTTGCTTGTACTGCTCCCACACGTAGGTGGGGTTGGGGAGGTGGGAGGTCCACTGCACGGCCAGCAGGATCGCGGTACGTGGGCTCGCGGCGTGGATGTCCTGAACCAACCGGCGGAGGTTCCCCTCGAACACCGCCGGGTCGACCTGGGTCAGGTACTCGTTGGTGCCGAGGCTGATGACCACGAGGTCGGGTTGGTTCTGGCCGAGGTCGGCGACGGCGCCGGTGGTCGACAGCCACCTTCCGTTGGGGAGGAAGTCCGCTGTCGTCGCCCCGACGTGGCTGTAGTTGAAGGAGAGGGTTCCCCATGCGTTCGCCGCGCGCTTGGTCACCCACCGCCACCAGCCGTACGCGGTGGGGCTGTAGGTGCCGTCGGGGCTGTTGTAGCCGGTGGTCAGATAGCCGGTGCCGGAGGACCCCGCGATGAGGGCGAGGGAGTCCTTGTTGGTGCACCAGGTGGAGCCGGTGAGTGGCGCCGGTCGCGCGACGGGTGCGACGAGCAGGGCGACAAGCAGGGCGACGGTGACCGCGACGAGCGTGCGTCTCACGGTCACCATCCGTTCCATCGCAGGGTTATCAGCACGGGGGCGATGGAGGACGACGGGGCCACGTTGAGACTGGACCCGGAGTTCTGGTAGGCCCACACGCTGAACGCGGTGCCGACGGCGAACCGGTCCGTCACGGTGGTGTTCAGCGCTCCACCGAGTCCGATGTCGGTCGGGTCGGGGCGGGTGCTGGCCACCGCGTAGCGGGTGGTGGGGCCCGACGTGTCGCCGATGATCAGGTAGCGGGATCCGTCGAAGTCGCTGCCGGTGGACTGCCAGTTCAGGCAGGCGGTGATCGTCCACTCCCCGCCGCGGGCGAGCGTGAAGTCCGTGTTGTTCGTGCCGCTGACCGTCACGCCCGACGAGGAGAACTGCACCGCGCTGGTGAACTCAACCTTCGTCAGGGTGCTGGTGGGGATCAGCTGGTTCGATCCGGTCGCCCGCGTGTACTTCGTGAACGAGCTGGTGTAGTCGCAAGCTCCCGTCCGGTCGATCTGGCTGAGGCCGATCGTGTCGTCACCTGCCGGGACGGAGACGTAGCCCAGCGACGTCTCCCACATCGAGCTGTTCTGTGTCAGCGTCGGAGCGACCGGAGTCACGGCGGGAGTACCGGTGAGGACGTCCAGCTCGATGCGGTCGTTGAGGAAGTCGGCGCGGAGGACGACCCGGTCCTTGCGGGGGTTGCCTGACGAGTTCGTCGCGATCGGCAGGATGGTCTCGGTGGTCTTGGTTCCCCAGTGGCCGCGGATCCAGCACTCTCCGGGCGCGACCTTGACCTGCATGCCGGTGGAGTCAGCGAAGAGGACGAAGTCTTGGAGGACTCCCCGCAGCACTCCGCTGCCCCCCTGGTTGAGGGCCATGAACTTGCGCCACGTGTCCTCGGTGACATTGGCACCGGCGCCCGTCGCGAACGGGGCGTACGCCTCCAGTGTGGTCGCCACTCGTCACCTTCTCTCCAAGTTGCGGATGTTGCGTTCGGCTGCGGCGAGCCGGCGGAACATTGCTGACCGGGGACGTCCACTGGCGCGAGGGACAGTCGGGTCTCCCCGACCCCGTCCGCGAGCGCTTCGTCGGCGGCCTGTCCGAGTTCGGTCGCGTCGTTGGTGTCACGGCGGTCCACGAAGGACTCGATGCGGCCCCACACGTTGACCTCGTCAGGGCTCGGCCGCTCCACGACCGTGCGCGCCGTGCCTTCGCCGGATCCGCCGACGGCGACGTAGTTGACGTCCGAGGCGGCCGACTCGTACTCGGCCTCCGACAGCGTCCCCAGCTCCCGGCTGAACCGGACCACGCCGGTCTTGTCGCTGGGCATGTAGGTCAGGAAGTCGATCTGCCCGGAGACGGTGGGCGACGCGGTGACCGTGAAGCCCAGCCCGCCGCCGGCGAGGGCGAGTTCACGGAGCAGGTCCATGAGCACCTGCCACCGGGCACGGCCCGTGACACTCACCCCGGTGCCGGGGTCGGCGGACAACACCATCCCGGGCACTCGTCGCACCGCGAGGGCGGACGGGCCCACGTTGACGTCGACGTACTGGCGCAGGATCGTCGAGCACGTCCCGGTGCGGACGTCGTAGGCCTGGGTCGCGTAGGGCGGGGTGGCGGTCGCCGGTTGCGGGGCGGCCCACCGCCGACGCAGCCACACGTTGTCGTCGTAACCGCCCAGGACGAGCCGGTTCGAGTCGACCTTCAGCGAGCGCTGCCGCAGTCTCATCGGCCCGGAGAACACCGGCGTGACCACGCCGTCGTCGTGCCGGACCACTTCGATGCCGTAGCCCGGGGTGGTGAGCAGTGCCGCCAGCGGCGCCCGGCCGTCCAACTCCAACACCCAGCTGCCCACGTCGTTGAACTTCCGCACCAACTGCAGCCGCACGAAGTCGTCGACCTGCCCGACTCGGCGGAGCGAGGGGTCACGGGCATAGACGGTCCACGTCATGACCACCTCACGGCGACAGATAGTGCGGACGGAACGCCATCGACACCGACGACGCCGCGGTCGCTCCCGACATCTCGATGCGCAGGGAGTTGACGCCCGGCTCCAGCGGCCACAGGAAGGAACTGTTCGACAACTGGGAGAACAGGTTCGTCCCGTCGGCCTTGGTGACGGTCTTGGCTCCCGGGCGGGTGTCGATGACCGCCGACTCGCCAGACCCGAGGGTGGTGGCCAGGTTCAGCACATAGCCGGTGGTGAGGTTGCGGAGGTAGATCGTCGAGCCGGGACCTGTGAGGGTCCACACCGGCCACGCGTCGACGTCGCCGACGTTGTCCGGGGAGGCGTCGGTGAACACCTGGGCGTTGCTCAACCTGATCGGGAAGAACGGGAAGAACGTGGACGGTGTGCCCACCGTGTAGGTGGCCGCGATGTCGGAGATGTCCCGCCAGTACGGGTTGTTGGCGCGGAACACGAGCGGGAACATCTGCATCCACAGACCGCTGGTGTCGTCGATCCGCTCCACGCCTTCAAGGCCGGCGGCGACGCGGCACACGATCTCCCGCTGGTCCCCGATCGGGGACGTCACGCGAATCAGCCCATCGCCACGCTTGGGGTTCATCGACCTGACCAGGGCGCGCTTCGCGGCCCGAAGCGCGCCCTGGTCAGGAGCCTCGATCCACACCGGGAGTGTGAACTCCCGCGTGTCGTGCCGCACCGCCCGCAGACTGGAGCCGTCCCCGCCGGGGATGCCTTCCTCGTCGAACCGTGCGGGCGGCGCGAACCGGCCTGACACGTCCCAGGTGACGAACGTGTCCGGCCCGCCGTTCAGCGTGGTGGACGCACCATCGGGGTCGATCCACGTGACGGTTTCGCTCAACTCATCACATCCCCGACATCAGTTCCAGGCGCGCGAACTGGGCGCGGAGATCGACGGTGGAGTTACTCGCGTTGTAGACCGCGAGGTGGAAGTGCTTCTCCACCGCCCCCCTCGGCAGGGTTGACGCTGGCACGCCCGGCGGGGAGGCGGTTCCGGCGATGCCACCGGCGGCAAACCTGCGGATCAGGTCGTAGCCCATCTCCGAAGCGGTCCGCATCAGGATCTGCTGGGATCGGGACGAGTTGTTGATGGGGATGTACGCCTCGGGATCCACCATGCGATCCCCGATGACCCGCCAAGTGTTCGGCGGAACGATCGAGGCAATCCCACCTCGCATCGGAGTGAGGCCCGTCATCCCGCCTGCGGCCATGGGCAGCAGGTAGTTGCCGTCATGGTTGACAGCCCTCGGACCTATGCCCGCACGGCTGTCCTGGTAGATCAGCGTCACCGTCTTCGTCGCGGGTGCGCTGAGGAACCGGTCCAGCTCCTGCCGGGCCGCCGACGAGTTTGCTGTGATCGTCACGTTGTTCGGCGTACTGGTCACGGTGTAGCCGAGGTCGATCAGCTTCGCCTTGGCCTCGTCCGACAGGGACCGGACAGTGATGGGCTTGTCGGCCGGGATGTTGTCCGCCAACCCCTTCAGGACGACCAACTCGCGCTGAGTGTCGGTCATCCCCGGCGTTTGGATCAGCGTCGACACGTCCCCCGGGATCAACCCGTATCGGTCCGCGAGGATCGCCGCCTGCTCGGAGGTGAGACCGAACTGGGCGGCCATGCCGACGAACGTCTCGCGTGTCGCCTGTGCCGCTGCGGTGGCCTTACCCAGCGCCACAGGCATGGCGTCGCCCTGGCTAATGGCGAGGTCGTAGGTCTTCTGCGCGACCTCCGCCGTGGTGCCGGAGATGTCACGGAGACCGTCGAACAACTTCCGGCCGTTCGCCACCACCGTGTTGATGGAGCCATCCGCATTGAGAAGCGCCGCCCCCCAGCCCTGCGTCTTGTCCACGTTGGTACCGAACGCCTCCCCGAGGCGCGACAGCTGCTCATTCAGGCGAGCATTCGCCGCTTCCAGGCTCACTGCCCCGCCGGACAAGGCATCCAAAGCGTCGCGGAGGGCACGGGCCCGATCGTCGGCGCTCGCCGTCTCGTCGGCGAGCACTCCCATCGACGCGGACAGGGAACGCCCGGAGTCGGTTGCGTCGAGCATGGAGGCCGTGCCGCTGGCCACCGCTTCCTTGAGGCGACGCTGCTTCTCAGCCGTGTCGTCGGTGGTGTCGCGGAGTTCGTTCAGGGCGTCGAGGAGCTTCTGTGCCCGCTCGGCGTCCTCGTTGCCGATCGAGACCCCGAAACCTTCACCCTGGGTCGTCCCGGCCTTGATGATCGCTTCGAGCTTGGCCTTCAGGTCGTCGTAGGCCGACCCCTGCTTCAGTGCCGCGTCGGTGACAGAGTCCATCGAGACGCCGAAGTCCTTGGCCGCCTTCGACGCGTCTTCGAACTCGTCGCCGAGGAAGCGTTGGGCGACAGCCAGGCGGACCTGTTCGCTGATCTGCCCGTTGGACTCTTCGAGCGCCGCCGCGAGACCGTCAACTGCCGAGGCGTGTTGCTTCGCCTTGGCTGCCGCATCGGCCTGCCGTCCTGCCAGAAGGGACAGGCCGACTGCTGCGGCGCCGATGGCAAGGCCCGCCGGTCCACCCAGCGCGCTCACCAGACCGCCGGCGGCCAGCCTGAGCCCGGTGCCGGACGCCGCGGCGATCCCTGCCGCAGTGCCGAATCGTGTAGCGCCTGCCGCCGCGCCTTCGAACGAGGTGCGGAGCGTTGCGAGGGTCGAGGACCGTTCGGAGAGGGTGCCCAACGCCGCTGTCATGACGCCGATGGGTTGCCCTGCCGCAGCGGCACCGGCCCTCACCGCGGCTGTCTGGTCAGTGAAGTCACGGGTAGCCGCGACCGCGCCGACGGTCGAGGTCCGGTACGCGGCCATCGCCGACCCGAGGCGGGTCACTTCCTCGCCGTTGGCCGCAGCGAGCGAGCGCTGGACCCTCATCTCGTCCGAGAACTGGCGGATACCCGAGAACGCCTGCGTATCCCCCAGTGCGGAGCGTGCGATCCGGAACGCCACCAGCGCGGCTACCGCCGTCTGAACCGGTCCGGGCAGCGAGGTGAACCCCTCGACTACGACGCCGAGCAGTTGCCCGACAGGCTGAAGCAGAGCGGACACGCCCTCCAGCACGTCACCGAACAGCCCGACGCCGGCGGCGAGAGTGTTGACCGCGCCACCGCCGTCGGCGGACTGGTCTGCCAGGTCGCCCACGGCTTCGGCCAGCGGCGACGCTGCCTGCTGTGCGTTGTCGAGGACGCCGGTGAAGTTGTCCCACAGGCCGATACCGGTGTTCAGCGCCTCGTTCAGCGGGGCCACCGCGCCCTCGGCAAGCGGCTTGAGGACGTTCTCCGCCGCCCGCACCACGGCCTGGCCGCGCGACTCCAGGGCGGTCGCGAGCCGAGGCCCGTAGATCTCGGCCGCGGCGATGGCCGTCTCGATGCCACGGACAACGACATCGTCGAGTTCGTCGAGCCAGCCGGTGGCAGACCTGACGAGAGCCTCCAGCGGCCCGTCGATCGCCTCGTAGATCTCGATGCCGCTGGTCTCGGCCTGCGACTGGAACCCTTCGAGCGCGCCGCCAAGGCCCTTCATCTTGGCCGCAGCGACGTCAGCCGCACCGCCCGCGCGACCGACGGCGACCGCCATGTCGTCGTAGGCCTTCGCGCCGGTCGAGGCGAGCGCGCTCGCCACCGTCATACCTTCGTTTCCGAAGGCGGTCGCGGCGGCTGCGGTGAACTCGGCCTCGGTCAGCTTTCCCTTGGCGATGGAAAGCTGGTCGGTGATCGCACGGAGGCCGACGAACTTCCCTTCGGCCGTGAAGGCCTGGATGCCCAGTTCCTTCATGGCCGCTGCGGCGGGCTTCGACGGTGCGGCGAGAGACGCGATCATGCCTCGCAGCGCTGTACCGGCCTGCTCGCCCCGGATGCCTTGGGTGGCGATGAGACCGATGGCGGTGGCGACGCCGTCGATGTCGACGCCGACGGCCTTCGCCACCGGGCCGACGTATTTCAGCGCGTTTGCGATGTCGGTGATCTCGCCGCTCGCCGCGTTGGCAGTGTTGGCCAGCACGTCGGAGACGTGTGCGGCATGTTCCGCGGACAGGCCGAACTGGTTCAGTGCGTCGCTCTGGATCTCAGCCGCCTGTGCGGCCTCGATCTGTGCCGCCGCGGCGAGCTGAAGCGTGCCCTTGGCCGCGGTCATGGCCTCATCGAGGTCCAGACCGCCCTTGGCCAGTTCCTTCATGGCCGCTGCGGCGTCGGCGGCGCTGGTGCCGGGCAGGGACAGGTCGGAGCCCAGTTCCTTCGCGAGCTCTCCGACGCGGGCCATCTCGGTTCCGGTCGCCCGGGTCACGGCTTGCAGCTCGTTGAGGTTGGCGGTGTACTCGTTGCCTAGTTCGATGACGTTCTTCAGACCGACCGCGGCGATGGTCGTGCCGCCGACCAGGGCAAGCCCCAGTCCGCGGCCGAGGTTGCCCGCCAAGCTGCTCTGGCCCTTGAGGCCGGCGGTCAGCTTCGATCCGAACCCGGAAAGGTCCGGTGCGACCTCGATCTCGATGCGGCCACCAGCCACGAGGACACCTCCTCGCGGCGCGATGTAACGATGGGTAGATCAGGTACGACTGCCGTGTGTACGAGTCCGAGGAGGAGTCATGGACCGGTTGACCAAGGGCCTGATGGGCGGCTTACTGCTGCTCGCGGGCCTGCTGGTGTTCGTCGTGCCCGCCGTCAACGTGTGGCCCTTCGCCCTCGGCTTCTGGGCCGTCGGGCTCGGCCTGGTGCTGCCCGTGGCGATCCAGGCAAGTGACGGGCTTCGCGGCGACTTGGCCGCGCGTGCGGCAGAGGACGCGGAAGTCCGGAAGGGTTCCGCGTCCTGACCGTCCAGCTGGTTGGTCAGGACGAGTAGGCATTCAGGAACTGGTCGAACTCGGTGGTGCTGACCTGCCGCCGTTCGGCCGGCGGCGTCTTCCACCTCTCCACCTCGGCGAGGTACGCCTGGTGACGCCGTTTCGCTACGTCCTCCGGCCGCAGTGCGACTGGCGGCACGAGCGGATACGGGGGCGGCTTGATCCCACTGCGTGCGTCTTCCGCGCGCCTTTTTTGCAACTCGGGATCGTTGGGGTCCAGGGTGCGGTCGATCCACTCAAGCCCGAGCCAGTAGTGCAGCACCTCGTACAGCGCGGCGGTGTTCTCCTCGTGCGCGCTCCAGTTGACGCCCAGCTGCCGGGCGAGTGCCGAGGTGGGCAGATGGACGAGGCGTTCGACATGGGCGACGAACTCCCCCGCCGGCCACGTCTCCCACGCTTCCCTGAGCGGGCAGTGGTAATGCTGCCTGAAGTCGACGGTGCAGGCGTCCCACCAAGGTCCGAGGACCGCGGTCAGGACGCCTAGGATTCCCCCGACTTGTCCCCGTCTTCGGCGCTCCCGTCGTCGGGGCGCTTGAGCATCCCCGCCGCCTGGTAGATGCGGCGCAAGATCGGAGCGCCGGTCTCTGTCGGCAGGGCGAGTGCCAGCTTCGCGAACGCGGGCCCGTCGGTGTCGCCGACCAGCATGCACAACGCCTTGGTCGACTGGCCGTCGCTGACCATCTGCCAGAAGTCGACCACCTGCTCGGAGGTGAAGTCCCGCTTCAGGGTCCACTCCCTGCCGCCGAGTCGGATCGTCTGGGGCTTGAGAGACCGGGACACCACGAGGGGATCAAGGTCGAGTACGTCGTGGCCGCCTTGCGTCATGTCGTGCTCCTAGAGGAGGGGGTTGCTGGACAGGAACGGGATGAGGGGCTTGCCGCCGCTGTCGGGGACGAGAGGCGTGATCTCCATGTCCCAGCCCGCGATCTCCTGCTCGTTGAGGGTCTCCGAGGGACGGTTGGACAGCTCGGCCTTCTCGGCGTAGTACGCCTTCCAGTCGGTGCCGTCCTGCACGCGGACGATGTAGGCGAACTCCTCCTCGTCGCCCTCGTCCATGCGGTAGCCGCCGTTGGCCGCGGTGATGGATCCGCCGGTGAGCAGGGTGAGCGCGGTGGCCTTGGACATGTCCACCGGGCGCATCCGGATGACCGGCTCTTCCTGGCCCTTGCGGGTCTTGTAGGTGCCCTGCTTGTTGAAGATGGGCAGGCGGGTGACCTCGCGGGGACGGTCGATGACGAAGCCCGCCTGGATGCCGCCGAACGCCTCCCATCCGGTGAGGCTGGCGGCGAAGATGTCGGCCGGGATCGCGGTTCCGGCGGGCGCGCGGAAGGCGTCTCCGTCCTGCCACACGTTGGCCTTGGACGGGTCTGCGTAGGTGCTCAAAGCAACCTCCTACTATGGGCCCGGTCGTCGGGCGCTCGTGGGCTGGCCGCCTTGTAGGAGTCGTGCCGTGGCCGCCGAGAAAGGTCCGGCCCGCCGCGCAAGGCGGCCAGCCCACGGCGGGCCGGAGATCTAGATGTTGTGAATGACGACTTCGATCTGTGCCGCCGCTCTGCTGAGGGGGGTGTCGTCGCCGCGGCTGTCGTCCGGGTCGAGCGCGCCCACCGCGCGCGGGTGGCACGAGAAGTGCATGGTCTGGTAGGCCCGGTTCCGGACCTGTTCCAGAGCGCGTTTCCCGCGGGTTGCGATGCGCCACACGATCGGTTCAGCCTCTTCGCCGCTGAAGCCGCCTGCGGGGCAGAAACCGTCGATCTGCACCCAGGCGCGGTATCCGCCGCCACCGAGAGTGGTTACCGAGTTCACGACCAGCCGTGTGAGCGCGAACGGCTTGGTTACGTCTGACGGTGCCCGAGTGGTGGCGATCCTGCTGGCGCCGCCGCATGCCGAGACGAACTCGGCGTCCTCCAGCAGCGCTTCGCGGATGGCCCCTGGGATCCAGGGGAGATCGGACTCCACCGCTCACCCCCTGGCCTGCCATCCGCTGTAGCGGCCGTAGCGTTGCCCCGCGCGGACGAGCTCCATGTGCGGCGGAGTGTCGACCGTGCCGAACATGATGAAGACCGCCGCCGGGTCATCGTTGATCGCGAACACGCGTTCGCCGTCCGCCCGAACGCTGTAGCTGGACTGCCACAGGCCGGTCTCCACTGCGGCGGACCCGCGGGCACTAGCGACCATCTCGTGCGCGATCGCCACCCGCCTGGGGGTGGAGAGGCGGTAGGCCTCCGCGAGCGCCTGCCGCGTGTAGACGGTGACCCGCGCAGCCATGGCTACACCTGCTCCGCCAACACCGTGATGGTGTTCACCGACGCCAGCCACGTCACGGTGCTGCCGTAGATGCTCACCGGCCAACCTGCCGCGACGCGGGTCTGGGCACCGGTGAAGGTGTAGGTCAGCGGCGTCACGGCCTGGCCGTCCACCGAGTTGGGGAAGTTGAAGGTGACGGTGCCGCCCGCAGTGGAGGTGAACTCCAATCGCAGGGTGCCGCCGTTGGTGGCGCTGTTGCCGTTGACCGCGTCACAGGCGACGGGCGTGCCCTTCACCGCGGCGGTCTTGTGGTCGAGGTTGTTGACGGTCACCGCGGTCGCGGGCATGGCTTCTCCTTCGGAGGGTGACTGCGGCTACGCCTGCATGTCGGAGATGAGCCGCGCTGCCGCGGCCAGGAACTTCGGGTTCCGGTCCGGACGTCTGGCCACCTGACCGGCGACCACGAACTTCCGGCCCGTGTCCTCGTCCTCGACCTCACTGTTGAAGGCGAGCCCGGACCGGGGGCCGGTCAGGATGGTCCAGAACGAGATGACGGTGTTCTGGGTGGCGAGCAGTTCAGCCTGCTGGCTGATGTTCCCCACCGGGCTCTGACTCAGCCGTGCCGGTACCCCGATTTCCACGACGGCCGGACCGGGTCGTTCGTTGCCCGTCACCGGATCCACCGTCGGCGGTCCCGGTGTCCGGATCGTCACCCTGTGCGGGAGGTTCGGGCGCATCGGTCACCTCCGGTTCGGTTTCCGGTGCGGGGTTCGGCGGGTCGAGGTCTTCGGCGCCGTCACGGAGGAGTTGCTCGGCTCGCTGGGAGCCGCGGGCGGTGAAGTGCGTCCGCCCCTCGGCGTCTCGGAGTCGGATGATGTCGCTCATCAGTCGTCGCCCCCTGGGCGGATCGAGAACGGTTTGCCTCCGACCTTGAGGCTGGCCGGGGTGAGCATGTCGATCTGGGCGTCGGTGAGATCGACGCCGGTGGAGGCGGCGTTGGAGATGGTGACCGCGTGTTCCGGGTGGGTCTCGGAGGAGGTGCCGACGCCGACGTTGACGACGTTGATGCACTGCATCGCCAACCAGCACGCCACCGTCTTCGCGAGACCCGCGGTCACGAGGGCGTCGGTGATCCAGGTGTCGAGGCTGGGCAGACGTGCCCGCATGATCTCGGACACGTCCTCCAGCAGCGCCTGACACTGGGCGTCCTCGACGTCGTCGAAGCCGTCGATGCCGAGGCGGGTGGCCACGTCCGTGGTGGTTGCGTACGTGGCCATCGACTCAGCCCTTCGTGATGTGGCCCGCGTCCTCCAGGTGCGCGATCAGCGCATCCTTGGAGTCGAAGGTCTCGGTGACGCCCTTGACCCGGGCGAAGTTCACCCAGGCTTCCTGGCCGGAGCCGGGGCCCTTGCGGGGCGGCTCCTTCACGTCGGTGGACTCCACCGTCGGCGCGTCGGCCGATCCGGTCCACACCTTCTCGTTGCTGATGGCCTTCTCCACGTCGGCGGTCACCTTGGCGTCGGGGAAGCTCGGCCCGTACCAGGTGCCGTCCACGTTCACGTTGGCCGTGAGGTTGCGCGCCATGTCAGCCTCCTCAGTAGACGTCGGCGACGAGGGTGTCGTTCGGGGACGCCAGCACCGGCAGCGCGATCGCGGAGCCGATGGTGAGCACCCGAACCGGGGTCTCCCGCTGGATGAACGCCGCGACCACGAGGCCGGGCAGGTCACCCTGGCCGATGCCGTACTCCGGCATCTGGGATTCGAGGGTCGCGCCGAACACGGTGGCGCCGAGGCCGGTGCCGTTCGCGGGCAGCATGATGACCTTGTCCGCGGCGATGAACCGCTGCAGGGTGCCGTTGCGCCGCGCCTGGCCGTCGTAGACCGTGATGGGCGGCAGGCCGAAGTCGGCCAGTACCTGCTGCAGTTGGGCGCGGGTGACCTGCGGCGGGGTGGACGCCAGCGGGTACACCAGGCCCTGCACCTCGACGTTGCGCAGGAGGTGGTTCATGGCCGTGGTGGACATGATGATCGCCCCGGCGCCCTGACCGTCGGCGACGAGCACGTCCCGCCAGGTCTGCAGGTCGCTGATCGGGGTCGAGGTGGCGTGGTTGGACCACAGCACCGACGGGGCCACGACGTGGGAGCCCGACCGGCCGAAGTCGACGGTGGCCTGCACGCCGCGCTCGTTGAGCGTGACCGTGCCGGACACCAGCGCCTCGGCGCGGGCGAACTCCATCCGGATGTCGATTTCCCGCGCGATCCGGGCACCGTCACGCAGGAACAGGTCCCGGAACTCGGTGTCGTCCGCACGCCGCGCGGTGAGGTTGCTGAACTCGTCCAGCAGGTACTGCCGCGCGATGGGCGGCAGGTCACCGGTGACGCGGGCGATCCCTGCCCGGCGACCGAAGCTCGGCTCGGCGTCGTAGGCACGGAAGTCGGCCGCTTCCAGCAGCAGGTCGCCGCCGCCTCGGGTGAACCGGTAGGACAGGTCGTTGACCCCGTTGTACGGGAACCACTGGCTCAGGATCAACTGGTTCTCGGGCCGGTCCTGCAGGGCCGCGCGGGAGTAGCCGGTGAGCTGCGCGGGGGTGATGTACTCGGTGTAGATGTCCATTTACGTCACCCCTCTCAGTAGAAGATGATCCGGCCGGCGACGTCGGTCTGACCGGCGGCGTCGACAGCGACGGGGAGCTTGGCGAGGACGACCTTGCCGTGGTCGAGCATCGCGCCGACCGGGTCCTGGTCGGCCGTGGCGACCGGCACCGGGGCGAACAGGAACCCGGCGAGGGTGCTCCTGCCGTCCACGGCCGCGTTGTCGTAGGGGCCGTACTTGCCGGTCGCGGTGATCTTCGCCAGTGCGATGCCGGACTTGAAGTAGCCGTCCGGGTAGTGGGTGCCCAGCGTGAACGTCGACTTGTCGAGCGTCACGCTCGCGCACTCTCCGATGCCGTGACGGGACCCCAGCCAGGACTGATCGTCCGTGCCCCAGCTTTCGGTCCTCAGCGTGAGGTCCATGCGGTCTATCCCCTTTCAGGGCTTACGTTTTCGGGTGGAGCTGGCGGTAGAGGTCTTCGCCAGCGGCCACCGAGCCCGTGGTGGGTGCGGTGGCGGGCGTTCCCTGTCCGGGTAGCGGCGCGGAGCCAGCGGCCGTCGCGGCTGCGGTGTTCTTCGCCTGGATGCGGGCCGCCTGGGCCCGCAACGTCTCCTCGTCGGTCGCGGTGAGCAGCACCAGGTCGTCCCCGGTGATCTCGTGCGCCGACGCGATCTCCAGGCGCAGGCGGGTCGCGCGCTCGGTCGCCAAGTCGTTGGCGATCCGCTCGGACTCCGCCCTGAGCCGTTCGACCTCGGACAGGTTGTTGCGCTCGATCTCGTCCAACTTCGACGCCTTGGTCTTCAGGTCGTCGTAGTCGGCGTACCTCGCCTGCACCTTGCGCCGGTCCTCGGCGAGGAAGGCGTTCACCTCGTCCTGCGTGAACGTCTTCGGCGGGGTCGGCACGGGGGGCTGCTGAGCGGGATCGGGCTGGGTCACTGCTTCCTCCGAAAGGGAGTACCGACGGAAGCCCTCGACCGGCACGCCGTCGTCGTCCGGCGTCCCACTGGGGGTGGTCGAGTTGAGGGGTTAGAGCACGTATGCGAAGCGCCTGAGCTGCCTCAGGACTTCTTCGCGGTCCCACCCGAGCTGTTCGGCTCGGAGGAAGATCTCGTCCGGCATGAGCCGGGGTGTGGTGGCATAGCGGTAGCGGCTGCCCGGGCGCTTCTCGGTGCCCTCGTCGGCCAGCAGCTTCCCCGCCGTGCCGCGGACCGTGGTGCCGGTGGACGTGGCGAGGACTTCCTGGCCGTAGGCGCGGGCGACGTAGACGCCGGACTCGGCGTTGACTACCTGGGCCGGGTCGGCGCCGAGGCGGATCGCTTCCGCCGCGGCCTTGCCGAACGCCTTGACCTGCTCGTCGGCGGAGAGGGAGTCGAAGTACTGGTTCGCGTCCACGGTCCAGTCATCCACCGCTTCGGCCGCGGGGATGTGCTTGCAGTCGCACCGCTTGTGTCGCCTGAACGGCACAGTGGACCGGTACTTGCGGCCGGCGAGGATCGCGCACCGGGCGCACGACTTGCCGACCAGCATCCGCACGTACCAGCGCGTCGCGGGCCGGGCCTGCATCCCGGTCTGCACCGAGGACCGCCCGGTGTCGTTCAGGCCGCCCTTGACGATGGACTTGGCGATGAAGTCGAACTGCGTCCGCCAGTCGGCACCCGGCGCCCGGATCGAGTTGGGCGCGTACACCAGCGTCTGCAGCCACGACCCGCCACCGTCGGCCAGGTCCGCGAACGCCGCAGGGTCGACGAGGGCCTCCGCGGACGGATCCTCGCCCTGGACGTCGAGGACGTCGTTGAGGTAGGCGTCGGCCAGGGCCGCGATCAGCACCTGCAGTGTCAGCAGGCGGTCGCCGATGGACTGCACCGAGTCCCGCCACGCCTCCGGGGAGCGGTAGCCGCGCCGGAGTGCCCGGTCGACCAGGGAGAGCCCTTCGATGACGTTCTCCTCGACCAACCCCGCGTACCCCCGGCCGACCTCAGCTACGGAGGACGGGAGCACTGGGCACCTCTACGGGCACGTCGGTTCGGTCAAACTCGCGCAACGACTGCGCGGAGGCCACACCGCGCTGCCGCGCCCGATCCCGCATGGCCTGCTTCGTGGCCTCGGAGTAGCCGATGTCGTTCCAGGCTTGCTCCTGGTCGATGACCGGCCCGCCGACGGCCTTGACCGCGGCGTCCATCTTGCTGGCCATGGTCGGGGTGGCGGCGTTGCGCCACTTCGACTCCAGCCCGGAGATGTCCGCCGGGTCCTTGCCGAGGATGGCCCACTGGAGACGGGCGGCACGTTCCCATGCGCTGCCGTACCAGAGTTGGCGCTTCTCGGCTCGCAGCACGAGACGCTCAAGGGAGAACTGGATGGCCTCCGCGGAGGCGGGGTTGTCGCTGGAGTAGCCCATGTAGAGCGGCGGCAGCCCGTACTTGGAGGCCGCGACCTGGGCGAGGGTCTTCAGGGATTCGTGGAAGTTCCGCAGGTCGGAGGCGGCGAACTGGCCCACCTTGACCTCGGGGACGTCCTCGCCGCGCTGGCCGGGCTTGGCGTGCGGGATGCCCCACACGTCACCCATCGCGACCTTCCACAGCGGGATCTGCTTGCCGTGCTCGTCCACGAAGTCCTTCTCCGTGGCACCCACGACCCACTTCCGACCGACGGCGTGATGCTCGACCGCGGCCATCATGTTCGTCGCGATCTGGTTCGCGCCATCCAGTGTCGGCTTGAGCTGCACGAGGTCGGACACACCGTGCCCGCGGATCGGGTTGGTCAGCATCGGCACGAACGGCACGCTGGGAAGTGAGGGGTCCGCGGCGATGACCTGCGACCAGTCGCCGAGACGCGGCAGTTCGGTGAGATCCCCGTTCGGATCGAACTCGAACACCCGACAGCGACCAGGGGTCCGCTGACTGACGGTGGGGACGTCGGGGATGAACAGCACCGATCGCGTCTCGTTGATCCCGCCGAAGTCCTCGGTCCAGCGCTTCAGGCCCACCAGCGGCTGTCGCGTGCGCGGGTCGTACTCGACGGCGACCTGATCGCAGTACTCGGTGGTAACCATCGGTGACCCGCCGGGACCGTCAGGCCCGACCATCAGGAAGTGCAGGCCGCTCACGGCCGAAGCCCTGTGCGCCTCGTCGCTGGCCACCGCGAGGTCGTTGTCGTTCCAACTCTTGACCAGCTCGGTCACCGGCAGTTCGCCGGACAGGAAGCTCTCCAGCCGAAGCCGCTCGATCACCGCCTCGGTCACGAGGTCGGCCCACGGCAGCAGCAGGGCCGGGAAGCGGTTGTCCTGCTCGGAGATGATCCGGGCGACGTACACCAGATCCTGCTGGAGGTTGATGTACTGCCACCACCGCAGGGCGTCCACGTACTGCTGGTTCGCGCGGGCGGAGAGTCGGGCGTACCAGTCCTTCGGCTTGAGGTCGGACAGCTTCACCCGGACCTCCTCCGTGAGGACACGACGATCCCGCGGCGCGGGGTTTCGACCACTTCGGGCAGCGGGTCGCGCTTCCACGCGTTGACCGCCATCGCCGCGGCGGGCACGGCGTCGATACGGGAACCGCCCTTGTCGCGGTCGGGCTTCACCGGGCGGATCAGGTCCGGGTTCATCTTCGAGTGGACGACATCGACGGACTCGAAGCAGAAGCGGGCGACCGGATTGCCGTGGGTCAGGAACAGCTCGTCCTTCACCAGGCCCATCAGGTCAGTCATACCGGGGCTGATGCGCTGGTAGGTCTGGTTGTAGGCGTCGATCTCCCACACCCCCGTGCGCTTCTCGACCTCTTGCAGAACCGGAGCCATGGACCACTGGTCGGCGTCGGCGGCACGGATGTCGAAGTCGGCGGCGTCCCGCTCGATACGGTCGTAGACCCGGTCGTAGTCGACGACGTTGCCCTCGGTGACCTCGATCCAGCCCTGCTTGGCCCAGCGGGAGAACTTGCCCTCGTTGTGCCTGTCCAGAGCGGGCAGTGCGGACTCCGGCAGCCAGAACCGCCACAGGGCGTGCACTCGCTGCCCTTCGGGCACCAGCAGACACCATGCGGTCAGGTCGAACTTCGCCGACAGGTCCAGCCCCGCCCACGCGACCCTGCCGGTGAGGCTGTCGCGGTGGTAGTCGGGGTTGAGCCACAGATCCCCGGCCGAGTCGTCGTAGAGGTGCATCGGCATCCACCGGTGCGCCTGGGCGACACGCTGGTTGCCCTGGAACTGCTTGAACCCGTTCTCCTTCGAAGGCTCGTTGCGGGCCTCCAGCGCCTGCCTGCGCATCGCGTCACGCGACTTGAACTGGTCCAGGGCCGGGTTCGACCACTTCCAGTTCGCCTCGTCGAAGACGTCCGTGGAGACCGGCAGGTGCGGATGGTCGGCGAAGGTGCGCCGGATGCCCTCCAGCTGCTCGTCGGTTGACGGGATCTTCCGGACGAAGCTGAACGCGTGTGGCGCGCGAGTCGGATCCTCCTGGACCCGCTCGGCCTCGTCGATCAAATCGGCCCCGAACGACGCGGGGTCGTTGGTCTCGGTCGTTGTCGCCAGCATCAACTCTTGCAGGCGCGTGCCCGCGGCTGTCGTCATGGCTTCCCACAGCGACCCGTCAGGCTGCGACAACACCTCGTCCAGGTTGAACCCGTGCGGGTTGTGCCCGAGCTCGCCTTCGGCGTCCGCGGTCAGGATCTCGTAGTGCGACCCGGTCTTCTCGTCCACCAGCCGGCGGGCGTTCTTGATGTGCTTGAGCCGCTTCGACAGCACCGGCGACAGCTGCACCATGCGCAGCGCGGGCTCGAACACCTTCCCGGCCTGCTTCGTGTCCTTCGCCGCGCAATACACCTCGGAGGAGTCCTCATCGTCACCGACCAGCAGGTACAGCTGGATGCCGGCGGCGAGCTCGGACTTACCGTTCTTGCGGGCCACCACGATGTAGGCGATCCGGTAGCGACGGGCATAGCAGTTCCACTCGTGCGACCACTGCACCTCCCCGAAGAGAGGCCGGACGATCTCGTACTCCTGCCAGTCCAGCAGGACGAACGCGGTCCGCTTCAGCGGCCCCTTGATGTGGACCAGCAACTCCCGGAAGAACGCCACGACCCTGTCGGCCCGCGGCTCGCAGTAGTGGGCGCCCCACTTCTCGCAGGTCTTGCCGCGGAAGCGGTACAGGCACACGTCACCCGAGTCGTCGTCCGGACGCCAGCGATCGTCGAGGTCAACCGGAGAGGAGGTCGGCTCCTGGTTCACGAGACGCCTCCCCGATGCTCAGCGACGCCCGGTCACTCGGCGTCAGGCCGAACCGGGCTGCGTACCGCTGCACCTGGGCGTCCGCTTCGTTCAGCACGAGGGTCCACGGGTTCTTGCCGAGCCGGTTCCCGGTCTGCTCGCCGTTCTTGTTGAAGACGGGCATCTCGATCACTTCGCCCTCACGGTCCAAGGCCTGGGCGGCGTTGCGTCGGCGGACCACCGCGTCACACCAGCAGGCGAACGCCTCGGTGTCCCACACGGTCAGCACGCCCTTGACCCGCAGATCGTCGGCCAGCCGATCCCACACCTCGCGGGCATCGGAGGTCAGCCAGCCCGGAGGTTCGACCGACAGCTCCGCGGGCTGCGGCTCGCGGGTGTTGATCCGATCCTTGCGGTCGCCGTGCAGGACGGACAGCTTGGTCGGCTTCTTGGGCCGCCCGGTCGTGGCCATGGTGACCTCCCGGTTACGGCGGGTCGAAAGTTTCGTCGGCGGGGGATTTCGCC
>JAQSWV010000011.1 GCA_029266455.1 Nocardioidaceae bacterium
GCCCAGGCCCAGGTCATCGCGACCGCCGTGCACGCCCTGCCCGACGACATCGGCGTCGACGGCAAGGCGCAGGCCGAGCGGGTGATGCTGGGCGAGGCCGACCGCTACCACGCCGGGGTGCTGGCCGCTCTCGGGTCGACCCTGCTGGAGCGGGTGGCCCCCGACCTCGCCGAGACCCGGCTCGGTGAGCAGCTGGCCCGCGCTGAGGCACGAGACACCGACCGGCACAACAGCCTCAGCGGCAGCCTCGACCACCGGGGCCGGATCCGGGTCCGGGGTGAGCTCGACTGCGAGTCCTGGGCACTGGTGTCGGCGGCCATGGAACCGTTGGCCAAGCCGACACCCCTACAGCACTCGGACGGCACCGTCGACCGCGACGACCGCACCGTCGGCCAGCGGTACGCCGACGCGCTGGTCGAGCTGGCCCGCCGCGCCATGACCAGCAACCAGCTCCCCACCCACGGCGGCTACCCGGCGCACCTGACCATCACCATCGACCACGACAGCCTGGTCACCGGGATCGGTGCCGGACTGCTCGACACCGGCACCCCGCTCAGCGCCCGAGCCGTACGCCGCATCGCCTGCGACGCCGCCGTGCTGCCCGTGCTGCTCGGCACCGACAGCGTCCCGCTCGACGCCGGTCGCACAGCCCGCGTGTTCACTAAAGAGCTCCGCAAAGCGGTCGAGCTGCGCGACATCGGGTGCACGTTTCCCGGCTGCTCACGGCCCGCAGCCTGGTCCCAGGTCCACCACATCACCCACTGGCTCGACGGCGGACCCACGTCCCTGGACAACGGCGTCCTCGTCTGCGGCCACCACCACCGCACCCTGCATCGCAACGAATGGACCGTGAGGCTCGGAGCCGATCGGCGACCCGAATACACCCCACCGCCGTGGGTCGACCCCCAACAACGACCCCAGCGCAACACCGTCCACCTCCGACTATGAGGGCACGGGGCTCACGATCCAGCCGGGAAGTCCGTGGGGCCGCTCGCCTGCGGGCGTCTGCGGTGAACCGCCTCGGGCGGCACGCGTGCTGTGCCAGACTCCCGACACGTGAAGGTCTTAGTCGCCGGCGGTGCCGGGTACATCGGGAGCACGGTCGCATCCGCGCTCAGTGACATCGGCCACGAGCCGGTCATCCTCGACAACCTGGTCACGGGCCGGAGGGAGTTCGCGGCCGGCCGCCCCTTCTACGAGGGCGACATCGCCGACGGCGACCTCGTCGACCGGGTCTTCGCCGACCACCCCGACATCGCCGCGGTGCTCCACTTCGCGGCGCTCATCGTCGTCCCCGAGTCGGTGGCCGACCCGCTGCGCTACTACCACGAGAACGTCGCCAAGAGCATCCAGTTCTGCCAGTCCCTGCTGCGCAACGGCTGCACCCGCCTGGTGTTCAGCTCCAGCGCCTCCATCTACGGCCCGTCCGACGACTTCACCGTCGACGAGCAGTCGCCGCTGGAGCCGCAGTCGCCGTACGCGCGTACGAAGGCCGTGCTCGAGACGGTGCTGTCCGACGTGGCCGCGGGCACGAGCCTGCAGGTGATCTCGCTGCGCTACTTCAACCCGATCGGCTCCGACCCGAGCCTGCGCACCGGGCTGCAGATCCCCGAGCCGTCGCACGCGCTGGGCAAGATGCTGCAGGCCCGGCGCGACGGGACGCCCTTCAACGTCACCGGCACCGACTGGCCGACGCGCGACGGCACCGGCATCCGCGACTACATCCACGTATGGGACCTCGCCCGCGCGCACGTTGAGGCGCTCGAGCGGTTCGACGACGTCGTGGGCATGGCCGGCGCCGACGGCAGCCTGGTCATCAACCTCGGCACCGGCACCGGCACCACCGTGCGCGAGCTCGTCGACGCGCTGGGGGCCGTCGTCGGCGAGGAGCTGCCCACCGTGGACGCGCCGCCGCGGCCCGGCGACGTGGCCGGCTGCTACACCCGCTCCGCCAGGGCCCGCGAGCTGCTCGGGTGGCAGGCGGAGCTCAGCATCGAGGAGGGCATCCGCGACACGCTGCGCTGGTTCGAGGTGCGCGAGGAGCGCCTGGACAACCTGGCGCCTAGCGCCTGAGACAGCCGGCTCCCGCGCAGTCGCGCAGGTCGTCCAGCCTGGCGGCCAGCGTTGCCCGCAGCTCCGCATGCGCCGGCTCCTCCGCGAGGTTCTGCAGCTCCTGCGGGTCTGCTGCGAGGTCGTACAGCTCCACCTCGCCGGACCCGTACTCCAGGTACTTGAGCCGGTCCGGCGTACGCAGCCCGGTGTAGGAGATGGCCGCGTTCTTCTCGAACGTGCCCTGCAGCAGGATGTCCCGCCGCGGGGCCCGTCCGGCGAACAGCGGCACCCCGTCGGCTCCCGGCATCGGCCCCAGACCGTGCCAGCGTGTGATGGTCGAAGCGAGATCGTGCAGTCCCACGGGATGTTGTCGCACGACCCCGCTCGCCGGCACGCCTGGACCTGCCATCAGCAACGGCACCTTGGCCGACGGCTCGTAGCCCCAGATCTTGCCCAGGGGGATGCGGTGCTCGCCGAGCATGAACCCGTTGTCGGAGACGAAGATGACGTTGGTGTCACCTAGTACACCTTGACGGTTCAGCGCTGCCCTGATCGCCATCATGCCGTCGTCGACCGACTGTAGGGACTCGGCTCTCCCCTCCGCGAACAGGTCGGTGGTCTCGATCGTGGGCGGCGTCATGGCTGATCGCTGCAGACCCGTTGGCTTGTCGCTCATGTCCGGCTCGTTGAAGGCCCTGGACCGGGGAGCCTGCAGGCCGTCGTAGTCGTGCTCGTGGCTCTCGTGCGGCACGGGTGCGGTCGCGACGGTCGGCGTCAGAGTGCTGTGCGGAGCGAGGTAGTTCACCAGCAGGAAGAAGGGTCCAGCGGCATTGCGGCGAATGAACCGGGTGGACAGGTCCGTCTGGACGGTGGTCTCGTAGCCCGCGATCGTGCGCGCCACCCCGTTGAGGTTGTACGTGGTGATCCCGTCGTAGGTCGCCAGACCGGGGCCGACACCGACCTCCCAGTCGCCGGCATGGCGATACCGGTACTCGTCGAGGATGCCGGCTCGCCAGTCGCTCCACCCGGGCGGCACCCACAGATGGTGGTACTGGTTGAGGTACTTGCCGACGTAGCCGGTCGACACCCCACTGTCGTTCAGTACGGTCGCCATCGTGAGGTCGTCGTCGAACGCGCTGACGCCGCCGGGCCTGATGCCGCCCGCCAGGTTGTCGTAGACGCCGGTGTTGTGCGCGTACTGACCGGTCAGCAGGGTTGCCCGGGCCGGACAGCACAACGGCGTCGGCGCGTACGCGGCGCTGAACCGCACGCCGTCGCGGGCGAGCCACCTGCGCGTCTTCGGCAGCACCTTCAGGTCGCTGGTCCGCATGTCGTCCACGAGGACCAGCACCGTGCTCGTCGGGACGACACCGGCGCCGGACGGGGAGGGCGAGGACGGACGTGCTGATCCCGACCCCCCGGAGAGCACGACCATGGACACTGCGACGGTGATCGCGCACACCATCGAGATCGGACGCGCGCGGGAAATGCGACCGTTCATGTGAAGCCCCCGTGTTGCGCTGCGGCCCGCGACCGGGCCCTACGCCACGGTACGCGTGTTCGTCAGCGCGTCCACTGTCCGAGATGTCTGTCCGATCAGTCCGCCAGCGGGAACTCCCGCGACAGCAGCGAGCGGGTGGCGGCGATCACCACGTCCCGGTTGTAGGTGACGGTGAACTCGAAGGCGCGCTCGTCCTCGCGTACGACGGAGTCGTCGAGGTCGCGGGCGAGCAGCGCGGCGGCGAAGTGGGGGGTCAGCACGACGACGTCCCACTCGGCGCGGACCGGGTCGTCGGCGTCCAGGGCGATCCCGCGTACGCCCGTGACCGGCTCGGTGGGCATGTCCTCGCCGATGACCGAGACGTAAGCGAGATGCCGGGCCAGCTCCTGGTAGCGGCGGGCGGTGCCGGGCGTGAAGTACCTCGCCTCCTGGAACGACGCGATCACGATGCACGCTTCGCCTTCGAGGGCGGCCTTTCGCTCGAGATGCTTGCTGACCTCGACCAGCAGCGGCTTGGTCGACCGGCGAAGAACCGTCGACTCGGGAAGGCAGGCGAACGGCGAGGCGCCGGGGGACCCGGGGACCTCCATACCCGGCAGCGGAAGCCGCGAGCCGGGCAGCCCCGAGAGCAGACTGGGGTCCGGTGGGCCGAACAGCCAGCCCTGGCCGAGCCGTGCGCCCATCGCCGCGGCCACGCCGAGGTGCTCGGCGGTCTCGATGCCCTCGGCCAGGATCACGGCGCCGGTCTGCTCGGCGTAGGCGTTGGCCGCGTTGACGATGCCGGCGATCGCCGGCGTGGGCCGCTGCTGCACCAGCCGCAGGTCCAGCTTGACCACCTCGGGGCGAAGCAGTGACATGAAGGCCAGCGAGATGTCGTCCGCGCCCACGTCGTCGAGCGCCAGCCGCCAGTCGGACTCCCGCAGTCGCTGCACGGCCGCGAGCAGCCTGGCGGGGCGGGACGCCAGCGCCCGCTCGGTGACCTCCAGGATCAGCTGCACCCCGTCGGGTGCCGTGCCGGCGAGGGCAAGCAGCTCGTCGACGGTCCGGTCGTCCAGCTGCTCGGGCTCGACGTTGACGAACAGGGACAGCGGCGCGGCGATGCCGGCGTTGATGGCACAGTCGAAGGCTGCGTTGCGGCACTTCGCGTCCAGCTCGCCCAGTCGCCCCGCCATGCGTGCCTGCGCGAACAGGGAGCGCGGCAGCTCACGCCGCGACGGCCCCCGGCACAGCGCCTCATAGCCGACGACCGCTCCGTCGTCGAGCGTCACGATGGGCTGGAACTCGGCGGTGAGGAGTCCGCCGTCGAGAACGTGCGCGATCAACGACATCTGGACCCGCCTTCTCGTCCCCGGTCGCCCCGGTCTGCGAAGATCGCGGGCCACCCCCACCTCAGCACAATGTCGCACAGATCAGGGCGTACGGCAGGGCGGGCGGCAGCGCGCAGATCGGCTACCGGGGTGGCGTGGTCAGCAGGGCGGCCGGCCGGCGCGGGGGCGCGGTCAGCAGGGCGGTCATGGCGCCGGCGGGCAACGGGCGGGACAGCAGGTAGCCCTGCCCCAGCACGCACCCCATCCCGACCAGCGCCGTCAGCTGGGCCTCGGTCTCGATGCCCTCGGCGAACACGAACCCGCCGAGCCCGAGCGTCATCGCCACGATCGCCTCGGTGACCCAGCGGCCGCGGTCGTTGGCGATGTCAGCGACGAACGAGCGGTCGATCTTGAGGCCGTCGACGGTGAAGCGCCGCAGGTACGACAGCGACGAGTAGCCGGTGCCGAAGTCGTCGATGACCAGCTGGGGCCCCAACGCGCGCAGCTCGTCGAGGACCAGGTTGTGCTCGGCTGAGTCGCTGAAGATGCTCTCGGTCAGCTCCATCACCAGCGCCTGGGGGTCGAGCCCGGACTCCCGCAGTGCGGCGGTCATCCGCGACACCAGCAGCGGGTCGGCCAGCTCGCGGACGGAGAGGTTCACGCCCACGCTGAACTCGCGACCGCCGAGCTGCTGCTTCCACGCAGCGCACTCGCGGGTCGCCTGGCGGACCACGGTCTCGCCGACCCGGCCGATCAGGCCGGTGGCCTCCGCCACCGGGATGAACTCCTCGGGGGAGACGTAGCCGCCCTCCCCGTCCGGCAGCCGGCTGAGCGCCTCGACACCCACGATCACCCGGTCGGCCAGCCGGTGGATGGGCTGGTAGTGCACCTCGAAGCTGCCGTCCTCCAGCGCCTCGCGCAGCCGCTTCTCGATGCGCGCGGCGGCGCGAGCGGCGGTGACCGTCTCGCCCGAGTGCAGGGCCCACTGGCTCCTGCCGGCGCGCTTGGCTGCGTACATGGCGGCGTCTGCGCGCCCCACCAGCTGCTCCGCGGACAGGCCGGCATCGTCGGCGAGGGCGATCCCGACGCTCGCCGACAGCGTCACGCTGTGGCCCTGGACGGTGTAGGGCTGGCTGAGCGAGGAGATGATCCGTCGGGCCAGGTCCGTGGGGTGCGCCCGGCCCGTCGACGGCAGGCCGGGGCACAGCAGCACGAACTCGTCGCCGCCCAGTCTGGTCACGGGCTCGCCGTCGACAGCCGCCGCGCGCAGGCGTTCGGCGGCCCGGACGAGCAGCTGGTCGCCGCGCGCGTGCCCGTAGTCGTCGTTGACGAGCTTGAAGCCGTCGAGGTCGACGAACAGCAGCGCGACGCTGTCGCCGGTGGCGTCGGCCTCCCGGAGCGCCTGCTCGGTGGCCTGGAACAGCCACAGCCGGTTCGGCAGGTTCGTCAGCGGGTCACGCAGCGCGTTCTCGCGCAGCCGCCGCTCCGCGGCGCGCTGCTCGGTCACGTCGCGCATGACCACGACGGCGCCGACGACCTGGTGGCGGTTGCCCAGGATCGCCCGGCCCTGGTACGTGACCAGCCGGACGGGCAGGCCGACCGGTGCGATCACCATCTCGCCGTCCACCTCGTGCTCACGCAACGAGCGCCCCAGCGGCATCTCGTCGAAGGGCAGCGGGGTCATGCCGTCAGCCCGGTAGAGGTTCAGCCGGGCGGCCGCGAACTGGTCGGTCATGGAGCCGTCCGACGACGCGCCGTGGAACTCGCGGCAGACCCGGTTGAACACGGTCACCTGACCACTGGTGTCGCACGCCAGGATGCCGACGTCGACGCCGTCCAGGACCGCCTGGCTGACCGCCGCATGAGTGGCGTCGGCCTCGCGCCGCGGACTGTGCCGGGCGGCCAAGGTCACCGGATGCGTCATGCCAGTCCTCGGTCTCGTCCGCGGGGTTGCGTCTTGACGATGAGAACACGGCGACGCGCCGACGAGGCCCTCATATCGCCCACCGCGTACGCAACCGGTCCATTCGGCCGGGAGGGTGGCACCACAAGGACGAAGTCGGTGGCCGAACCGGCTGACCTCCGACCGGTCAGTCGGCCACGGTGCTGATCAGTCAGCGACGGTGCTGATCAGTCGGTGACGTTGTTGATCATGCCCGCGCCGACGGTCACGCCGGTGGCCTCGTCCATCAGGATGAACGAGCCCGTCGTGCGGTTCGTCGCGTACGGGTCGGCCAGCAGCGGCACCTGGGTGCGCAGCTGCACCCGGCCGATCTCGTTGAGGCTGAGCTCGTCGGCGTCCTGGTCGCGGTGCAGGGTGTTGACGTCCAGCCGGTACTGCACGTTCTTGACCAGCGCCCGCCCGGAGCGGGTCGTGTGCTTGATGGCCAGCTTCTGCCGGGCCTTCAACGGTGCGTTGGTCATCCAGCACACCATGGCGTCGATGTCCTGCGTCGGCTGCGGCGCGTTCTGCGGACGGCAGATCATGTCGCCCCGGCTGACGTCGAGGTCGTCGGCCAGGCGGACCGTGACCGACATCGGCGGGTACGCCTCGGCGACCTCGGTCTCGAAGAGGTCGATGCCCTCGATGGTCGAGGTGAAGCCGCTCGGCAGCACCAGCACGTCGTCGCCCGGCTTGAGCACGCCGCCGGCGACGCGGCCGGCGTAGCCGCGGTAGTCGTGGTGCGAGTCCGACTTGGGGCGCACCACGTACTGGACGGGGAAGCGGGTGTCGACCAGGTCACGGTCGCTCGCCACGTGCACGTTCTCGAGGTGGTGCAGCAGCGACGGGCCCTCGTACCAGTCCATCGACTCGGAGCGCGTCACGACGTTGTCGCCCTTGAGCGCCGAGATGGGGATGATCGTGAGGTCGGGGATCGTCAGCTTGGTCGCGAACGAGGTGAACTCCTCGTGGATGCGCTGGAAGGTCTCCCGGTCGTAGTCGACGAGGTCCATCTTGTTGACGGCCAGGACCAGGTGCGGCACCCGCAGCAGCGACAGGATCACCGCGTGCCGCCGCGACTGCTCGGTCAGCCCGTGCCGGGCGTCGACGAGCACCAGGCCGAGGTCGGCGGTCGAGGCGCCGGTGACCATGTTGCGCGTGTACTGCACGTGGCCGGGGGTGTCGGCGATGATGAACTTGCGGTTGGGCGTCGCGAAGTAGCGGTAGGCCACGTCGATGGTGATGCCCTGCTCGCGCTCCGAGCGCAGGCCGTCGGTCAGCAGCGCGAGGTCGGTGTAGTCGTACCCCTTGTCGGCGCTGGTGTGCTCGATGGCCTCCAGCTGGTCCTCGAAGATCGACTTCGAGTCGAGCAGCAGCCGGCCGATCAGCGTCGACTTGCCGTCGTCGACCGAGCCTGCGGTGGCGAACCGCAGCAGGTCCATGGTGCGTGCGGCGGTCATCAGAAGTAGCCCTCTCGCTTGCGGTCTTCCATGGCGGCCTCGCTGAAGCGGTCATCGCCACGGGTGGCGCCGCGCTCGGTCACGCGGGCGATGGCGACCTCGGCGATGATCTCGTCGATGGTCGACGCGGTGGACTCCACGCAGCCGGTCAGGGTCAGGTCGCCGACGGTACGGAAGCGGACGGTGCGCTCGCTGACCTCCTCGCCCTTGCGCAGCGGGTTGGCCTCGTGCTCGGTGAGCAGCATGCCGTCGCGCTCGAACACCCGGCGCTGGTGGGAGTAGTAGATCGACGGGATCTGGAAGCCCTCCCGGCCGATGTAGTCCCAGATGTCCAGCTCGGTCCAGTTGCTCAGCGGGAAGATCCGCATGTGCTCACCGGCCCGGATGCGGCCGTTGTAGAGGTCCCACAGCTCGGGACGCTGCATCTTGGGGTCCCACTGGCCGAACTCGTCGCGGTGGGAGTAGACGCGCTCCTTGGCGCGGGCCTTCTCCTCGTCGCGGCGGCCGCCACCGAAGGCGGCCGTGAATCCGTCCTCCTCGATGGCGTTGAGCAGCGTGCCGATCTGCAGCCGGTTGCGGCTGGTCTTGCCGTCGTCGACGACGACACCGTCGGCGATGGCCTGCTCGACGCTGGCCACGATCAGGCGTACGCCCAGCCGGTTGACCCAGTGGTCGCGGGTCTCGAGCACCTCGGGGAAGTCGTACCCGGTGTCGACCTGCAGCACCGGGAAGGGGATCTTCGCCGGGTAGAAGGCCTTCTCGGCCAGCCGCATCATGACGATGGAGTCCTTGCCGCCGGAGAACATCAGCACCGGCTTCTCGAACTCGGCCGCCACCTCACGGAAGATGTGCAGCGACTCGGCCTCGAGCTCGTCGAGCTGGGAAAGCCGGTAGTCGGCGTGCGCCGGGGGCGCAGGCGACGTAGCGGTGGTGTCTGGCATAGATGGGGGCTCCTTCTGCGATGCGCGACTTGTCAGCGTACCCAACGAGGGCGGCGTTGTTGGCACGGACCGAGATATCCGGGCCGTTCGGCCACGGTTCCCGACCGGCGGCTATGACGTCCGGGCGAGGGGGTCACGGCTCCCTCGTGGACGTGCCGTCAGGGGTGTCGCGCTGGTCGGACGGACCCGCCGGCGCGGGTGGCCGGTCCCTCGCTGCCGTCGCGGCCGCGGCCTGACGCTGCCGCCTGGCCCGGCCGCGGAAGGGCGGCAGCCCGTACCGGCGACGGATGGCCGCCCAGGCGAACGTGCCGAGGATCATGGCGAGCACCCCGGTGACCAGCGCGATCACCGGGTCGACGCCGACCAGGCTCAGACCGGTGATGAACAGCAGGAACACGATGCCCCGTCGGATGACCGTCTGCGGCACCCGGTTGGCGAGCTTGGAGCCGGCGTAGATACCCGGAATCGACCCGATCACCAGCGGGATCAGCACCTCCCAGTCGACCCCGCTCACGATCACGTGGCTGATGGCCGCGGCGAGGACCAGCGGCACGGCCTGGACCAGGTCGGTCCCGACCAGCTTCACGGCCTGCAACCCGGGGTAGAGCAGCAGCAGCGTGACCATGATCACCGAGCCCGACCCCACCGACGTGATGCCGACCAGGGCGCCCCCGACGGCGCCGACCGCGATCGTGGCCAGCGGCTTGATCGGAGGGTCCTCGTCAGGGCGAGCGGCGTTGAGGGTGATCTCCCGCAGGTTCACCAGCAGCCGCAGCACGTACGTGCCGGCGGCCACCAGCAGGGCGCACCCGATGGCGAGCTTGACGAAGTCCTGCTGCTGCTCGGGGCTGCCGACGGCCCGGATGATGAAGGCGCCGGCGAATGCGCAGGGCACCGAGCCGATGCCGAGCCACCCCGCGAGCTTGAGGTTCGGTGACCCCTCACGCCAGTGCACGCCGGCACCGACGCTCTTGTAGATGGCGGCCGCGACCAGGTCGTTGGCGACCGCTGCCGTCGGGTTGACGCCCAGGAAGATGAGCGCCGGCGTCATCAGCGCGCCGCCGCCCATGCCGGTCATGCCGACCACGGTGCCGATCAGCAGGCCTGCAATCCCGATCAGCAGCATGCTCTGGTCCATCAGACAGCGCTCCGGTCAAGACGTGCGGGGTGGGTGGACCAACAGGACCTGTGGAGACTACAGGCGGCACCCCTCCGTTCGGGCTCAAACGCGCGTGAGCCAGCCTTCGGCGATCAGGACGGCAAGCACCTCGTCGAGGCAGTCGGCCACGGTGCGGCCGGTGGTGTCGACGACGGCGTCGGCGTCGGCCGGCGCCTCGTACGGCGAGGAGATCCCGGTGAAGTCGGGGATCTCCCCGGCCCGGGCGCGTGCGTACAGGCCCTTGCGGTCGCGGCGCTCGCACTCCTCGAGGGGGGTCGCGACGTGCACCAGCACGAAGCCGCCGCCGGCGTCGCGCGCCATGGTCCGCACCTCCTGCCGGGTCGCGTCGAAGGGCGCGATCGGCGAGCAGATGGCCATGCCGCCGTGCCGGCTGATCTCGGCGCCCACCCAGCCGATCCGGCGGATGTTGGTCTCGCGGTCCTCGCGGGAGAAGCCGAGGCCCTTGGAGAGGTGGTGGCGCACCACGTCGCCGTCGAGGCTGGTGACGGTGCGGTCACCGCGCTCGAGCACCGTGTCGTAGAGCGCACGCGCGATGGTCGACTTGCCGGAGCCGGACAGGCCGGTGAAGAACACCACCAGCCCGCGACACTCGCGCGGCGGACGGTTCTGCTCCACCACGGCGGCCACGGCGACCGGCAGCTCCCCCTGGTACGAGGGGTGGTGGGTGCTCTCGGCGTACGCGGCCGCGACCGCGGCGAGCAGCCGCTCGTCGGCGTCGGCGGCGGACCCGTCCGGGCGGCGCCTGGCCAGGGGCACCGCCACGACCTCGGCGCCCGGGATGTCGGCCGCGGCCGCCAGGGTGGCGCGCACCAGGGCGGGCGCGGAGACGCCGCGGGGGTAGCCGGCGCCGATCAGGACGAGCAGCAGTGGCCGGCCGGCGTCCGACGCGGCGCGGATGCCCGCGATGTCGGACTCGCTCAGCGGCGCCTCGACCGGCACGGCCACCCGCCCCGCGCTCTCCTGCGGCCCGGCGACGAGACGCCGGAACGGTCCGTACACGGTGCTGGTCAGCGCGCTCAGGGGGCCTACCAGCCCGACCTGGCCGAGCGAGGGAGCCGGGCCGGCGGCGTCGGCGCCCTCCGGCCCGTCGACGGGGTAGGTGCCCGCGACGGCGAGCCGGGCCAGCGGAACCCCCTCGGGGTCGAGCAGGTCGAGGGTCCCCGCCGTCACGGCCTCCTCGGCCACCGCGGTGGGCACCGTCAGCGTCAGGCCCGGCAGTCCGTGCTCGCCCTCCGGGTGGGTGAATCCGGTGACCGGGACCGCACCGAGGCTGATCAGGTCGAGGTCGTCGAGCTCACGTTGCGACGGGGTCCACTGCGGCACGCGACGATGGTAGAGGCGGCGGCTCGCGTACCGTCGCCGCTCGTGGACGACGTGCGCGGGCAGAGCCGGGAGCCGGCGCTGCTGGCCGAGGTGGTGCGCAGCGGTCTGGTCGAGAGTCGCCACCGCGGGTCGGTGGTGGCGGTGGACGCGGTCGGCGAGGTGCTGTTCGCCCACGGCGACACGACCTCGGTGATGTACCCCCGCTCGTGCAACAAGCTGCTGCAGGCCGCGGCGATGGTGCGGCTGGGGCTCGACCTGCCGGCCGACCTGCTGGCGCTCGCCTGCGCCTCCCACTCCGGCGAGCCGTTCCAGGTGGACGGGGTACGCCGCATCCTGGCCGGCGCCGGCCTGGACGAGACGACCCTGCAGACGCCCCCCGACTGGCCGCTCGACGACACCGCCCGCGACGACGTGGTCCGGCTCGGCGGCCGGCGCGCGCCGGTGCTGATGAACTGCTCGGGCAAGCACGCCGCCATGCTCGCCACCTGCGCGCTGCGGGGCTGGGACACGGGCACGTACCTGGACCCGACCCACCCGCTGCAGGCGGCGATCGCGCTCGCGTTCGTCGAGCTCACCGGCGATCCGGTGGGGGCGGTGGGGGTCGACGGCTGTGGTGCGCCGCTGCTCGGCACCAGCCTGTGCGCGCTTGCCCGGGGCTTCGGGCAGGTGCAGACGGCCGCCGCCGGCACCGCCGAGGCGCGGGTGGCCGCGGCGGTTCGGGAGTACCCCGAGCACGTCAGCGGCACGCGGCGGGACGAGGCGCGGCTGCTCCGGGCGCTGCCGGGCACGATCGGCAAGGCCGGCGCCGAGGGCTGCTACGCGGTGGCCCTCCCCGACGGCCGCGCCGTCGCGGTCAAGATCGACGACGGCAGCCCGCGCGCCCGCCGGGTGGTCATGGCCGCCGCGCTGCGCGCGCTGGGCGTGGACGCCGCGGTGCTCGACGAGCTGGGGTCGGTGCCGGTGCTCGGCGGCGCCCGCCGGGTCGGCCGCATCCGCGCCACCCTCCCGACCTGACCCACCCCGCCGCGCCCGCCCCTTTCGGCACTCATCCGCGCACTACGACGACGCCTGCCGCGGTGCGCCCGCCCCCTTCGGCACTCATCCGCGCACTACGACGACGGTGCGGCGCAAACCGCAGCCGGGGCCCCGCCGTCACAGAACATCCGACGTGAGCGAGGTCACGCTCGATCTGCTTGCAAGTGCAAGCGGCTTGCTAGCATAGTGGTGGCAATGGCGAAGTTGGACGTGGGCGGCACGGTTGGCAGTGTCGGCGACTATCTGCTCGAACAGCGCCGGCAGGCCAAGTTGTCGCTACGACAGCTCGCCGACCTGACCGGGGTGTCCAACCCGTACCTCAGCCAGGTTGAGCGTGGCCTTCGGAGGCCCTCTGCGGAGGTCCTGCAGCAGTTGGCCAAAGCACTGCGAGTATCGGCGGAGACGCTGTACGTACGCGCAGGCATCCTGGACCCGGATGAGGACGGGTCCCGATCGGTAGAGCTGGCCGTGCTCGCCGATCCGTCCCTGTCCGAGCGGCACAAGCAGGCGTTGCTCGACATCTACGCCTCGTTCCGTCGTGAGGACGCGCCGGAACCGAAGACTTCCACCGACCCTCCTGAGGAGGAGCTCGCATGACTCGTACTGCCCAGATCAAGAAGTCCACCCCGCTGCACGTCTTCGTCGGCGCCGGCGACCTCGTCGTCGAGCGCATCCGCAAGGGCGCAGCCAACATCGACGAGGCCCAGGCCTCGGCCCAGGCCATCGCCCAGGCACGCGTCGACGCCCTGATCGGCGAGCTGCGTGAGCTGCCCGAGCAGCTGCGCAGCCTGCCCGCGCAGACCCAGGCCGCGGCGGTCGACGCCGTGACCACAACGGTCAACCAGGCCCTCAGCACGTACGAGGACCTCGCCGAGCGTGGCGAGAACCTCGTCGACCGGATCCGCAACCAGCGGTCCACCAAGGAGACCGTCTCCCGGGCGAACTCCACCTCGGCTCAGGCCAAGGGCACCGCCACGACCGCGAAGAAGTCGACCAAGGCGACCGCCACGAAGACCAAGAACTCGGCCAACCAGACCGCGCCGAAGGTGAAGCGTCAGGCCAAGAAGACGGCCACGACGGCCAGCGACTCGGCCAAGAAGACCGCCAGCACGGCGACCAACTCGGCCAAGGGCTCGGCCAAGAAGACCACCACCCGCGCCAAGGCCACCACCACCAGCGCCAAGAAGACCGCCTCGTCGGCCGCCACCGCGACCAACGAGGCCGCCAAGAAGGTCGGCGACTGACCGAGCAGGTCCAGCTCACCGCTTCCCGGCACCGCTCCGCTTCACCACTCATCCGCGCAGTACGGCGACGTACTGCGCGGATGAGTGCGTTGTGCGGGGGTGGGCGTCGGCGTAATGCGCGGATGATGGGTAACGGGGGGGCCGCGACGTGGGGCGGCGCCGCCTGGTGTGGCGGTTAGGCTCGGGTCGTGGATCTCGGCCCCTTCTTCGCGATGAACGCCGTCGAGTCGGTGATCAGCCTGATCCTGCTCGGCTGCAAGGCGTTGGCCTTCGCCGACGCGGTGATCCGTCCGGCCGAGGCGTTCGTGGCCGTCGAGAAGCAGACCAAGGTCTTCTGGGTGCTCGTGCTCGGGCTCTTCCTGGTCGCGCACCTGTTGATGCCGGCCCCCATCGGGATCCTCAACCTGATCGGCACCGTGGCCGCTCTCGTCTACCTGGCCGACACCCGGCCGGCTCTGCGGGAGCTCGGCCGGGGACAACGGTGACCGTCGAGATCGACGTCGTTCAGGGTGACATCACCGCCCAGCAGGTCGACGCCGTGGTCAACGCCGCCAACCGGGCCATGCGCGGTGGTGGCGGTGTCGACGGCGCCATCCACCACGCCGGAGGCCCCGCGGTGCTGGCCGACTGCATTCGCCGCTTCCCTGACGGTCTCGCGACCGGACAGGCGGGGTGGACGACCGCAGGAAAGCTGCCGGCCGGTTACGTCATCCACGTGGTCGGGCCCAACCGGAATGCCGGCGAGACCGACCCCGAGCTGCTGGCCTCGTGCTACCGCGAGGCCCTGCGGGTGGCCGACGAGCTGGTCGTGACGACGCTCGCCGCGCCGCTGGTCGGGGCCGGGATATTCGGGTGGCCGCTGGACGACGCCGCCCGGATCGCGGTGGGGACCTTGCGCTCGACACCGAGTGCTGTCGAGTCGGTGACGATGGTCGGGTTCGATGAAAAGGCGGTCGCTGCCTTGCGCGCGGTCCTGTAGTACCCCTTAGGGTTCGCCCATGAATACGGGCAGAGACCCCAACACGATGAGTTCGCGCGACTTTCTTGCGGGACATCCTGACGAAGAAGTGAACCCTGAGGGACGCGGGGGCCTCGACAAGGTGGTGTTCGGCGTCACCGGCGTGGTCGCCGTGGCGTTCGTGGTGTGGGGCTTCGTCGACACCAAGGGTCTCGAGAAGGTGTCCGGCGATGCATTGAGCTGGGTCATGGTCAACACCGGCTGGGCGTTCGTCCTGCTGTCCTCGCTGTTCGTGGTCTTCGCGATCTGGCTGGCGATGAGCCGGTACGGGCGCATCCCGCTCGGCGCCGACGGCGAGAAGCCGGAGTTCCGCACCATCTCCTGGGTCGCGATGATGTTCAGCGCGGGCATGGGAATCGGCTTGATGTTCTACGGCGTGGCCGAGCCGCTGAGTCACTTCGTCGCGCCACCGCCCGGCACGGTCGAGGGCGGCAGCAACGCCGCGGTGCAGACCGCGATGGCCACCACGCTCTTCCACTGGACCCTGCACCCGTGGGCGATCTACGCGGTGGTCGGGCTGGCCATCGCGTACGGGACCTTCCGCCGCGGACGTACTCAGCTGATCAGCTCGGCGTTCCGTCCGCTGCTCGGCGACCGCGTCGACGGACCGGTGGGACGGGTCATCGACATCCTGGCCATCTTCGCGACGCTGTTCGGGTCCGCTGCCTCCCTGGGGCTCGGGGCGCTGCAGATCGGCCGCGGCATCCAGGTCAACGGCTGGCTCGGCGAGGTGGGGTCGGTCCTGCTGGTCACCATCATCGCGGTGCTGACCGTGTGCTTCGTGGCATCGGCCGTCTCGGGGGTGGCCAAGGGCATCCAGTGGCTGTCGAACATCAACATGGTGCTGGCGATTTCGCTGGCGCTGTTCGTGTTCCTCGTCGGGCCGACGGTCTTCATCCTCGACCTCATCCCGACGGCCCTCGGGTCGTACGTGGCCGAGCTCCCGGAGATGGCGTCACGGACCGATGCCAGCGGCAATGAAGCGATGGCGGATTGGCTGGGGGGGTGGACCGTCTTCTACTGGGCGTGGTGGATCTCCTGGACGCCGTTCGTCGGCATGTTCATCGCCCGGATCAGCCGCGGCCGGACGATCCGGGAGTTCGTCGTCGGCGTGCTCCTGGTGCCGAGTGTGGTCAGCCTGATCTGGTTCTGCGTCTTCGGTGGTGCCGCCATCGAGGCGCAGCGGGCCGGCGAAGGCATCGGTGGCCTGGAGGTCGACGCGATGCTCTTCGGCCTGCTGGACACCTTCCCGCTCAGCACGATCACCGCAGTGCTGGTGATGGTGCTGGTCGGCATCTTCTTCGTGTCCGGTGCGGACGCGGCGTCCATCGTGATGGGGGCACTGTCCGAGCGGGGCACCATCGAGCCGAGCCGGCGCACGGTCATCTTCTGGGGTGTGCTGACGGGCGCCGTTGCGGCGGTGATGCTGATCATCGGCGGCGGTGGCGCACAGGCGCTGACCGGCCTGCAGAACCTGACCATCGTGGCGGCACTGCCGTTCGCCGTGGTCATGGTGGGCCTGGCGTGGGCGCTCATCAAGGACCTGCGCCATGACCCGATGGTCATGCGCGAGCAGCTCGGCTCGCAGAAGGTCGATGCCGCCGTCGTGACCGGCGTGTCCCATCACGGCGGCGACTTCGTCCTCGTCGTCGAACCGGACTCCGACGCCGCGACCGGCCGCTTGGCCGGGAACGGGGCCGCCCCCGACTACGAGCCGACCGCCTCGTCGACGGGCGCCTCGTCGACGGGCGCGTCGTCCGGCGCGTCGACCGGCGCCGAGGGCTCGTCCCGCTGACGCGTGCGGGTGGCTACGTGGTCGCCGGCTTGCGGCGTCCGCGCTGCTTGGCCCGATCGGCCGCGTGCAGGACCGTCTTCCGGATCCGGATCGCGGTCGGGGTCACCTCGACGCACTCGTCGTCGCGGCAGAACTCCAGCGACTGCTCCAGCGAGAGCTTGCGCGGGGGGATCAGCCGCTCCAGCTCGTCTCCGGTCGACGAGCGCATGTTGGTGAGCTTCTTCTCCTTGGCGATGTTGACGTCCATGTCGTCGGAGCGTGAGTTCTCGCCGACGATCATGCCCTCGTACACCTCGGTGGTGGGCTCCACGAACATCGTTCCGCGCTCCTGCAGGTTCTGCATCGCGAACGGCGTCGCCACCCCGGCGCGGTCGGCGACCAGCGAGCCGGTCGGCCGGGTGCGCAGCTCGCCCGCCCACGGCTCGTACCGCTCGAAGACGTGGTGGGCGATGCCCGTGCCGCGGGTGTCGGTGAGGAACTCGGTGCGGAAGCCGATCAGCCCGCGTGCCGGCACCAGGAACTCCATCCGCACCCACCCCGTGCCGTGGTTGACCATCTGCTCCATCCGGCCGCGGCGTACGGCCAGCAGCTGGGTCACGGTGCCGAGGTACTCCTCCGGGCAGTCGACGGTCAGGCGCTCCATCGGCTCGTGCACCTTGCCGTCGACCTCGCGGGTCACCACCTCGGGCTTGCCGACCGTGAGCTCGTAGCCCTCGCGACGCATCTGCTCGACGAGCACCGCCAGCGCCAGCTCGCCGCGGCCCTGCACCTCCCAGGCGTCGGGCGACTCCGTCGGCAGCACCCGGAGGCTGACGTTGCCGACCAGCTCACGCTCCAGTCGCTCGCGTACCAGCCGTGCGGTGACCTTGGTGCCCTTGACCCGGCCCGCCAGCGGCGAGCTGTTCGTGCCGATCGTCATCGAGATGGCCGGCTCGTCGATCGTGATCGGAGCCATCGGCTGCGGGTCGTCGGGGTCGGTGAGGGTGTCGCCGATGGTGATGTCGGGGATGCCGGCGATCGCCGCGATGTCGCCGGGCCCGGCCTCGTCCGCGGGTACGCGGTCCAGCGCCTCGGTGAGCAGGAGCTCGGTGATGCGTACCCGCTCGACCGATCCGTCGCGGCGGCACCAGGCCACCGTGCTGCCCTTGCGCAGCACACCGGCGTGCACGCGGCACAGCGCGATGCGGCCCAGGAACGGTGACGCGTCGAGGTTGGTCACCTGCGCCTGCAACGGGGCGTCCGGCTCGTACGGCGGGGCCGGGACCGCCTCGACGACGGTGCGGATCAGCGGGCCCAGGTCCTCGGCGTCGGGCATGGCCCCGTTGTCGGGACGCTCGAGCGACGCCCGGCCGGCGCGGGCCGAGGCGTAGACCACCGGCAGGTCGAGGATGTCGTCGCGCTCGGGCGCGTGGTCGTCGGCCAGGTCGAGCAGCAGCTCGTAGCACTCCTCGACGACCTCGGCGATCCGCGCGTCCGGCCGGTCGACCTTGTTGACCACCAGGACCACCGGCAGGTGCGCCTCCATTGCCTTGCGCAGCACGAACCGGGTCTGCGGCAGCGGACCCTCGGACGCGTCGACGAGCAGCACCACGCCGTCGACCATGAGCAGGCCGCGCTCCACCTCGCCGCCGAAGTCCGCGTGGCCGGGGGTGTCGATGATGTTGATCAGCAGGCCGCCGTCGGGCGCGCCGGGGCCGTGCCAGCGGACCGCCGTGTTCTTGGCGAGGATCGTGATCCCCTTCTCCCGCTCGAGGTCACCGGAGTCCATGACCCGCTCGGCGACCTCCTGGTTGGCGCGGAACGCCCCGGACTGCCAGAGCATGGCGTCGACCAGCGTCGTCTTGCCGTGGTCGACGTGGGCGACGATCGCGACATTGCGCAGATCTTGACGAGTGGGGACAGGCACGAGAGTCGAGCCTAGTCGAGGGCGGGCGTCACGCCGGCATCGTCGCGTGGTCGCCGTAGTGCGCGGATGAGTGCTGGGCGTCGGGGGTGGGGGCGGCGCTGGGGCAGGCGGCTGGGGGCGGCGGCGGGGGCCGGGGGGCGGGCTCAGCTGCCGTCGGTCGCCCGGTGCACCTGGTACTGGCTGGCCTGGGCCCGCGGCTTGATGACGAGCCGGTCGACGTTGACGTGCCAGGGCCGGGTGGCCACCCAGGCCACGCAGTCGGCGACGTCGTCGGCAGTCAGCGGTGCGTCCACACCGGCGTAGACCTTCTCGGCGGCGTCGGGGTCGCCGAGCCGGTTGACCGAGAACTCCTCGGTCTTGACCATGCCCGGCACGAGCTCGGTGACCCGTACCGGCTGGCCCAGGAGCTCCTGGCGCAGCGTCTCGGTCATCACCGCCACCCCCGCCTTGGTGATGGTGTAGCCGCCGCCCTTGACGTACGCCTCGTGGGCGGCGGTCGAGCTGATGTTGACCAGGAGGCCGTCGCCGCTCGCGATCAGCGCCGGCAGCAGCGCCTGCGTCACCCGCAGCGTGCCGAGCACGTTGAGGGACCACATCTGCTGCCACTGCTCGGGGTCGGACTCGGCCACCGTGTCCAGCCCGAAGGCTCCGCCCGCGTTGTTGACCAGCACCGACAGGTGGGGCCCGACGGTCGTCGCCAGGTGTGCCACCTGCTCCGGGTCGGTGACGTCGCACGCCACGGCGAGGCCCCCGATCTCGTCCGCCAGCGCCTTGATCCGCTCCGCCCGCCGCGCCGCACAGATCACCGTGAACCCCGCATCGGCCAGCGCGCGCGCACTCGCCGCGCCGATGCCGCTGCTCGCGCCGGTCACCACTGCCGGACGGCCGTCCGCCGCCGCCTGCTGAGTCATGGATCCCAACCTATGCTGTCGGAGTGAGCGTGCGGCGGGTCGCCATGTTGAGCCTGCACACGTCGCCCCTCGACCCCCCGGGCAGCGGTGACGCGGGCGGCATGAACGTGTACGTGCTCGAGCTGTCGCGCCGCCTGGCGGCCAGCGGCGTCGAGGTCGACGTGTTCACCCGGGCCACGTCGTCGCAGCAGCCGCCGGAGGTCCAGGTGGCTCCGGGTGTCACCGTCCGGTCGGTGGTCGCCGGCCCCTTCGAGGGGCTGGCCAAGTCCGACCTCCCGGGCCAGCTGTGCCCCTTCGTACGCGAGGTGCTGCGTGTGGAGGCGGCGTACCCGTCGGGCCGCTACGACGTCGTGCACTCCCACTACTGGCTGAGCGGTCAGGTCGGGACCGTGCTGGCCGACCGTTGGGGCATCCCGCTGGTGCACGCGATGCACACGATGGCGAAGGTGAAGAACTCCTTGCTCGCCGACGACGACGAGCCCGAGCCGTACGGCCGCGTCGTCGGCGAGGAGCAGGTGGTCGCGGTCGCGGACCTGCTGGTGGCCAACACCGACCAGGAGGCGTCCGACCTCGTCGAGCTGTACGACGCCGACCCCGCGGCCGTGCGGGTGATCCATCCCGGTGTCGACCTCGAGGTCTTCGTGCCGGGGCGTGCGGCGGCGCGGCGCGCCCTCGGCCTCGGCTCCGACGATCTCGTCGTCACCTTCGCCGGTCGGATCCAGGCGCTGAAGGGGCCGGGTGTCCTGCTGCGGGCGGCGGCCTCGCTCCTCGCCGAGCGTCCTGGTCTCCGCGGGCGGCTGGTGCTGCCGCTGGTGGGCGGGACCTCGGGTCCCGGTGAGTCGCCCGACGCGCTGGCCTCGCTGGCCGGGGGTCTCGGCATCGCCGACGTCGTCCGCTTCGTGCCACCGGTGACGCAGCCGGAGCTCGCTCGCTGGTACGCCGCGTCGACGCTGGTATGCGTGCCGTCGTACAACGAGTCGTTCGGCCTGGTCGCCCTCGAGGCCCAGGCCTGCGGCACACCGGTGCTGGCGGCCCGCGTCGGCGGGCTCGAGGTCGCGGTCGACGACGGGCGCACCGGCGTGCTCGTCGACGGGCACGAGCCCGCCGACTGGGCCCGCAGGCTGGGTGACCTGCTCGACCGGCCCGAGCAGCTAGCCGTCCTCGGTCGGCGTGCGGTGCGGCACGCCCAGTCGTTCAGCTGGGAGCGCACCGCCGACCTGACCCGGTCGGTGTACGGCGAGGCGCAGATGCGGGGCACCGGCGGCCGGCTGGTCAGCGTCTCGTGACCGTCCCGGGCGACACCGTGGCGGCCGCGACGGAGACCGTACGGGCGGCGCTGGTGGACAGCGGTGTCGACGTCGTCGAGGTGCGCAGCCGGGTCTTCGAGGCCACCGTGCCCGGCGAGCGCAAGCTGCAGACGACCGCGCGCTTCGAGGTCGGCGACCACGCGCTGGGTGTCCACGCGTTCGTCGCCCGGCGGCCCGACGAGAACCGCGAGCGGGTCTACCGCTGGCTGCTCGAGCGCAACCTGCGGATGTACGCGGTGGCTTTCGCGGTCGACGCCGCCGGCGACATCTGGCTGGGCGGTCGCGTGTCGCTGCACGCTGTCACCGCGGCCGAGGTCGACCGGCTGCTGGGCTCGGTCGCGACGTACGCCGATGAGTCGTTCAACACGATCCTCGAGCTCGGCTTCGCCACGTCGATCCGCAAGGAGTGGGACTGGCGCCGCGCCCGCGGAGAGTCCACCCGCAACCTCGACGCCTTCCGCGGCTGGCTCGAGAACGACACCTGACCCCCTCGCCCCACCATCCGCGACGATCCGCGACGATCCGCGACGATCCGCGACTTGTGCAGGTGCGTCCCACGGGCCCGGCGACGATCCGCGACTTGTGCAGGCCGTGCTGCATTACCAGGCCACGATCCGCGAGTTGTGCAGGCCGGGCTGTTTTACCAGGCCACGATCCGCGAGTTGTGCAGGTTGTCACCCGCGGTCCTCGTCCCCGGTCACCCTCGCTTCTCGTCGATCCGCGAGTTGTGCCCGGTTGTCGCCTTGGCCCTCGCGTCGGTCATCGAGATGTCGCCCGCCCGCCAGCCGCCTGCACAAGTCGCGGATCGTGGGGGGTGGTCGGGTGGTCCGCCTGCACAAGTCGCGGATCGTGGGGGGAGGTGGGGGGGAAGGTGCGGCGTGGGGGGGCGGACCGGGGAAGGCGCGACCCGCGGAGGGCTATTAGGCTCGCGCGGCATGAGCGCTACGTACCAGCTGGTCTTGCTCAGGCACGGCCGCAGTGAGTGGAACGCGAAGAATCTGTTCACCGGCTGGGTCGACGTCGGTCTCGACGAGACCGGGCGGGAGGAGGCGGCGCGCAGTGCTGACCTGCTGACCAAGCGGGACCTGCTGCCCGACATCGTGCACACGTCGGTGCTGAAGCGGGCGATCCAGACCGCTCAGCTCTGCCTCGAGGGCATCGACCGGCTCTGGCTCCCGGTGCGCCGCTCGTGGCGGCTCAACGAACGCCACTACGGGGCCCTGCAGGGCAAGGACAAGAAGGACACGCTCGCGGAGTTCGGCGAGGAGCAGTTCATGCGCTGGCGCCGTTCGTACGACGAGCCGCCGCCACCACTCGACGACGGCGACGAGTGGAGCCAGGTCGGCGACCCTCGCTACGCCGACCTGCCCGACGAGCTGATGCCACGCACCGAGTGCCTGGCCGACGTGCTCGACCGACTGCTGCCCTACTGGTACGACGCGATCGTTCCTGACCTGCGGACCGGCCGCACGGTGCTGGTGGCCGCCCACGGCAACTCGATGCGCGCGCTCGTCAAGCATCTCGACGACATGGACAAGAAGGATGTGGTGGACCTGAACATCCCCACCGGCATCCCGCTGCTGTACGAGTTGGACGAGTCCATGCGTCCGGTCACGCCAGGCGGCGAGTACCTCGACCCCGACGCGGCGGCGGCGGCGATCGAGGCGGTCAAGAACCAGGGTCGCTGACGACCCGCAGCGACCCTTCGATGGAGCCTCCGACGGGGCCGTCCAGGCGCCCCTCGAACGGGCCCTCCAAGGGCTCGGGGTGGTGCCCGGTGACCAGGTAGACCACCCGACGGGCCATCGAGACGGCGTGGTCGGCGATGCGCTCGTAGTAGCGGCCGAGCAGCGCCAGGTCGATGGCCGGCTCCACCCCGTACTCCCACTCGTCCGACAGCAGGATGCGGAACATCGACCGGCGCAGCCGGTCCATCTCCTCGTCCTCCGCCTCCAGGGCGCGGGCGGCCTCGACATCACGGGTGCCCAGGATGCGTACGGTCTCGTCGACCATGCGCTCGGCGGTCTCGGCCATGTTCGCGATCGTGGGCCGCAAGGTGGCAGGGACCGCCTGGTCGGGCATCCGCATCCGGGCGATCTTCGCGACGTGGACGGCCAGGTCGCCCATGCGCTCGAGGTCGGCCACCATCCGCAGCGCTGCCACCAGCATCCGCAGGTCGCCGGCCACCGGCTGCTGGGTGGCCAGCAGCTCGAAAGCACGGTTCTCGAGCTGGTCGCGCAGCGCGTCGATCTCGCGGTCGCCCGCGATGACGCCCTCGGCAGCCTGGGCGTCGGTCTGCAGGAGTCCCGTGGTGGCTCGCTCCACCGCCACGCGCACCGACTCGGTCATCGTCACGAGGTCGGCCACGATGCCGTCGAGCTGGTCGTAGTACAGATCACGCATGCCCACCACCGTAGCCACCGTGCGGCCGCGGTCTCGGACCTTGGCCGTGAACGCCGGGCTAACAGTGGGCGAAGGGCTCGTGCCCGCAGCGGAACGCGACCGCCGAACACTCCTCTCTGCGTACGATCGAGCACGTGGACTCCTGGCTGCTCGTGCTGCTGGGCGCCGTTGTGGGCGCCGGCCTGGCCGCCGCTGCCACGTTCCGGTTGATGTCTCTGACGCGTCCACGCACCGCGTCGAACGCCGCAGCGCCGGCCGCAGACAGCGGGCCGGCCGTCCCGCCCGCGGCCACCGCGGTGCTCTCGGTGCTGAACTCGTCGGCCGTGCTGGTGGGCCCGGGTGGCCGGGTGGTGCAAGCGTCCGACGCCGCGTACCGGTTGGGGCTGGTCCATGCCGACCGGCTGGTCGAGCCCCGGCTGCGCGACCTGGTCACCGAGGTGCGCCGGGACGGCGTGATTCGCGACGACGAGGTGGTGGTCCGCAGGGGCCGGCTGACCGCTGCGCACAGCCTCACGGCGCGGGTGGCTCCGCTCGACGACAACCTCGTGCTGGTGCTGATCGAGGACCGTACGCGGGAGCGGCGGGTCGACGAGGTGCGCCGCGACTTCGTCGCCAACGTCAGCCACGAGCTCAAGACCCCGGTCGGGGCGCTGTCCCTGCTCGCCGAGGCGGTGGCGTCGGCAGCCGACGACCCGGATGCGGTGCGCCGGTTCGCCACCAGGATGGAGATCGAGAGCGACCGGTTGTCGCGCCTGGTGAAGCAGATCATCGACCTCTCCCGGCTGCAGGACGACGAGCTGCTCACCGAGCCGGTACGTGTCGACGTCGACACCGTGGTCGCGTACGCGCTCGACCGCAGCGACACCGAGGCGGAGGCGCGCGACATCAGGCTGGTCGGGCAGACCGACACCGGCCTGACCGTACGGGGGAACCTGGGGCAGCTGCAGGTGGCGCTCGGCAACCTGGTCGAGAACGCGATCGCCTACAGCAACCCCGGCACCCGCGTGTCGGTGACGGCGAAGGAGGCCGACGGCACCGTCGCGATCACCGTCACCGACCAGGGCGTCGGCATCCCCGAGGGCGAGCTGGACCGCATCTTCGAGCGGTTCTACCGGGTCGACCCGGCCCGCGCGACCGCGACCGGGGGGACCGGGCTCGGGCTGTCGATCGTCAAGCATGTCGCGGCCAGCCACGGCGGCGAGGTGCGCGTCTGGAGCGTCGAGCGCACCGGGTCGTCGTTCACGCTGGTGCTGCCCTCGTGGGAGCGGCGCACAGCTCCCCGCAGTGACGACCCCGACCGTACGGCCGCTCAACCGGACGGCCCAGACCGCGTTCCCGAACGTGCGCCGGTTCCCGAGGAGGCGACCCCGTGACCCACGTACTGGTGGTGGAAGACGAGCAGAGCTACCGCGAGGCGCTCAGCTACATGCTCGACAAGGAAGGCTTCACGGTCTCGACCGCCGCGACCGGGCCCGACGCGCTGGGGCTGTTCGAGCGCGACGGCGCCGACATCGTCCTGCTCGACCTGATGCTGCCCGGGCTGTCGGGCACGGAGGTGTGCCGCCGGCTCCGGCAGATGTCGACGGTGCCGGTGATCGTGGTCAGCGCCAAGGACACCGAGGTCGACCGCGTGGTGGGGCTCGAGCTCGGCGCCGACGACTACGTGACCAAGCCGTACAGCCCGCGTGAGCTGGTGGCGCGCATCCGGGCGGTGCTGCGCCGCGGTGGCGAGCCCGTCGAGGAGGCCGGCGCGGCCGTCGAGTCAGGACCGGTACGGATGGACGTCGACCGCCACGTGGTCACGGTGGCCGGCCAGGACGTGCGGCTGCCGCTGAAGGAGTTCGAGCTGCTGGAGATGTTCCTCCGCAACGCCGGCCGGGTGCTCACCCGCGGGCAGCTGATCGACCGGGTGTGGGGATCGGACTACGTCGGGGACACGAAGACACTCGATGTCCACGTCAAGCGGATCCGGGCCAAGATCGAGCCCGACCCGGCCCAGCCGCGGCACCTGGTGACGGTGCGGGGGCTCGGCTACAAGTACGAGGCCTGAGCGGCTCCTGCCCGGCTGGAGCCACGCGTCACCCGCCAGGGCACGCCGGCACCATCAGCCGGCAGGCTCGTCGGCGCCCGGCTCGTCGGCGCCGGGCTCCTCCGCACCCGGCTCCGGCTCCTCCGCGCCCGGCTCGGGCTCGGGTATCGGCACCTCGGCGTAGTCGCCCTCGTGTGCCAGCACCGGCACCTCGGCCGAGACGGCACCTGCGCGCGCGAACTGCAGGTCGATCTGCAGCACCTGCCCGGGCTCGAGCGTCTCGCTGCTGACCCCGACCGGACCTGACTCGAGAGTGTCGTCGATCAGCTGCACGAGCTGGTCCGGCGGGAGCGGCACGGGGCTCTCCAGGCCGGTCACCGTCAGCTGTTCACCGGAGTCGGGGTCGGTGGCGGTGACCGCCACCAGCTCGTCCTCCTCGTCGGCCGTGTTCAGCAGTGCCGCCACCAGGGTGGCGGAGCCGGCCTCGTCGGCGACCACGAGCATGTTCAGGCCCTTCACGTCGCCGGTTCGGACGTCGATACCTGCCGGTGCGTTGTAGTACGTGGTGGTCTGCGCGTCGAGGCCGGTGGCGCACCCCGCGAGGCCGGCGGTGAGCACCAGAGCGATCGCGGCGAGGGCCGCACGAACGGGCCTGGAGGACGGGAGGCTGACCGCTGGCCGGGACACGGGGAGAGAGTATCCAGCGCTGTACCGGCGCGCTGACATCGGGTCACCCAGGCATGAAACGGGCGCCTTGTCAAGACCTCAATCTGCCTCTGACCTGCGGAAACGTCCCCAGAACGGCCGAGTCGGCGTGTTAGGATCGGTCTCGAGGAAAGGGACTTTGACACATGGCTTTCACTGTCGGCGAAACGGTTGTGTATCCCAATCACGGGGCGGCCGTCATCGAAGATATCGAGACCCGGCAGATCAAGGGCGAGGACAAGACCTATCTCGTACTCCGCATCGTGGCGCAAACCGACCTGGTGGTCCGGGTGCCTGCCTGCAACCTTGATCTCGTCGGCGTCCGGGACGTAGTGGACAAAGCGGGCCTCGAGCGCGTCTTCGAGGTACTGCGTGCCCCGTACACCGAAGAGCCGACCAACTGGTCGCGCCGCTACAAGGCCAACCTCGAGAAGCTCCACTCCGGCGACGTCATGAAGGTCGCCGAGGTCGTCCGCGACCTGTGGCGACGGGACAAGGACCGCGGCCTGTCGGCCGGCGAGAAGCGCATGCTCGCCAAGGCCCGGCAGATCCTGGTGTCCGAGCTCGCGCTCGCCGAGCACACCAACGAGGACAAGGCCGAGACGCTGCTCGACGAGGTCCTCGCGTCCTAGCCGGGCGCCGTTCGAGACATGCCCGGCGGGTCGCTGAGCCGGGCGTGACCGGCCGTTGTGCGGACATGCTCCTGTGGTGACGGTGTCTGCGCTGGTGCCTGCCGCGGGGCTCGGTGTCCGGCTCGGCGGTGGGGTTCCCAAGGCGCTCCGGGTCCTACGAGGTGAGCCGCTGATCGTGCACGCGCTGCGCGGTCTGCAGGCGTGTACGGAGCTGTCGCGGTGTGTCGTCGCCGCTCCACCGGGTCAGACCGGCCGCTTCGAGGACCTGCTCGGCGCCGCCGGGCTGCGACTGGCCTGGCAGGTGGTTGCCGGCGAGGACAGCCGGCAGGCGTCGGTCGCCCGGGCGCTGGCCGCGCTCGACTCCGTTTCACCCGATAGTGGGCAGCCGGCCGGTACGGACATCGTGCTCGTGCACGACGCGGCCCGATGCCTGGTGCCCGTCGACGTCATTCAGCGCGTCGTCGATGCCGTACGCGATGGTGCCGAGGCAGTGGTCCCCGTCGTGCCGGTCGCCGACACCGTGAAGCAGGTGGCAGGCGACACCGTGGTGGCGACCGTGGACCGGGCAGCGCTACGACAGGCCCAGACCCCGCAGGGCTTCCGTCACGACGTGCTCACGCGCTCCTACGCCGCGCTGTCCGGCCCGCTCGCGACCGACGACGCCGGCTTGGCCGAGCGTTCGGGCGCGACGGTCCGCGTCGTCGACGGTCACCCCCACGCCTTCAAGATCACCGGCCCCCTCGACCTGCTCCTCGCCGAGGCCCTTCTCCGCTGACCCCCCGCTCCCGCGCTCGCGCCCCCGCCCCCCAGGCGACGATCCGCGACTTGTGCAGGCGCCCGCCGCCCCCGTCGTCGACGGTCCGCGACTTGTGCAGGAAGTCGCGCCCTGTGGACAACAGCGACCGCCTCGTGGTCATCACGGGCAGGGTGTCTCGGTGCGCCAATTGGTTAATGAGGGCAGCCCGTTCCGCTTCACGGACGCCGCGAGGCTCGGCTTCACCCGTTGGTCTCTGAGCCGCGCGGTGGGGGCAGGGCTCCTACAGCGACCACTCCGCGGCGTCTACGTCGACACCTGCACTCCCGACACGCGTGATCTTCGTATCGCCTGCCTGCGCCTCGTCATTCCGCCTTACGGCGTGGTCTGTGAACGCACCGCCGCATGGCTCTACGGAATCAGCAGCTTCGCGCCCGAGGACCAGGCCGTGCTGACACCGGAGTTCGCGGTGCCGCACCACCGTGGCCGCTCCGGACATGGGCCGGTCCGTACGGTCGAGGCGGTGCTGCCGCCGTACGCGATCACCGAGATGGGTGGTCTCCGTGTGACCACGCCGCTGCGAACCGCCACTGACCTCGGGCGGCGACTCCGGCGCCCCATGGCCCTGGCCGCTCTGGACGCCTTCGCACACAGCGGACAGGTCACGCGCCACGAGCTGATGGCGGACCTCGACCGCTGGCGAGGCTTTCCAGGTGTCGTGCAGCTGCGTGACCTGGTGGGAGCGGTCGAGCCGAACGCCGAGTCCCCCGGCGAGTCCTGGCTGCGGCTCAGGCTGCTTGACGCCGGCTTTCCACGACCCCGTGCACAGATCGAGATCATCGATGCCTTCGGCCGGGTCGTCTTCCGGCTGGATCTCGGGTACGACGATCGGCGGATCGGGCTCGAGTACGACGGTCGGGAGTATCACGAAGGGCGGGCGGCGATGGCCCACGACGAACGGCGCCGGTCATTGCTCCGAAGCGTGCACGGCTGGGACGTGTATGGATTCACGCGCGAGCACGTGCTGGGTCGTCGGATCGGTCTGGAGATGTTCGTTGGTGGACTGCTGGGCATCGAGCCTCGCCTGCCGCGTAGATGGTGAGACAGGTCGAGTAGCTGGCCCTACAGAGGTCGCGGATCGTCGACTACGTGGGGGGTGGCGGTGCGGGGGGTGGCCTGCACAAGTCGCGGATCGTCGACTACGGGGGGCGGGGGGGTGGGGGTTAGCGGGGGTGGGAGACGAGGGCGGTGGCGACGGCGGCGACGCCTTCGCCGCGGCCGGTGAGGCCCAGGCCGTCGGTGGTGGTGGCGCTCAGCGACACCGGCCCGCCGACGGCGTCGGACAGCACCTGCTCGGCCTCTGCTCGCCTCGTGCCCAGCCGGGGGCGGGAGCCGATGACCTGGATGGCGACGTTGCGCACTGCCCATCCCTGCTCGTCCAGCCGGCGGACGGTCTCGGCCAGCAGTCGCAGCCCGGAGGCTCCCGCCCAGGCCGGGTCATCGGTCCCGAACTGGCTGCCGAGGTCGCCGAGGCCCGCTGCCGACAGCAGTGCGTCGCAGGCGGCGTGCGCGGCCACGTCGGCGTCGGAGTGTCCGTCCAGCCCGAGCGGCTCGTCCGGCCACTGCAGCCCGGCCAGCCACAGGGGCCGACCGGCTACCAGCCGGTGCACGTCGACACCGATGCCGACGCGCAGGTCGGGGTCGCTCACCGCCCGGTCACCGCTGGCGTGGCAGTGAGACCCGCGCCGGGCGCGCGACGTACGCCGTCCCGGCGGTGGACGTGATCCAGGCGCGCTCCAGCTGGGCGCGTGAGTAGACCCGGCGCACCGACCGGTTGCGCGGTGCCGCGGGGTCGTTGACGATCGGCCGGCCGCTCTTCGTGAAGCCCCGCAGCACCAGCAGGTGCCCGTTGCTGGAGCCGATCGGCGCGCCGTCCAGCTCGCCCGGGCCGAAGGCGATCGACAGCACCAGCGGGATGCGGGCATCGATGTAGCGCTCGGCCGCACGCAGCGAGCGCAGCCGGGTCACGAAGGCGTCGAGCCCCCGGGTGCCTGCGTAGGCCGCGGTGAACGCCCAGTTGCCGGTCCCGCGGTAGCGGTGGTCGTAGGTCATCCGGGCAGCGTGGTCGACCTGCGGGTTGCCGTGGGAGCTCTTCACCCACGCGTACTGCTTGCGCGTCGGTCCCCGGCCCCACGAGGCGAGCACCATGGCCATGGAGGTCGGCGAGCACCAGGCCTCCCCCCCGCCGCCCCACTGCGGGTAGTGCCCCTTGTGGATCATCTGCGAGTAGCGGCGCACGCCCAGCACCGTGCCGCGGGCTCGCCCAGGCGCGCTCACCCGGTGACGTGATGGCGGCGGGGTGGAGGCCACGCCGCTCACCGACGACACCACGGGGCTGCGCGCGGTACCGGCCCGACGGTAGAGCGTGAGCCGCAGCTGCCACGCCTTCGCGGCCGAGTGGGTCTTGACCGTGTCGACCGAGACCCCCGCGACGTCGTCCTGCTGCGAGCCCAGCGTCGCGTCGTGCAGCCCGTTGATCCGTCCCTGCCAGTGGCCGAGGACGTCCCAGTCGCCGAGCCGGCCCGACCTCGTGCGGATGCGCACCTCCGGCTGCAGCCAGGTGCCGTTGCGGGACCGTGCCGACCACGAGGGGATCATCTCGCGGAACCCGAATCCGGGCCGGACGAACGGCGAGACCCAGCGCCCGTACGCATAGCGGCGCGCCTTCGCGGACGAGTGCGGGTCGTCGAACCGGCGCACCCCCACCGGGTCGCCGATCCGGATGCTGCCGCCCCGGACCACGACGCCGCGCCGTTCTCCGCTGCGCCAGCGCTTCTCGCGCGACCACCGGGCCAGCGCGGTACGTACCGGCCGGGCCGCGCGGGCGGCCTGGTCGGTCCCGCGGCCGGAGGGGCGGTCGGTGGCGGCGGCAACCGAGGCGCCGGGGATCTCCCCCGGGCCGGCCGGGGCCGCCGCAGCACTCGCGGGAGCCGCCGGACCGACGGTCAGCCCGAGGCACAGCCCGACGGCCAGCGCGAGCGCGAGCCCGGTGGCCGGCCGGCCGGTGAGCCGGCCCCGGAGACCGCCCCCCGGCTCGGGAGCAGGGCACAGGGCTCGCGCAGTCGTGGTCACGGACAGTGACTCTAACGTGGCACAGCGCTCCGAACCGACGCCCTGAGCCGACGATGCTGCCCGTCGGACCGGATCCCGCACCCCGAGCCCCGGCTGGCAGGCTGCGCTGGCATGACGGCAGGTGGAGAGAACGTCGACAGCGACCTGACCGGCGAAGGTGGCGACAGCGACCTGACCGGCGAAGGTGGCCGGAGCCGGCCCGTCGCCGTGGTGACGGGCGGGGGCCGGGGGATAGGTGCGGCCACCGCGCGCCTGCTGGCGGCGGCCGGCTGCGACGTGGCCATCGGCTACCGGCAGCGGACCGACGAGGCCGAGCGGGTGGCCGCGGCGTGCCGGGCCGAGGGGGTGCGCGCGGTGCCGGTCCGCGCCGACGTCGCCGACCCGCAGGAGCTGGCGGGCCTGTTCGCCACGGTCGACGTCGAACTGGGCCCCGTGTCGGTGCTGGTGAACAACGCGGGGATCGTGCCGCCGGCAGGCCGGGTCGACAGGTACGACGCGGCCCGGGTGCGGCACGTCCTCGACACGAACGTGACCAGCGTGGTGCTGGCCTGCGGCGAGGCGGTACGCCGGATGTCGACCCGCCACGGTGGCGCTGGTGGCGTGATCGTCAACGTCTCCTCCATCGCGGCGCGGGCGGGGGCGCCGGGGGAGTACGTCGACTACGCGGCCAGCAAGGGAGCCGTCGAGGCGCTGACGGTCGGGCTGGCCCGTGAGGTGGTCCGCGAGGGGGTGCGGGTGGTCGGCGTCCGGCCCGGCACGGTCGACACCGACATCCACGCTCCCGGGCGGCTCGAGCGGGTGACCGAACGGCTCCCGCTCGGCCGCCCGGCGTCGGTCGACGAGGTCGCCTCCGCGATCGCATGGCTCGCGGTGGGGGCCGCTCCGTACACCACCGGAGCGATCCTGGACGTGTGCGGGGCAGGGTGACGGCTGCGTCGTCGGCATCGGCGCAGGCTGACGGCTGCGGTCGTCGCCGCACCGGGGCGGGCCCGGCCGCGGATAGGCTGGGGCGGGTGAGCATCCGCCTGTACGACACCGCGAGCCGCGAGATCCGCGAGCTCGTGCCCGTCCGCGAGGGCGAGGTGGGTGTGTACCACTGCGGCCTCACCGTGCAGGCCGCCCCCCACGTCGGCCACATCCGCAAGGAGGTCGTCTTCGACGTGCTCCGGCGCTGGCTCGAGCAGGCCGGCCTCGCCGTGCGGATCGTCGCCAACGTCACCGACATCGACGACAAGGTGCTGGTCAAGTCGGCCGAGCAGGGGGTCGAGTGGTGGGAGCTGGCGTACGCCAACGAGCGGCTGCTGCACGAGGCCTACGAGACCCTCGGCTGCCTTCCGCCGGCCTATGAGCCGCGGGCCACCGGACACGTTCCCGAGATGCTCGAGCTGATCCAGACCCTGATCGACCGCGGGCATGCGTACGCGGCGACCGACGGGTCGGGCGACGTGTACTTCGACGTGCGGTCGTGGCCCGAGTACGGCTCGCTGTCGCGGCAGCGGATCGACGACATGGAGGCCGCGGCCGACGCCGACCCACGGGGCAAGCGCGACCCCCGCGACTTCGCGCTCTGGAAGGGCCACAAGCCCATCGAGCCGGCGACCGCCTCCTGGCCGTCCCCGTGGGGCCGTGGCCGGCCCGGCTGGCACCTGGAGTGCTCGGCGATGGCGGCCAAATACCTCGGCCCCGAGTTCGACATCCACGGTGGCGGACTCGACCTGCGCTTCCCGCACCACGAGAACGAGCTGGCCCAGTCGACCGCCGCCGGGCAGCCGTTCGCCCGGCTGTGGATGCACAACGCGATGGTCACGATGGCCGGCGAGAAGATGAGCAAGTCGCTGGGCAACTCGGCGCTGGTCTCGGAGGTCGTGCAGCGGTTCCGGCCGGTCGAGCTGCGGTACTACCTGGTGGCGCCCCACTACCGCTCGATCGTCGAGTTCTCCGACGAGTCGGTCGCCGAGGCGGCGTCGGCGTACCGGCGGTTGGAGGGCTACGTCGCTCGCGCCAGCGAGGTGACCGGTGGCGTTGACCCCGCCGACGGCAAGCCCTCGCCCGAGTTCGTCGCGGCGATGGACGACGACCTGTCCACCCCGGCGGCCCTGGCCGCGATCCACGAGCTGGTCCGCACCGGCAACAAGATGATCGTCGACGGCGACTCGCCCGCCCTGCACGACAACCTGGCCTCGGTACGGCGGATGCTCGACCTGCTCGGGCTCGACCCACTGCACCCGCAGTGGACCGCCACGACGAGTGCCGGGCCGGCTCACGACACGGTGGGTGCTCTCGTCGACGCGCTGCTGCAACAGCGGCAGGCGGCCCGCGCGCGCAAGGACTGGGCGACCGCCGATGCCATTCGCGACCAGCTCAAGACGGCCGGCATAGAGATCGAGGACACTCCGGCCGGGCCGCGCTGGACCCTGGCAGGAGGCTGACACCGTGCCGGGCAACAGCAAGCGCAGGGGCGCCATCCGCAAGTCCAGCAAGGGGAATCCGACCGCGGGCTCCGGTGGTCGGGTGCGCCGGGGGCTGGAGGGCAAAGGACCGACCCCCAAGGCGAGCGAGCGCCCTCAGCACAAGGCGTATCGCGACAAGCGCGCCGCCGAGCGCCGGGCTGCCCGACCGGGCGGCGCCTCCGGACGGAGCCGGTCGACCGGTCGCGGCGGTGACAGCGAGTGGGTCGCGGGGCGCAACGCCGTGGTCGAGCTGCTCCGGGCGCGGGTGCCCGTGACCAGCCTGTACGTGGCCGAGCGGGCCGAGCGCGACGACCGGCTGCGGGAGGTTTTCCGCACCGCCGCCGAGCAGGGCATCGGCATCCTCGAGGTGCCGCGGGCCGAGCTCGACCGGGCCACCGACGGTGCCGTGCACCAGGGGGTGGCCGCCAAGGTGCCTCCGTACGACTACGCCCACCCCGACGACCTGCTCGAACGGGCCGCCGACGCCGGTCGGCCGCCGCTGGTGGTGGCTCTCGACGGGGTGACCGACCCGCGCAACCTGGGTGCGGTGGTGCGGTCCGCGGCGGGGTTCGGGGCAGACGGCGTGGTGGTCCCCGAGCGCCGCGCCGCCGGCATGACCGCAGCCGCCTGGAAGTCGTCGGCCGGCGCGGCTGCCCGCCTCCCCGTGGCCCGGGCGACGAACCTTGGCCGCCAGCTGGTGACGTACCGGGAGGCGGGACTGATGGTCGTCGGCCTCGCCGCGGACGGCCACATCGCGGTCGGCGACCTCGAGGCCGCCGACGGCCCACTCGTGCTCGTCGTCGGCGCCGAGGGCGCCGGGCTGTCCCGGCTCGTCCGGGAGCGCTGCGACGCGCTGGTGACCATCCCGATGGCCTCCGGCCTCGAGTCGCTCAACGCCGGCGTCGCCGCCGGCATCGCCCTGTACGAGATCGCCCGACGCCGCGCGTAATGTGCCAGGCATGGCCGTCGACCGTCTCCTGCCCACCGACGAGGCCCGTGACCTGCTGGCCCTGACCCGCGAGATCGCCGCCGAGCAGCTGGCGCCCCGAGCCTCCGCCGACGAGGCGGCGAGCGCGTTCCCCCGTGACGTGTTCGCACTGCTGGGCGGGACCGGGCTCCTCGCGCTGCCGTACGCCGAGGAGTACGGCGGTGGCGAGCAGCCGTACGAGGTGTACCTGCAGGTGCTGGAGGAGATCGCCACCGCGTGGATGAGCGTGGGCGTCGGTGTCTCGGTGCACTCGCTGGCCTGCTGGGCGCTGGCGACGTACGGCACCGACGAGCAGCAGAAGCGACTGCTGCCCGACATGCTGGGGGGCGACCAGCTCGGCGCGTACTGCCTGTCCGAGCCCGCCGCCGGCTCGGACATCGCCGCGATGTCCACCCGGGCGCGACGCGACGGCGACCACTTCGTGCTCACCGGCACGAAGGCGTGGATCACCCACGGCGGCGAGGCCGACTTCTACCTGGTGTTCGCGCGGACGTCGGCCGACCGGTCCCGTGGGGTCTCGGCCTTCCACGTGCCGGCCGGTACCAGCGGGCTGGCGTTCGGCGCACCGGAGAACAAGATGGGGCTCACCGCGTCGACGACGACACAGCTGGTGCTCGACGAGGCCCCGGTGCCGGCGTCGCACCTCATCGGCGACGAGGGCGCCGGCATGCGGATCGCGCTCGCCGCCCTCGACGGTGGGCGGCTGGGCATCTCGGCGTGTGCCGTGGGGCTGGCCCAGGCGGCGCTCGACACCGCGGTGGCCTACGCGACCGAGCGCAAGCAGTTCGGCCGGCCGATCGCGGACTTCCAGGGCTTGCAGTTCCTGCTGGCCGACATGTCGGCGGCGGTGGAGTCGGCGCGGGCGACCTACCTGCACGCCGCCAGGCTGCGCGATGCCGGCCGCCCGTTCAGCCGCCAGGCATCGATCTCCAAGCTGGTCACCACGGACGCCGCGATGCGGGTGACGACCGACGCCGTGCAGGTGCTGGGCGGCTACGGCTACACCCGCGACTTCCCGGCGGAGCGGTACATGCGCGAGGCGAAGGTGACCCAGATCTTCGAGGGCACCAACCAGGTGCAGCGCCTGGTCATCGCCCGGCACCTGCTGGCAGAGCACGCCGGCTGACGCCGAGCGGCCAGGCCCAGCGGCCCCGGCGCCGTCAGAGGACCGTGAAGCCCTCGGGCAGGCCGCGGCGCCCCGTCATGGCCAGCAGCACGTCGGCGGCTGTCCCGCCGTGCGCGGCGAGCGCCGCCAGCACGGCCCCCGCCTCCGCCGCCACCGCGGTCGGCAGGTCGGCCTCCAGACCGCAGGCGGCGGCGAGGTCGCAGCCGTGCACGGCCAGCTCGACCGTGCGGGTGGGCAGGTAGTCGTCCAGCCGCATGTCCGCGACGGGCGTCTCGACGTACGCCTCGAGCCCGGCGGCCGCGACCAGAGGGAGCACCCGGTCTGCGATGTCGGCGACCGACCCGGCGGGGTCGTCGCCTAGCGCCCGTCCGGCGGCCCGACCCCGCTCCGCCACCTCGTCGGCGTTGGCCAGCGCCGCCCGGGACCGGACGAAGTAGTCGACGGCAGAGGCAGCCTCGATCTGACCGGGCTCGTCGCGCAGGTACGACTCCACGGTGAGCATGGAGCGGCTGGTGTGGCCGACCAGGTCCCGCCGGGTCCACACGCCGAGCGCGGGTGCGTCCCAGTCGCCGTCGACGCGAGCCACCAGGGTGACGTACCACGCCGCGGCCTGTCCGTACGCGACCCGCGGCTGGGGGATCACGAGCTGGGCCAGTCGTCGTCGGTGCCCAGCGCCGGCTCGAGATCGCTCTCGAACGACTCGGGGACGACGCCCGACAAGGCCTGGGAGCGCGTCGGCAGCATCTCGTCGATGTACTGCCGGGCTGCGTCGAACAGGTCGACCTCCTCTCCCGCGCGCTCCGAGAGGTACCAGCGATGCTCCAGCACCTCGTGGAAGAGCTCGGCCCGCTCCACCTGACCCCGCAGCTCAACCGGCACCATCGCCCACAGCGGCTCGTACACCTCGGTCAGCCAGCGGTGGGCGACCAGAGTGGGGTCCTCGTCCTGCAGGTCGGCGGCGGCCGTGTACGCGTCGAGGTCGGCCAGCAGCCGCCGTGCCTGGTGCTCTTCGACGTCCAGGCCGGTGAGGCCCTGCAGGCGGCGCGTGTGGTGGCCGGCCTCGACGACCGCCGGCCGGATGCGCACGCTGGCACCGTCGATGTCGGTCACGATGTCGAGCTCCTCGACGTCGAAGCCGAGCTCGTGCAACGAGTTCATCCGCTGCTCCAGCCGCCACATCTCGTTGGTGGTGAACTCCTCGGTTCCCGTGAGCGCGTTCCACAGGGACTCGTAGCGGCTCGCCACCCGGAAGGCCATCTCATGGGCGTCGAAGTCCTCCGACAGCAGCCCGCCCGCCTGAAGGTCCAGCAGCTCCCCGAACACGTTGGTGGTCACGAGATCGAGGTCGTGGTCGCGCTGGCCGTCGGTGAGGCTCTCGTGCAGCTCGCCGGTCTCGGCGTCGACGAGGTACGCGGCGAACTCTCCGGCGCTGCGTCGGAACAACGTGTTCGACAGCGAGCAGTCGCCCCACCAGAAGCCGTCGACGTGCAGGCGCACGAGCAGGACGACCAGCGCGTCGATGACCCGCCGCACGGTGTCCGGCTGCAGACGTTGGGAGAACAGCGCACGGTACGGCAGTGAGTGGGCAAGGTGCCGGGTGAGCAGGCAGGGCTCGAGGGGCTCACCGGCCGCGTTCTGCCGGCCGGTCACGACCCCTACCGGCTCGACGGTCGGCAGCCCGATGCGGCGGAGGTTGCGCAGCAGCCCGTACTCGCGCCAGGCCCACTCCTCCCGGGTCTCCTTCGCCGCGTAGATCTGATGGTCCACGCGTACGAAGCGCACCACGTGCCGGGAGATCCCGCGGGCCATCGCTACCTGGCTCTCGGCCGGCCACTGCTCCAGAGGCAGCTGCCACGGCAGGACCAGCAGCTGTTGGCTGGGTTGGGCGGCGAGGATGCGCAGGGCCATCGCTCCAGTGTGCCCGGATCGGCGCCGTGTGCCGATCGCGGCGTGCGGTTCCGCTCCGGACTTCAGGCGCGGCCGCTCGTGGGTGCGGAGCACGGGTGCGTGCCCGTGTCATCGCTAGGCTGACCGGCGGTCACGACCGGCCGGCGTGGCGCAAATGGCAGCGCACCTGTCTTGTAAACAGGTGGTTGGGGGTTCGAGTCCCCCCGCCGGCTCTATCTCGGTGCTGGTCAGAGCCTGATCAGGCTTGTGGTTCGGCTCGGCCGACCGCCCCGGAGAGCCGATTTGCCAACACTTTGCTAACGGGAGATGTGTCAGGAGGCCGCGTCAATGGCATGGAGCGGCTGACGGTGGAGCGCCCCAAGGGCTTAGGGACTGAACCGCGCTCGCTGCACCCGGCCCCTCACCGTGGCGTTGAACGCCGCTTGCTGAGTGCGCATCAGGTGGCTGGACGTGAACCCCAGGACAGCCGGGCCGCGTGGTGGGGATATGTCACCTCTACGTCATGGACGTGGGCCTGATGCATTGGCAGTGGAAGCATCAGGACGATCTGCGGCGGCAGGAATAGGCGCGGGCCCAACAGTAGCGCCCCTGGCCATCATTGGTCAGGGGCGCTTCTGCGGCTGGGATCAGATCAGGTCTGTGGTGGAAATGACCTGGCCGCCCTGGATCAGTGTCAGGGTGGCGTCAGTGAACTCCACGTCGGTGACGGTGGCGGTCCACTTCGGGTTCGGGCAGGCTTCTGCGCCACTGACAGTCGGCGCGTCGGTGAGCACGTTGAAGGTGGCGCGACCGTTCTTGACCTGGATGTCATCCTGCGAGCCAGAGACATCGACCGAGGTGTCCTGGCCAGGAGCAACGTTGCCGGCGGGGTTGGAGCATTCGACCGTGGCGATGCCGGTGGCGTTCACGATGGCGGTCAGGTCCTCGTTGCCGAGGCCGGACACGTTGCCTGTGACTCGCAGTTGCGTGCCTTCATCGGTCACGTTCAGTGAGTGGAACTTGACGGCCGCGTGGGCGGCGGTGGGTACCAGCATGACGGCCAGTGCGGTGATGAGTACTGCGAGGAATTTGCGCATGCGAATCTCCTGAATGATGTTCGAGTAGCCGCACGGAATCGACGCACCTACGATGGGCGCGCCTCCCGGCTGACCTGGGACTGAGCGGTACTGGCAAGAGTGCTGAGATTGTTTTGGGTTGGCCGGGTGGCCCACGCTCGGTGGCCTCGCTAGATAAAGATCCGGTCACCCCGACCACATTGGCCCTGGCTTGTACCACTGTAAAGATTCTTCCGCAAACTATGACAATCTGTGATGTCGCTGTACGCACCGTTACACGCGCGCCGTCAAACGGTGCGTCCGTAAGGGCGACGCGCGCCGCCTCAATACGCTGATGTGGTGCTTGGCTGGACGACGACGGGCAGCCCGTGCGGCTGGCCCTTAGCACCGGTGAGCCCATGAGCACGACGATGCCGGAGTGGCCTCAGTCCCGGCAGAGTGTTTGTCTCGCCGCTGCCTCGGGTATTGGTGAGCGGGCATCCTCGGGCGTGAGCCCCCGACTGACCGCTCGGGGACGCCCACCCAACCGACGTGAGCCGCTCTCCCGGCCAGTGCGCGACGCGGCGCGGGGCTGGCCTTGGCGGAATCCGATCTCGGCTTAGGCTCCGCGGGCCATCACTCGCGAACCTCGCGCGCTTCCCACACGCCGGCCCGAACACCGCCGTCACCAACGGTCAGCCGCAGGATCTCCAGCGGGCCGACCAGCGCGCCTCCCGTGCACCATCAGCGCGAATGGCAGAACCATGACCAGCAGTACCTCGAGCAGTGTTCTCATGACATCACCGGAGCCATCGGAGCGGACGTAACGAACGCCGGCTGCCCCTGGGCATGCACCGGCTGCTGCGGTCCCAGCTGGCAGTCGACTCCCACCGTGTTGCACAGGAACAGCATCAGGACGAGTGCGCCCTCCCACGGGCTCACCCGAGCCACCCCGTCCAGCTCAGGACGTGACACGTGCCCATGGAGACGACGACGCGTTGCTCGGCGGAGACGGCGCGGCGTTTCCATGTGTTCCGGGGCTCCGGCGGACGGTGACCGAATGGCGAGGGTACGGCGACGTCGTTGTCGTGGTCAGAGACCCACTGCGCGGTGGTCCTCATGATGGCGCCCCTCGCTGCTGGTGCACTCATGATGCGCCCCAGATTCCGACAAGGGGCTGAAACAGCACAGATATGCCTGGCCGTCGCGCGCTGCAGGGTCGGCTGAGCCTGCGGGGGGACGCCCGCTCGCGCCCGGCTCGCCAGGGCTGACGGGTCTAATCGCGACGACGTGCGGGCCGTGTACGTGGCACACCTGACCGGCGGCGACCAGGCCACGACGACCTCGGCTGTCGCATGACGTTTCCTCAAATGCCAGCCGATTCTGTGATTTCGTATACATCGTCGCTGTGGACGCGCATACTTCGAGTACCTCTTGGACGGAGGTGCTCATGCGCCAAGTCTGCATCGTTGTGCTGATGCTCGGCACATTCGTCGCGGTCATGTGGATCGCGCGAGAAGACCGCCAAGAGCATGAGAATCGATAGGTCGGCTGTCGCCGAATCGGGTCGTCGATGGGTTCTGGTGTGCGTCGCCTTTGCCCTTGCCGCGACCGGCTGTGGCTACGACCTGTCCGCCGACGAGGCGGGACGGCCAGCTGGCGGGCGGGATGCAAAGGTCGACTGGTCCACCGACGAGGACGTTGCGTCCCGACTGCACATCGTCCCGATAGCGCGCACGGCCATTGAGCAGAGGTTTGTGCACGCCAAGATCGCCGATGTGGCGTGTGCGTCCACGCACATGTACGTCAGCGCGGGCGCCGTGACAGATTGCACGGCGACGATCAACGACGTGGCGAGTGGCTGGACCCTCACGTTCCGGGACGCCACAGGGTCGAGCACGCTGGTCAGAAGGCCGGGCGCACCGTGGCGGTTCACCACCCCTGAGTGAGGCACAGTCCACTGTTGGTCACCGGTCAGCGGTGCAGCTTGATGAACGCACGTCGAGAAACTGATGCCGACGAGCACACTTTGCGATAACGGCCCCTGCGGCACCCGGTCACGATAAGTTCCACGACGTTGAGAGGTTTGGGGGATCACGCCTGCAGACGCTCAGCGAGGGTCTGCTCCGAAACAGGAGAAGATCACGTGAAACAACTCCGTCTGCGTCGATCGGCTGTCGCACTCACGGCCGTCGTCATGAGCGTCGGGCTCGCAGCGCCGACTCATGCGTCGATCTCGCAGCCGGATGTGGTCTCCGAGACGCCGTCCTCGCGGACGCCGCACGCCATCGACGATGGCGTCGTGGCCAACGCGGCTGTGAACGCCTTCAGCCAAGCCGGTCCGGTGATGTACGCCGGTGGCCGGTTCCACAGCGTCCAGGATCCGACCCGGCGCTCCACGCTCGTGCGCAACAACCTGTTCTCGTTCGACGTGAGCACCGGTGTTCCGACCGGCTGGACGCCGGACGTCAACGGTGAGGTCAACGCCATCCAGTACATCGCGCCGTACCTGTACGTCGGCGGGGGATTCACGGCCGCGGACGGGGTCAGCGGGCAGCTCGTCCGCTACCGCGTGGACGGCGGGACACCGGTGATCGACCAGGGATGGCAGCCCGCCCGAGTGTCGGCGAAAGTCACCGACCTCGACTACACCGGCGGTCAGCTCCTCGTCGCAGGATCCTTCCGCAAGAAGCTCACGGCACTGGACCCCGACACGGGCAGGGACACCGGGTACATCAATCTCGAGGTCTCAGGCAGCGTGAAGCGGAACGAGGCCGGACCGATCCAGGTCCTCCGCATCGCCGTCAGCCCGGACGGCAGCCGGCTCGTCGGTATCGGCAACTTCACGACGATCGGCACTGCCAGCCGCCCTCGGGCCTTCATGCTCGACCTCGGCGCCGGCTCGGCGACCGTGGCGTCGTGGTACTACCAGCCTCTCGTGAATCCGTGCGCGGCCGCGAGCCTGGCCGCGCAGCTGCGCGACGTCGACTTCAGCCCTGACGGCAGCTACTTCGTCCTCGCCGCCACGGGCTACATTCCGAGGTCCGGCGGGGTGGGCAGGGACATCTGCGATGCCGCCGCCAGGTTCGAGACGGCGATCGCCAACCCGACCCGACCGACGTGGATCAACTACACCGGCGGGGACACCCTGCACTCCGTGGCGGCCACCGGTGCCGCGGTCTACGTCGGCGGGCACCAGCGGTGGCTGGACAACCCGCTCGGCAACAACAGCGCCGGCCCGGGCGCGGTCCCGAGGCAGGGCATCGGGGCCATCGACCCGACCACCGGTAAGGCCCTGCCGTGGAACCCCGGCAAGACTCGTGGCGTCGGCACCACGGTCATCTACCCGACCGCTACCGGTGTGTGGTTCGGCTCCGACGGTCGCCGGTTCGCCGGGGACGTCCACGACTCGATCGCGTTCACTCCCCTGCCCTGATCCGCGCATGGCCGACTGGACCGGCGCGGGCGTCAACACCATCCTCGACACCCCGCGCCCGGTCGAGGTGTGACACAGGGTCCGCTCCAGATCGCGGCAGGAACGAGCCGAAATCCTCCGCTGCGCCAATCCACAGACCGGGCAGGCCCGAATGGCTACCAGAGACGTGGTGGGCGTCGGTGGCAGCGACGGTTGCCGGCGTCCACTGCACCAACGCCGCGAGAGCGTGGAACAGAAGGAGGCCGGTCGGACATGGCATCGAGTGCTCGGACCCCCGTGCTACACCCGTTCGTACTCGGCCTGCTCATCGCCACGGTCACCACGGGACCGGTGGTGGGCGTCATCGCCTACCAGCTGAGTGCGGGGTCGCGGTACCTGTGGCTCATGGCGCCACTCGTGGTGCTGGTGTGCACGATCGCTGTGATGAGTGGTGCGGGCACGACGAACAGGCGCAAGCGCTTCGTCTGACGCTCGGCGACACGCCGGCACCGCCGCCGTCAGCCCAGGTGCTCACCGAGAAGCCATGCGCGCTGGCGCCGGCTGAAGTGGTACTGCGTGCCGAAGTGGTGCTTCACTCAGGCCGTCTCCCAGAGCCCGATCAGGTTGCCCTCGGTGTCGGTGAAGTAGCCGGCGAAGCCCATGTCCCCGACCGGAATCTTCTCGCGGACGATCTTCCCGCCCGCTGCCTCCACCTTGCGCAGCGCGTCATCGATGCTGGCCACGTCGATCACGATGTTCGGCGCCTTGCCGGGGTACTCCTCGCTGCGCCCGAACATGCCCCCGTTGATGAAGCCCGGCTCGGTCGGGCCCTTCTCAGGGTCGCTCGGACCGGTCATCACGATCGTGTAGTCCATCTCGGGGAGCGGCATCACCTGCCACCCGAAGGTCTCGCCGTAGAACGTGCGTGCCCGGTCGCCGTCGTCGAACGGGATCTCGAAGTGGACCACCTTGCCGGACATACTGCCTCCTCGGAGTGGGTGTGAGCGTCCAGCAAACTGCCGCGCGGTACGGCGGTCAATGGGTGGAGCCGACCCGAGCCGGGAGGCTCCAACCGGCCTGCCGGCGTGGCTGTCCGCCGTGGTGGCTCATCGAGGTGTCCGGAACCAGGACACGGTGTCATCCAGGTAGTTGGTGACGTAGGTGTTCCCTCGCCTCTTGTCCAGCGCCCCAGCCCGACTGGCTCGGTGCAGAGCCTGATGACGCGCCTCACCTCGAGCGAGCGCGTGTCCAGGACCGAGACGCCACCTCGGGCGGGCGAGTCGGGGACGGTGGAGTTGACGACGTGCTGCCGTCCCCGCCCGGTTGAGGGCGATCGCAGTGGGGTTGATGTTCTGGGTGCCGGGAAACAGTCTCGTCCCGGAGACGAAGTGAAGCACGTTCCCCGTGCGCACCGAGACCACACGACTCCGCCGAGACCGCTGACCCACGCACGCTTGCTCCCGGGACCGAAGGCAGTCGAGCTGACTGGCCCCGACCTCGGTACGGAGAGCGTCGCTTCATCGGTTGCATCGCGCTTCGTGCAGCAGGGCGATACTTGCCGCATGGCGTCCATGGACTTCGAGTTCGAGGGTCCGGTGGTGGAGTGGCGGGGTCCGGCACCCTTCTACTTCGTCGCCATCCCGGAGGAAGAGAGCGGGGACATCAAGTTCGCCGCCAAGGGAGTGGAGTACTGGGGCCAGGTGCCGGTGACCGTGTGCATCAGCGACATCGAGTTCACGACAGCGCTGTATCCCAGGGACGGCCGATACCTCCTCCCGCTGAAGGCCGTCGTCCGCAGGTCCGCGGGGATCGAGGTGGACGCAGTCGTGGCCGTGGCATTGAGGGTCGGCCGTTCGCCGGCAGCCTGAGCCACCGCTGGCAACAGCGACGAGAAAAATCGAGCCAGTGTCGGGGACTCAGCCGCTATTGTCATCTCGATGAGTGGACCGCTCCTTGTGGCAGTCGACGAAGATCCGGCTCTGCTCCGGGACGTTGAGCAGGAGTTGCGCGATCGGTATGCCCGCACGTACCGCGTCATGTGCTTCACCTCGGCGGAGGAGGCGCTCGCCGGGCTCGAGTCGCTGGCCGCCGCTGACGAGGAAGTCGCGCTGGTCCTCGCCGCTCAACGGCTCGCCGGAGGGACCGGTACCGAGCTGCTGGGGAAGGTCCGCCGGCTCCACCCGCACGCAAGGCTCGGGTTGCTCATCGGCTGGGAGAACTGGGGCGACCAGTCGACGGGGACGGCGCTGTTCGAGTCGATGACACACGGCCGGCTCGACCAGTACGTGATGAGACCCTCCAGCCCACCGGATGAGCGCTTTCACTCCACCATCTCCACGTTCCTCCTCGAGTGGGCCGAGGCCAGGCGCGTCGCGCCCAACACGGTGCACGTGATCGGTGAGACGTGGTCCGGCAGAGCGTACGAGCTGCGACAGGTTCTCGGACGCTGCGCGTTCCCGCACACATTCCTGTTGGCGGACTCGGACGAGGCCCGCGCACTGCTGCAGAATGCCGGGACGGAGAATCGGTTCCCGCTCCTCGTGATGCCAGATGGGACGATCCTGCCCGACCCGACCGACGCGGACGTCGCACGGGCGGCTGGAGCGACGGTGGACCCTCAGGGCAGTGAGTTCGATCTCGTCATCATCGGCTCTGGGCCGGCCGGCCTGTCCGCGGCCGTCTACGGTGCATCCGAGGGTCTGCGCACCCTCGTCATCGACAAGGGCGGCCTCGGCGGCCAGGCCACCTCCAGCTCACTCATCCGCAACTACCTCGGCTTCCCCCCTGGTATCGGGGGCGGCGCGTTGGCCCGCAGGGCGTACGAGCAGGCGTGGGTGTTCGGGGCGAGCTTCGCCTTCATGCAGGAGGCGATTCACCTGCGGCGTGAGGGTGACCGAACAGTGATCCGCCTCGCGCATGGCGGGAAGGTGGCCGCACGCGCGGTCGTCCTCGCCACGGGCGCCAGCTATCGGCGACTTGGCATCCCGGAGCTCGAGGCGCTGAACGGCGCGGGTGTGGTGTACGGAGCCGCGGCCTCGGAGGCGCCGGCGACGGTCGGTCAGGACGTCTATGTGCTGGGAGGGGCGAACTCTGCCGGACAGGCCGCCCTGCACCTGGCGCGCTATGCCCGGCACGTCACTCTGGTGGTGCGAGGCTCGTCGCTGGGCGCGGGGATGTCCCACTACCTGACGCGTCAGGTGGAGGCGACCCCTGCTCTCGATGTCCGCCTCGACACCGAGGTCGTCGGCGGGGGCGGCGACGGGTGGCTGGAGCACCTGACCCTTCGCGCTCGGGCGACCGGAAAGACCGAGCGGGTGGCCGCCGACGGGCTCTTCCTCATGATCGGAGCCCGCCCGCACACGGAGTGGCTGCCCGCCGACATCGACCGAGACAACGAGGGGTTCATCGTGACGGGGCCGGACCTCTCCGAACGCCGAGCCAAGGTCTTGGGCCATCGTCCGTTCCCGCTGGAGACAAGTCTGCCCGGAGTGCTGGCAGCCGGCGATGTGCGGCATGGATCGGTGCGTCGGGTGGCCTCGGCAGTCGGCGAGGGCTCGGCCGCGATCCAGTCGGTCCACCGGATCCTCGCCGCCGGGTCCGTCCCCGCGACCATTCCCATGACCGGGCCGTCATCCGCCGCAGCGGTCACGGTCGGCTCGGGCAGCGGCCACGGGTCCGCCACCAGCACGCTCTCCTAGGGCTCGAGCTCCACCACGTCTCCACGTGACTCGCGCCGCCCGGCGTACCGGACCATTGCGCTCGAATTCCTGGACGCGACGGACCACCGTCTCAGGACCTTGGACCCTCCCTTGCGGTGCCGTCGGGCGGCACCCTGGTCATAGGTGGCACCGACACCGGACAGGAGGGACATCGATGACATCCCGGGCCCATGACGAAGCCCGTACCGAGGACATCGCCGTCGTGGTGGTGGAGTCGATGTGGGGCAACACCCGAGCAGTGGCGGAAGCGGTCGCGGACGGCCTGTCCGAGCACCTGCCTGCGCATGTCGTCGGGGTCTCCGAGGCACCGCTCGCGCTCAGCGGACCGACCCGCCTGCTGGTCGTGGGCGGCCCGACCCACGCGTTCAGCATGAGCAGGACAACGACGCGACACGACGCCGTGACACGCGGAGCCGACGCCGCTGGCGCGACGGAGGTCGGGCTGCGCGAGTGGCTCGACGACATCGCCCGCCTTCCGGCGTCTGTGCAGGTGGCGGCCTTCGACACCAAGGTGCGCAAGCCGCGCCTACCGGGTTCGGCGGCCCATGCCGCGGCCCGTCGCCTCCGCAAGAAGGGCGGCCGGGTGAGCCTGCCGCCGGAGACGTTCTATGTCCTCGACTACGAGGGGCCGCTCGCACCCGGTGAGCTGGACCGGGCTCGCGCCTGGGGCGCGCGTCTGGGTGCCACGCTTCCGGACTCCGCCTCTGCCGCCGAGCGCCGCTGAGCGCCGCTGAGCGAGGCACTCAGGGGCCGAGCGTCCCGGCGGCGCTCCAGACAGCAGGACGGGTTCAGCCCAGCAGCTGAACGAATGTGCCCGCCTGTCCGGCGCGTCGGCACCACCGGGCGCGAGGTCGCGCACGAAACTGGGATGTGCAGACTGCGAGCCTGGCGAGTCCTGCGTCCGCCGTCATCCCCGAACGAACGACGCAGCGGACAGGTCTTCCGCGGTCACCGGGCATGGACGGGCTGCGCGCGATCGCCGTCATCGGCGTGGTCCTCTACCACCTCGACCTGCCGTGGCTGCCGGGCGGCTTCCTCGGAGTCGACGTCTTCTTCGTGCTCTCGGGCTTCCTGATCACCACGCTTGTGCTCGAGGAGATCGAGCGAACGGGTCGCCTCAGCCTGCGCGCCTTCTATCTGCGCCGGGCCCGACGCCTGTTGCCGGCGCTGCTCCTGGTCCTGGCGGTGATGTCGCTCCTGGCGGTTGTCATGCTCCCCGAGGAGCTCGCGGAGCTGCGCCGCGACGTGGTGGGAGCCCTGCTGTACGTCTCGAACTGGACGTACGTGTTCAGCGACCAGTCGTACTTCGAGGCGGCCGGGCGCCCGCCGCTGCTGCAGCACCTGTGGTCCCTGGCCGTCGAGGAGCAGTTCTACGTCGTGTGGCCCGCGGTCGTGGCCGCCGCGATGGTGGCCGGCCGGCGTCGGGTACGCCGGATCGCGTTGTGCTGCGCCCTGCTGTCCGCGTCGTGGATGGCCGCACTGGCGATGCTGAACGGCTATCCGGTGCCCAACGACCCCAGCCGGGCCTACTTCGGTACGGACACGCACGCGGCCGGTCTGCTGATCGGCGCGACAGTCGCGACCTTCTGGGCGCCGTGGCGGGTCTGGTCGACGGACCACAGCTGGCTCACGAGCTCCCGGCCGGCGAACCAGCGGGCCGGGACGGCGATCGTCGATCTGGTGGGCGCCCTCGCGCTGGTCGGGATCGTCTGGGCGTTCCTCTCGGTGGGCGAGTTCTCGCCGGTCCTGTACCGCGGCGGCTTCCTTGTCCTGGCCGCCTGCACCGCGGTCCTGGTGGCCGCCCTCGCGCACCCTGCCGGCCTGCTCGGCCGCGCTCTCGCCGTGCAGCCGCTGCGCTACCTGGGCGAGCGGTCCTACGGCATCTATCTGTGGCACTGGCCGATCGCGCTGCTCACCCGGCCCGGGTTCGAGCTTCCCTTCGGAGGCTGGCCGTCGGTGCTGCTGCGCCTGGGCATCATCCTGTGTGCCGCCGAGCTGTCCTACCGGTACGTCGAGCGGCCCATCCGCGACGGCGCGCTCGGTGTGCTGGCGGGACGGGTACGGGGGCGGAGCGCCGAGCCGGTCCGATCCAGGGCCAAGGTCCTGGGCGGCGGGTTCGCTGTCGCGCTGGGCGTGACCACGATCGGCGTTGCCCTGTTCATCGCTCCTGCGTCGACCGGATCGCCCACCGACGAGGCGGGGTACGTGCAGCCGCGGCCCGGCCCGGCCACCGACGCCGAGCAGCCCGGGCCGGACCCCGTTGCCGAGCCGTCGGATCCCGGCCAGCCGGTGGATCCGGACGGGATCTCGGTCTTCGGCGACTCGGTCGTGTACGGCGCGGCGTACCAGCTGCGTGCCGCGGGTGCGCGGGTGAGCGCCGCAGAGGGGCGGCACTTCGCGGACGTGCTGGCGGCGCTGGCGGACGCTCGTGACCGGGGCACGCTGAGGAGCACCGTCGTCCTGCACGCAGGCAACAACGGGCCGGTCGACGAGGATGCCCTCGACGAGGCGCTGGCAGCGCTGAGCGAGTACGACGTGTATCTGGCCAGCCTGCACGTGCCGCGGTCGTGGGAGACGTACAACAACGAGCTGTTCGCGCGGATGGCGTCTCGGTACCCGCACGTCACACTGCTCGACTGGAACGAGAAGGCCTCGAGCCATGTCGACTGGCTCTACCCCGACGGCACCCACCTGACAGCGGAGCGAGGCCGGGACGGCTACGCGAAGTGGATGCTCCGGAACGTCACGGAGTAGCGATGACGGCCGCGGTCGTCCGATCGGACACAGCAGGACTGTCTGCGCATCACGCTCGGGGCGTTCTCAAACAGGAGGGGTTCGTGCCATAGTGCAGCCGTTCCACGAGCGGCTCGTCCGATGCGCCCGCGATCGCGTCTGGCCGGTTCGTCCCGCGTCACCGGTCAGAAGCTGCGAGGACACCCATGCTCGAATCTCTTGCCCGCCGTCGGACACCGCTTCTCGTCGCAGGTGTCACCGGTGCACTGCTGCTTGCCTGCACGGCCTCGGCGAGTGGGGGACCGGGCTCCGACGTACGGCTGCCGCCGGTCGGTGACAAGGATCCCGCGGAGTACTCGGTGATGCCGATCACCGATGCCAACATCCGGCTGGCCGTCGACAGTCTGGACGGCATCGTGCAGGACGTCATGCAGCGTTCTCGCGTGCCCGGCATGGCGGTCGCGGTCGTCCATGACGGGGAGATCGTCCATGCGAAGGGCTTCGGTGTGAAGAAGCTCGGCGAGCCGGGCAAGGTCAACCGCAACACGGTCTTCCAGATCGCTTCTCTGTCCAAGTCCGTCGGTTCCACGGTGGTGTCCCGGGCCGTCGGACAGAAGAAGGTCAGCTGGTCGGACCGGGTGGTCGAGCATCTGCCGAGCTTCCGGCTGTCTGACCCGAAGGTGACCAAGATGGTCACGATCGGGGACCTGTACTCGCACCGCAGCGGCATCCCCGGCGGAGCAGGCGACGACGCGGAAGGCATCGGCTTCACCCGGGCACAGATCATCGAGAAGCTGCGGCTCTTTCCGCTCGACCCCTTCCGGATCTCCTACAACTACACCAACTTCGGTCTGACCACCGGAGGTGAGGCGGTAGCCCGAGCGGCCGGCACGAGCTGGGAGCGGCTGAGCGAGCAGCTGTTGTACAGGCCGCTCGGAATGAGCTCGACCAGCTCGAGGTACGCGGACTTCCTCAAGGAGAAGGACCGCGCCACCCTCCATGCCAAGGTCGGCAAGCACTTCGCACCCAAGTACATCCGCGACCCTGACGCGCAGTCTCCCGCAGGGGGCGTCAGCTCCACGGTGATGGACATGAGCAAGTGGATGATGCTGAACCTTGCCTCGGGCAGGTGGGACGGCGAGCAGCTCGTGAAGCGAGCCCCGCTGCTGGAAGCACACACTCCACAGAGCCTCAGTCAGCCGCCCACCACGCCTGATGCGAGAAGCACTCACTACGGCTACGGGGTCAATGTCACCCCGACGTCATCGGGACAGGTCCAGTGGGGACACTCCGGCGCGTTCTACGTCGGCGCTGCAACGGCCTACCGGATGCTGCCGGCCGCCGACGTCGGCATCGTGGCGCTGACCAACGCGGCGCCGGTCGGGGCGCCCGAGGCGGTGGTCGAGAGCTTCGCGGACCTGGTCCGGACCGGAGAGGTGGAACGCGACTGGCTGGACTACTACGGCGGGCTGTTCGCGCAGCTGTTCGTGAACCACAGCCCGGTGGCCGAGCCGCCGCCGGCCACCCCGGCACCGCCCCGGAAACCGTCTGCCTACGTCGGCACGTACACCAACGAGATGTTCGGGGACGTGCGGGTCACGGCGGATGGCTCGGTGCTGCGGGTCGTCAGCATCGGCCCGGACAACCTGCGGGGGCGCATCCGGCACTACGACGGCGACGTCTTCGCCTGGAGACCGCCGGGAGGCAACGACGACCCGTTGTCGGCGGTGACCTTCGCGGGTGACCGCGACGGCAAGGCGAGGACCGTGACCCTCGAGTTCCTCGACGCCTACGGGTTCGGCACGTTCACTCGCCGCTGACGTGGGAACCGGTTCTCTCGTACCGGTCAGGCGGGTGCCGTGACCAGCCGGTCGTGTCCAGCCTCGAGCAGCGCCGTTGCCCCGGGATGGACATCCAGTACCAACGGCTGCAGCGCCTGCAGGCCCGTGGCGAGGACACCGGGCGACACACCTCTGTGCACGAGCAGCTCCCGAAGCCAGATCACGAAGTCGGTGAACACCGACGGGTCGTCGGCCAGCATCGCCGCACCGAGGAACTGGACGATGAACACCAGATCCTCACGGGTGCGGCTCAGCTGCCGCGAGTCGTAGTCGGCCATTACCGGCAGGTGGTCGGCGAGCTCGGCGAGCGCCGCAGCTCCCAGCGTCTCGGCGGCCAGGAACAGCCGCATGCCGGCGGCATCGACCGTGGTCGGCCCACGGCTGACCGAGGGCGGGCTCGCCCGCCACTCGGCGAGGAGGGCAGCGGCCTCGCCCGCGGTCTGGGCCCAACCGTCCGCGCCGAGCCGCTGCGCCCGGCGGGAGTCCGTACCGAAGGCGCGACCGCCCATCATCACCGGGACGCCCACGCGATGGGCGGCGTCCGCCAGGTGCACCGCTCCGGGGAAGAAGGTGGGTACTGAGCAGGAGATGGCGAGCGAGTCACTTCCCGAGCGCACGAGGAAGTCGGCGACCACGTCGGCCGGGGTCGACGCACCGAGGACCCGCACGTCGACGCCGTGGGACCGCAGCGACTCGCCGAACATCTGCGCGGCCAGGGAGTGCCAGTCCCCCTCGGCGCAGGTCACCACCGTCACCCCGCCGTCGCCGGCCGGCGACGAGCTCTCTCCCGTCAGCGCGTCCAGGGCGGCGGCGGCGACACCGCTGGCCAGGTGCTCGTCGGCGGCGGTCAGCTCGTTCACGTGCCAGCGATCGCCGACCTGCCGCTGCGCAGCAGCAAGCAGGTCCACGACGATCCGCTCGCGGGGAACCCGGTTGTCGAGCAGGTCGAGGGTGAGCCGGACGGCCGGTTTGCGCCTGCCGAGGACGGCGTCGGACAGGTACGGCTCGACGCAGTCCAGCGGAGCCTCGCCCGCGAGCGGGTGCTGAGCGCTGGCCCAGACCCATTGGTCACGTCCGGCGTCCTTGGCCTGGTACAGGGCCGCGTCGGCCAGGGCGATCGTCTCGTCGGCCTTCCCGACCGACCGGGCGATCCCGGCCGAGAACGTCACCGGGAACGGCCGGTGGACGAGCCACTCGGCCCGAATCCGCTCGAGGAAGACCTCGGCCCCTTCTGGCGACCCGACCACGGCGGCGAACTCCTCACCGCCGAAGCGTCCGACGAAGTCCCGGCCCCGGGCTGTGGACCGCAGCACCCTGCCGAACACACGGAGGACCTCGTCGCCCGCCGCGTGCCCGAAGCCGTCGTTGACCTTCTTGAAGTGGTCGAGGTCGAGGAGGATGACCACGTCGTCGTCGGTGAGCCGGCCGAGCGCCCGGTCGAGCATGCGACGGTTGGACAGCCCGGTGAGGGCATCGGTCGACGCGGACTCCGCGAGCCGCTCGGCCCGGCCGCTCAGCTCGAGGGCGTGGCTGGCGTCGAGCAGGAACGTCGTCAGATGCCGGTCGAGCAGTGTGCGCGCCTTGCTCCCGAGCGGCGCATCCACCAGAACCGGCTCCCCGTAGCCGAAGGACACGTCGGCCAGGATCGCGCTGGTGTCGGCCGTGTCGGGCGAGACCAGGGAGCCTCCCAGTCCGCGGACCAGGTCCTCTGCGGCGCGCCTGGCCTCAGCCGCCCCGCTCAGCCTCAGCAGGGAGCGCGTTGCCTCGTGGACCACCACGGGGACCTCCGCAGGCGTGCCGGGGGGAATGTCGCCCTGGTGCGCCACTCGCCCGTCCTCCCGCCGCTCGGCCGTACGGGGCCGAATATGGTCCCACGATACTCCGCTGAGTGACGGCTCCTTTGCGCTATGTCACGCTATGCGCAGGTCGCTGCGACGTTTCCGGCCCGTTCGCCGAAGAGGCGGGCCGATCGGAGGCGACCGGCGCGGGTCGGCAGGGTCACTCCGTAGGTCAGCGTCCGAGTGCCGCCAGCAGTTGGCAGCCCCGTCGCTCTAGCCACTACTGGCTCCGGAGCGACCGGGCGCGCCTGCTGCCCGGTCGATCAGGGCGGTGAGCTCCTGGCGCGCCGTCCGGACGACGTCGGCGGCCGGTACCGTCTGTGCTTCGCGACGGATCTCCGCCAGCGCCGCCGGCCCGAGAACAGCGTCCAGGTCCGCGTAGGTGCGCCGGAGCCGCTCGGCGATGCCCTCGTCGAGGCTCGCGGCGGATTCCGCCGCATCCGCGGCGGACAGGAGCAGCGCGGCCGTGCGCTCCCGCTCGTGCTCCAGGAGCAGCCAGGCGACGTTGCGCGCAGTGGTCCAGAACTGGGTGGCGTTCCCCGTGGTCTGCCAGTACTCGAGCAGGAAGCGGAACCCCCCGGCCGCCGCGACGACATCGCCCGTCACCGTCCACGCCGACGCCAGCCCGACCGTCGCCACGCCCTCGACGAAGCCCGCCCCGCAGCGCCTGGCCTCGTCCACGGCAGCGCTGTAGAGGGCGATGGCCGCCTCCAGGTCGTCGCCCGCCGCGAGCTCGCCGCGGACGTACATCAGAAAGGCAGAGGTCGTCCCGTTCGGCCGGCGCCGGATCGCCTCGGCCGCACGGGCCACCAGGTCGGCTGCTCGCGGCTGGTCGCCGGCGTAGATGGCGCCCAGGGCGGCCGCCGCCAGCAGGACCCCGGGATTCGGGTAGGTGGCGGCGGAGCGCAGGTACGCATCGGTGGAGACGGCGAAGTCGCCGCGGAAGAGGGCGACCGCCCCGATCGCGCCCCAGCAGCGCCGCTGCTGGTCCTCCGGCACGCCCCGGGCAGCCGCCAGATCGAGACCGTGCCAGGCGAGCTGCCACGAACGCTCGAGGTCACCGAGCAGCCAGGCGGCCTCGGCGGCGCTGCCGAGCACGGCGACCTCGCGGCCATGGCCGGACAGATCCGGGTCGTCGACCAGTCCGAGCGGCCAGGACCACAGCTCGCGCAGGTCACGCCAGACCGACGCGTCGTCCAGCGCCAGCGTGATGTCGATACGCAGATCGAGGTCCCCGCGGCTGCGGGCCAGGTCGCGAGCGGCCCGGAGGTTGGGCAGGTCTGCGCGCAACCGCCGGTCCGCTGCGGGCTCGTCCGGTCCGGACAGGCCGACACCGATCTCGTGCGCCGCCTGGCGTGCCCAGGCCAGGAAGCGGTCCTCTGCCTGTGTGCGCTCGTCGTCGGCGTCGAGCTCGTCGAGGAGAAAGGTGCGGACGGTGTCCAGCAGCAGGTACCGCCCGCCGGTCGGGTCGGCGGCGACCAGCGACGCGTCGACCAGGCGGGACAGCAGCACGAGCGGGTCCGTGCCCGGCACGGTCTCGGTGGCCAGCTGCTCGACGGTGGCCAGATCCGTGCCGCCCGGGAAGGGCGCGAGCGCACGCAGCACGGCACGCTCACCCGGCGAGAGCAGTCGGTAGGACCAGCTCACGGTGGTGCGCAGGGTGCGGTGCCGCGAGTCGTCCTCGGGCCGCTCGGCGGACAGGGCGTCCAGTGCCCGCCCCAGCCGGTCGCGCAGCGCCTCGACCGGCATCACCGCCAGCTGTCCGGCGGCCAGCTCGATCGCCAGCGGCAGACCGTCGAGGCGGCGGATCACCTCCACGACCGGCCCGGCATCGGCGCTGCTGAGGGTGAAGCCGCCGCGCCGCCGCCGGGCGTGCTCCACGAACGCCTGCACGCTCGGCTGACGCAGGAGGCCGTCGTGGTCGGTGTCGTCCCGCGGCAGGGGCAACGGCTGCAGTCGGATGACGAACTCGCCAGGTGCGTGCAGCGACACGCGCGACGTGGCCAGCACGCGCACTCCGGGGGCCCGGGATCGGAGTGCGGTGACGAGCTCGCGGCAGGCGGACACGACGTGCTCGCAGTTGTCGAGGACCAGCAGCAGCTGCTGGCCGGCCAGTGCGTCGGCAACACCGGCGGGCGACGTGTGACCGGCCAGGCGCAGGCCGAGCGTGGAGGCGACGGCATCCGGAACCCTGTCGGCGTCTGCCACCGCGGCGAGTGTGACCAGCACGGCGTCGCCGGCGTCGCGCTCGCCGAGCGTGGCCGCCACGTCGAGAACCAGCCGGGTCTTGCCGACGCCGCCCGGGCCGGTGACGGTGACCACCGGATAGGACGCCAGCAGCCGGTGCAGCTCCTCGGCGTCCCGCTCCCGTCCCACCATCGGCCCGGCGGGGCGTACGACGGTGCGGGTAGGGGTGCGGGCGGGCGCCGGAGCAGGTGCGGCCGCGGTCGCGTCGGTCGTCGACGCCGGTGCTGCGTCCGGCGCTGAGCGCGGTGTGGCCGCCAGCGTGCCGGCCGCGATCTCCCGTTCCAGGGTCGGCAGACCCGGTCCGGGGTCGAGGCCTGTCTCGTCGGCCAGCCGTCGCCGGTATGCCGAGGCGACGGCCATGGCATCGGCGGTGCGTCCCTCAGCCGCGAGCGCGCGCATCAGCAGTGTCACGGTCCGCTCGCGAAGCGGCTGGGCATCGGCGGCAGCAGCAGCGTCCGCGGTCACCGAGCGGTCCCCGCCTCTCAACCGGCCCTCGAGCTCGTCGTCGCGCAGCTGGACGTGCAGCTCGGACAGTCCCACGGCGTCGGCCGCGAGGGGCGCGACCTCGGGAAACTCCTCCAACGCATGGCCGCGCCACAGGTCGAGCGCCTCGCGTGCCACCGCAGCCGCCCGTCGGGGGTCGGTGTCGAGAAGTCCGGTGACCGACCTGGCCAGCCGGCGTGCGACAGCGGCGTCCAGCTCCTCGGGAGTCAGGTCGAGCACGTACCCCGCTCCCTGGCGGCGCAGGCGGGAGGCTGCCGGGCCGAGGTCGCGGCGGAGCCGCGAGACGTGGCTGTGCAGCGCGGCGCCGGCGTTGTCCGGCGGGCCGTCGGACCACAGCGCATCGATCAGGAAGTCCGCGCTCAGCGCTCGCCCGCCCGACAGCGCCAGCACGGCGAGCAGCGAGCGGCGTCGCTGACCGGGCACCTCCAGGTACCTCCCGCCCACGCAGAGGCGCAACGGGCCGAGGACATCGACGCGGAGCGCACCGGTCCCCGCCCCGATGCCCTGGTCAGGCGGGTGCACGCCACCTCCCGTCCGGTCGGGCGGCTCGCCGGAACTCGTTTGTCCGCGCTCGTCTCACTCTGCCGCACGCGATGCGGCGTCGTCAGCAGGAATCGCGCCCTGGGGCTCTGGATCAGCGAACGCCTCGACCGAGACCCAGTCGGCGAACGGTTCCACTCCCATGGCCTCGATGAGGCCTGCGGTCTGGCTGTGCTGAAGACGCAGCGCCGCGACCTTGCGGTCGAGAGCCGAGCCCTTCAGGGCCAGCCGGACGGCCAGCTCGTGCTCGTGACACTGACGCGGAGCGCCGAGCGCGTAGACACCGTAGGTGTCGCCGAGCGCGAGGGAACCGTACCTGGCGACCGCGTGCAGCACCCTCGGGCTGCTGGCGGAGCGAGCCACTGCGCGGTCGGTCCAGGCGCTGACAACGCGGTGGTCGGGGTGGCCCGTGAAGCCGTCGGGTCCGAATGTCAGCACGGTGTCGGGCTCGACCTCGTCGAGGATCTGCGCCAGCCGGGAGGCCGCCTCGCCCGGGTCGACCGCACTGCAACCGCCGTCGGGGTAGTCGAGCCACCGGTGATCGCTTACACCCAGGAGCCGCAGTGCGGCGGCGAGCTCGGAGGTTCGCAGCCGGACGAGCTCGTCGCGGGCGGCCTGGTCAGCGGTCGGGTCGGCGGCCTCGCCGCGGGTCGCGGTCACGCACACCACGCGCTGCCCGGCGTCTGTCAGAGCCGCCAGCAGCCCCCCGGCGAGGTAGGTCTCGTCGTCGGGATGGGCCCACACGGTGAGGACCGTTCCCAGCGTCGCCAGCGTGTCGGCATCGATCGGAACCGTTGCGTGGCTCGCCTTCCCGGGTCGCGCTCTGGGCATGGCGCCCACCATGCCGGAGCGCGAGCGCACGCGGCTGTCATGGCGCTGTCGTGGTCCTCGACGGTCACGCTACTGCGCTGCCAGCCGGCTGCCAGACCGGGAGGTCACCGTCGTGGCAGCCGGCGCCACCAGGCGCTGATCGACGGAAGGGACATCACCATGTCAGTGCTGGAGAGCGAGCGGCAGAACGAGACGGAGGTGGCGCAGAGCGCGACCGGCGTCGTCGACGTCGCAAGGGTCGAGGAGTTCGCCGAGAAGGTCGCGGGTGACCACGCAGTGGCCGTCAATGCCGTACTCGCCTACCTGGGCGACCGGCTCGGGCTGTGGAAGGCGCTGGCATCCGTGCCGAGCGCCACGAGCCGCGAGCTGTCCGAACGGTCCGGGCTCGCCGAGCGCTACGTCCGCGAGTGGCTTTCCGCCGAAGCCGCGGCCGGCTACGTCGAGTACGACCCGGACGGCTCTCGCTTCCGGCTTCCCCCGGAGCATGCCGCCGTACTCGCCGACGACAGCAGCCCGGCCGCGCTGGCCGGCACCTTCGAGCTCACCGCCGGGCTCTGGGCATCGGTCGACCGGTTGGCGCACGTGTACGCCACCGGTGAGGGTTTCGGGTGGCACGAGCACGACTCACGGATGTTCAACGGGGTGGATCGCTTCTTCCGCCCGCTCTACAACAGCTCGCTGGTGGAGCAGTGGCTGCCCGCCGTGGACGGCGTGGTCGCCCGCCTGGCGTCCGGCATCCGCGTGCTCGACGTCGGCTGCGGGCTCGGCTCGGCAACGCTCCTGATGGCCGAGACCTTCCCCGCCTCGACCTTCACCGGCGTCGACTACCACGACGAGTCCATCGTCCGGGCCTCCGCCTCCGCAGCACGGGCCGGCGGCAGTGACCGCGTGCGCTTCGAGCGTGCCGGAGCCGAGGACTACACCGGCGGGCCGTACGACCTGATCTGCTTCTTCGACGCCCTGCACGACATGGGGGACCCGGTCGCCGCCCTGCGCCACGCCCGGGCCGAGCTGGCAGACGACGGTGTCGTCCTGGCCGTCGAGCCGTTCGCGAACGATCGGCTCGAGGACAACCTGACCCCGCTGGGACTCAGCTACTACGCCGCGAGCGCGACCATCTGTGTGCCCAACAGCCTGTCCCAGTCCGGGCAGGCGGCGCTCGGCGCCCAGGCGGGTCCCGGGCGGATCGTCGACGCGTTCCACGAGGCAGGGTTCGGTACGGCGCGCCAGGCGGCGGCCACACCGTTCAACCTGGTGATCGAGGGCCGTGCCTGATCAGGCGATCCGGCGGAGGTTGCTGCCGGGCCCCGGTCGGGAGACCGCACTGCCCAGGTGTGGTGGCGCCTGGGCAGCGTGGTTCTCCCTCGACCGCAGCCGCGTCTCCCGGTAGAAGGGATCAGGTCGTCGGTGCATACCGGCACGACTTTCCCCTTGTGTACAACGGTGTTGAGCCTGCTCGCATCGGTCGGGGAGTGTCGGTGGCGGGGTCTAGGTTGTGGGTATGTCGCAGCAGCCGAACGATTCGGGAGGGCATCCGCTGGCAGTGCTGTGTGCCCGGCTGGGTGCCCGGCTGGACGAGATCGGCGAGGCGCCGTTGTGGTCGGCCGGTGACGCCGAGATCACGGACCTGGTGCGAGCCCTGGAGGTGCAGCAGCGGCGGCTGGCGGCCTGGCAGGTGAGCGTGGTGGCCGAGGCGACCCGCCGTGATCTGCCCAAGACGGTGGCAGCGACGGGTCCGGTGCCGTGGTTGGCCGCGTTGGTGACCAGCCGGCCCCAGCAGGCGCGCCGGGTGTCCCGGTTGGCCGAGGCGCTCGACTCGGAGGTGGCCGCCACCGGGGCGGCGTTCGCTGCCGGGCTCGTTGATGCTGACCAGGCGCAGGTGATCGCCACCGCAGTGCACCAGCTGCCCGACGAGGTGGGGACCGAGGCGCGGGGTCGGGCGGAGCAGATCATGCTCGGCGAGGCCGACCGGTTCCATGCCGGTGTCCTGGCCGGGCTGGGGCATACCTTGCTCGAGCGCGTGGCGCCCGAGGTCGCCGAGGCCCGGCTCGGCGAACAGCTCGCCCGGGCCGAGGCACGCGACGAGCAGCGGCGCAACACGCTCATCGCCAGCCTCGACCATCGCGGCCGCACCAGGCTGCGCGGCGAGCTGGACACCGAGTCGTGGGCTTCGGTGTCGGCCGCGTTGGAGCCGTTGGCCAAGCCGGTGTCGGCAGTCGGCCCCGACGGCGCCGCGGTCCGCGACGAGCGGTCGGTCGGCACCCGGCAGGC
>JAQSWV010000111.1 GCA_029266455.1 Nocardioidaceae bacterium
ACCGTTCGAGGGCGTCGCTTGACATAATGTCGCTTATCGGCGCAAGCAGCCGGGTGCGATCTTGCCGTTGCAGTGAGCGTCCCCGTGCTTATGGCGCCGAGATGGGGGTCGGCGAGCTGCACCGCCCTGACGTGAACTCGGTCTACCGGGGATCCGTCGTTCCCGCCCGGGAAGTCCGCCGTACCTTTCCACGTCGACGACCGCCACGTTGGTTTCGACACCTAAGACATGGCCACCCAGACTGGCACGTCGCACCACCACACCCGGTCGGCGGACGGCACGGTGCGCTACGGCGCCAGCAACTTCCGCTACATCTGGCCGGCCGACTGCGATCTCATGGCACGTCTGGCCGGCTTCGAGCTCGAGCAGCGGGTCGGCGACCGGACCAGCCGTCCGTTCACCTCCGACAGCGAAGCTCACGTCTCCGTGTGGCGCAGCCCCTGAGGCCGGGCAGGTCTCAGTCGACGCAGAACTCGTTGCCCTCGGGGTCGGCCATCACGATGTGGCCGGCGCCGAGCGGCAGGTCAGGCTCGAAGCGGCGAAGGCGGCGGGCGCCCATGGCCATCAGTCGGTCGCACTCGGCTTCGAGGGCAGCCATCCGCTCTTCGCCCTGGAGTCCGGGCGCTGCCCGTACGTCGAGGTGTACCCGGTTCTTGGGACCCTTGCCCTCGGGCACCCGTTGGAAGAACAGGCGCGGGCCGGCCCCTTCGGGATCCACGATCGCCGACGCGTCGTTGCGGCTTTCCGGGGGCACACCCATCGCCGCCAGCGCCTCGTCCCAGGAGGTGAAGTCCCCCGGCGGCTCCTGCACGCGGTAGCCCAGCGTCTCCGCCCAGAATGGCGCCAGCGCGCCCGGATCGACGCAGTCGAACGTCACTTGGATCTCGCGTGCCATGTCACTGCTCCTTTCGATGCTCTCCCGCTCGCTGGCCTCGCTCAGGTGCCGACGTAGGCCGCGAGGTGCTGGCCGGTGAGGGTGGACCGGTCGGCGATGAGGTCGGCGGGTGTGCCCTCGAAGACGATCCGGCCGCCGTCGTGGCCGGCGCCGGGGCCGAGGTCGATGATCCAGTCAGCGTGCGCCATGACTGCTTGGTGGTGCTCGATGACGATCACCGACTTGCCGGAGTCGACCAGCCGATCCAGCAGGCCCAGCAGCTGCTCCACGTCCGCCAGGTGCAGCCCGCTGGTCGGCTCGTCGAGGATGTACACACCCCCCTTCTCGCCCATGCGGGTGGCAAGCTTGAGCCGCTGCCGCTCGCCGCCGGACAGCGTGGTGAGCGGCTGGCCGATGGTCAGATAACCGAGACCCACGTCGGCGAGCCGGGCGAGGATCTTGTGGGCGGCCGGGGTGCTCGCCTCGCCGTCAGCGAAAAACGCCACGGCCTCGGTCACCGACATCCCCAGGACCTCGGCGATGTTCTGGCCGCCCAGGGTGTACTCCAGCACCGACGCTTGGAACCGCTTCCCCTCACACTCCTCGCAGGTGGATTCGACGGTGGCCATGACACCCAGCTCGGTGTAGACGACCCCGGCGCCGTTACACGCGGGGCAGGCGCCTTCCGAGTTGGCGCTGAACAGCGCCGGCTTCACGCCGTTGGCCTTGGCGAACGCCTTGCGGATCGGGTCGAGCAGCCCTGTGTACGTGGCCGGGTTGCTGCGCCGGGAGCCCTTGATGGCGCCCTGGTCCACGGACACGACCCCCTCCTGGCCGGACACCGAGCCCTGGATCAGCGAGCTCTTGCCAGAGCCGGCGACGCCGGTGACGACGCACAGCACCCCGAGCGGGATGTCCACGTCGAGGTCTCGGAGGTTGTGGGTGCTGGCGCCACGTACCTCGAGCGCCCCCGACCGGGTCCGGACCGCCTCCTTGAGCGAGGCGCGGTCGTCGAGGTGGTGGCCGGTGAGAGTGTCGCTGCTCCTCAGCTCCTCGACGGTGCCCTGGAAGACGAGCTCGCCCCCGTCGACGCCGGCCCGCGGGCCGAGGTCGACGACGTGGTCGGCGATCGCGATCGCCTCGGGCTTGTGCTCCACGACGAGCACGGTGTTTCCCTTGTCGCGTAGGCGCAGCAGCAGCTCGTTCATCCGCTGGATGTCGTGCGGGTGCAGGCCGATCGTCGGCTCGTCGAACACGTAGGTGACGTCGGTGAGCGAGGACCCGAGGTGGCGGATCATCTTGGTGCGTTGTGCCTCGCCGCCTGACAGCGTGCCCGATGGCCGGTCGAGCGACAGGTACCCCAGGCCGATCTCGACGAACGACTCCAGGGTCTCCCCCAGCGCCTGCAGCAGCGGCGCGACCGAGGGCTCGTCGAGATCGCTCACCCACTTCTCGAGGTCGCTGATCTGCATCGCACAGGTGTCGGCGATGTTGACGCCCTTGATCGTCGGCTTCCGTGCGTGGTCAGCGAGGCGGGTGCCGTCACAGTCGGGGCAGGTGGTGAAGGTGACCGCGCGCTCCACGAAGGCCCGGATGTGGGGCTGCATCGCCTCGGGGTCCTTGGCGAGCATGGACTTCTGTATCTTCGGGATCAGACCCTCGTACGTGAGGTTGATGCCCTCCACCTTGATCTTGGTGGGCTCCTTGTAGAGCAGGTCGTGCATCTCCTTCTTGGTGAACCTGCGGATCGGCTTGTCCATGTCGAAGCCGGCGCCGCTGAAGATGCGGCCGTACCAGCCGTCCATGCTGTAGCCCGGGATGGTCAGCGCACCCTCCCCCAGGGACTTGCTGTCGTCGTACAGAGCGGACAGGTCGAAGTCGGTCACCGAACCTCTGCCCTCGCAGCGTGGGCACATGCCGCCCAGACGGTTGAACGTGGCCTTCTCCGCTTTCGTCTTGCCGCCGCGCTCGACGGTGATCGCACCGCTCGCCCGCACGGAGGGAACGTTGAACGAGAACGCGTTGGGCGAGCCGATGTGGGGCTTGCCGAGCCGGCTGAACAGGATGCGCAACATCGCGTTAGCGTCGGTAGCCGTGCCCACCGTGCTTCGAGGGTTGGCACCCATCCGCTCCTGGTCGACGATGATCGCGGTCGTGAGACCCTCGAGGACGTCGACATCGGGCCGTGCCAGCGTGGGCATGAATCCCTGGACGAAGGCGCTGTAGGTCTCGTTGATCAACCGCTGCGACTCCGCGGCGATGGTGGCGAACACCAGCGAGCTCTTGCCGGAGCCGGACACGCCGGTGAACGCCGTCAGCCGGCGCTTGGGGAGCTCGACGCTCAGATCCTTGAGGTTGTTCTCACGGGCACCGTGCACGCGGATGAGGTCGTGGCTGTCGGCGGCGTGCTTCGACGGCGACGTGGTGCCGCGCGTCGTCGACGTGTTGCTCGTCGGCTTGCTCGCCTTCTTCCTGGCCGGCTTGCCAGCCGTCTTGCTCACCGGGGTCATGGGTCTCCTCTGCTGCCAGCCTGTGCCGTCGTGCGCGAGTAACTGTCTACCGGATCGCGCCGACAGCCGTCCCTGGCGGCATGGTGGCCGGCCGCGACCGTCAGAGCAGGGACGGCAGCGGGACCGCTGCGTACTGCGGTCACCACCCAGGCAATCGCGCCAGATCGAACGACCAGCCCGCCAGCAGCACTCAGCATCCATCGTGCTTCGTCCTGCGGGCTCCCGCGGCAACATCCCGAAAGCGCTTCGAAGCAGGGAGCCTCGTGCCACCATGCCTCGATGCAGTACCTCACCTTCGGGCCGTTCCTGGCGCAGGCGGCGGCCGGGGCGGTGATCGCGTGCACGGCGGCTGCGGCAGTCGCGGCTCCCGCGATCGCACGGCGTGACGGTGCGGCGGCGGTACGCACGGCCAGTCGGGTGCTGCTGGTGATCGGGGTGCTGTTCATCCTCGAGCTCACTCTGCGGGGTACGACTTCGGACACGGGCTCGCTCAACCTGGTTCCCACCCAGGGAGTCGCCGAGTCCATCAAGACCACCGACTTGCGCAACGGCCTGGAGAACCTGTTCGGCAACATCCTGCTGTTCACTCCACTCGGTTTCCTGGCCGTGCTCGCGCTGCGCCGCAGCCTGGTGCTCATCGTCGGCCTCGGTGCAGCCCTCTCACTACTGATCGAAACCGCACAGTTCGTGCTGGGTGACCGCTGGTCCGACATCGACGACGTGCTGTTGAACACGACAGGCACCCTGCTGGGCGCTCTTGCCGCCACCGCGGCGGTTGCGGCCGCCCGACGACGCGCAGCCCGTCGCTCTCCCGACCGCATGAACAGCCGGTCCTGACCCGGAGACGCCTGCACAACTCGCGGATCGCCGTACGGGGGGGCGGCTGGTGCCTGCACAACTCGCGGATCGCCGTACGGGGGGGCGGGGGCGGGGGTGCCTG
>JAQSWV010000012.1 GCA_029266455.1 Nocardioidaceae bacterium
CAAGGGCATCCCAGTGGCACGGTCGACGTCACTCATCGCTCGCCCTGCCCGTTCTCCGCGGCCGGGGACCGGACGGGTCCTGGCTCGGCGGGGATGCTGACGCAGACGACGGCGGGATCCGCGTCATGGAGGACAGTAACGCTGCACCGCCAAGAGGCCGACGTTGTCCGGTGGGCTGTCGCAGCATGTCGACGTGACGCTCGTGAACCGGCTGGGCCACAGTGCTCGGGTGTGGCCGCCATTGCGGTCGCGGCCGGCCGTACCGAGCCATACCCGTCACCCGCCCCGTACGTGGGCCACGACCAGCTCCGGCACCAGGTGGGCGTCGTCGCCGGTGGACCAGGTCGGGAAGTCGAAGACGGCCAGCATCACCTGCATCGGGTACGTCGGCGGATGCGCGCAGCGGCGCACGACATCGCCGTCGACGCTGAAGACGGCGTGGTCCGCGTCCCAGTCGACGGCGTAGGTGTGGAAGGCCGTCACGTCGACTGGGAGCCGCGGAGCGGCGAAGTCTGGCCGCAGCGCCGGATCACGGAACGGCTTGATGCCGACACCCACCTCGGCCGACGGCTGCTCGGGGGGTCCCAGGGCGTTGCCGAAGACCTCGAAGACACAGATCTCACCGGACCGCTGCTGGGCCGGGTCGTCCTCGAACCCGCTCAGCCACCCGGCGGCCATCGAGCGAGGCGAGAGCCGCATCCGCGCCGAGATCTCGACGCGGCCCCCGGTGGGCAGCCAGCCCTCGAACCGCTCCTGCTCCTCCCGGACCAGCTGTCCCTCACGGAACCGCTGCTGGCCGTACGGCGTGCCGACCGGACCCGACCAGCTGCCGGACTGGATCCCCGAGACCCGCAGGGGCGGCTCGTGGTCGCCCGGACACCACAGCGGGTGCTGCACCGGGATGTCCAGGGTGAGCCCGACGTCGTCGACCCGCAGACTGGCCCGGGTCGAGTCCCGGGATGACCAGGCGGGCAGGTAGTGCGGGAGCCACGTGCTCGCGTCGAGACCGGGCCCGGGAAACAGCTCCTCGAACGTGGTGCCGGACGGCATGGCAGAACGCTAGGGCGTCCGGTACGGCAAGTACTCACGGCACGCGCATCCTTCGTCATCGGCGGCGGCGCGACTGCCACAGACGGTTGCACCGATGTGCTCGGCGTTGTCAGCCTGATTCCCGGTCAAGGTGTCGGGTCACCCAGTCGACGGTCGCCTCGACGAAGGTGACTCGGTTATGGGTGGCAAGAAGCTCGTGCCCCTCGCCCTCAAACAGCAGGTAGCGGTGCTCCACTCCGGCCGCGGCCAGCGCCTCGACGACCTGCTCGGCCTCCTCGACGGGGACGTTGGTGTCGTCGGCCCCGTGCACGACGAGCAACGGTGCACGGAGGCGGTCGATCCGGTGGATCGGCGACAGGTCGTGCAGCAGCTCGGCGTCGCGCACCGGATCCCCGTACTTGCTTGCGGCTGCCGCGGCGATCCAGGGCTCCGTGTGGGTGTAGAAGGTCTGCAGGTCGACCATCCCGCACACGTCCACGCCGACTGCGAACAGCTCCGGGTGCCACACCAGCGCCGCCAGGGTGAGGTAGCCGCCATACGAACGGCCCATGCAGCCAATGCGCGCGGGTTCCGCCATTCCGCTGTCCACCAGATGATCGACGCACGCCGCGACGTCGGCGATGGCGCCGTACCGGCCGTCGAGGTCGTCGGCGCCACGGAAGGCGCGACCAAAGCCGGACGAGCCGCGGACGTTGGGAGCGAAGACCGCGACGCCCGCGCCCACCAGGGACTGGAATAGGGAGTTGTAGACCGGTCGCTCCTGAGCCTCCGGTCCACCGTGCAGATGCAGCACGGTGGGCCAGGGCGCAGGCACGTCCGGACGGTAGAGCCAGCCGCTCAGCATCGTGCCGTCGACCGAGCGGACGTAGCGCAGTTCAGGTCCCGTCAGCTCGTCGCGCGTGACGGTCGCGGGGGTGGCGCCTCGAGAGCTCCGCAGGGTCGCGCCGCCGGGGCTGCTCACCGGTGTAGCTGCACCGGCGAGCTCGAGCCGCCACACCCCGCGGGGGTCCGCCCAGCTCTCGGCTGTGAGGAGGAGGCCGGACCCGTCGGGAAGGAAGCAGCCCTCGTCGACAACATCGCGCGGAAGCCCCATCAGACGTCGCCGCTGCTGGTCGCGCAGGTCGAGCACGTCGAGCGCGCTGCGTCCACCCCAGACATTCCAGGTCAGGGCTAGCACGTGCCGGTCCGCGGAGAGAGCGAAGGCATCGAGCTCGGCGTCGGGGCGTTCGGCGAGGACCTCAGGACCGAGGGCTGTCTTCATGTCCACGCGGACGAGGGCGGCAAGGTCGCGGCCGACATCTGTGCAGGCGTACACGACCAAGCCGTCCGACGACAGGCTGCCCGAGTGAGAGCAACCGGGTCCGCTGCCTGAATCGACGCGCGTCTCGGTCCCATCGTCGAGGTCCGCGACGGACAGCCGATAGGCGTCGCGCGGACCCCTGCGCAGGAGCGCCCGCCGCCCGTCGGTGCTGACGTCCAACAGAGCCAGTAGTGGGCCGCCCGCGACCCGGGTGCGCCTGCCGCGGTCAGGCTCCACCAGCTCGGCGGTGGCTTCTCCGGTAGCAGCGGTCTCGGTGATGAGCAGCAACCCGCCGGCGGACCAGCCACGCCAAGGCCCGGCGCCGACCCCGGCAGTCGCCCCGTTGGCTCCGCCGACCTGGTGCAGACCGGAGCCGTCGGGACGCAGCAGCCACACCTCGGTGCGGGAGGCACCGACCGCAGCGGTGACCGCGGCCAGCCACCTCCCGTCCGGGGACCAGCTCACCGTGCGCACCCGGCGCAGAGGAGTGTTCACCGGCGTCCACTGCACGGGGTCGGGTTCGGCGATCCACACCCGCGGCTCGCCGCTGCGGTCCGACACGAACGCGACCCGCCGCCCGCCGGGGCACGGTGACGGCGACCAGCTGCCGTAGACGTCCTCCGGGATCGGGTCGTGCTCCTGCCTGATGCCGGGGGCGATATCGCCGGACATCAGACCCCCTTCTGTTGCAGCCACATCTCGAGCAGGCCGAGCTGCCACAACGCGTTCGAGCCGAGGGTGGTCCGGGTGCTGTTCGGGTAGGAGAGCATCTGGTTCACTGCTTCGGGCCGGAACAGCTGCCGGTCCCGGGCTGACGCCGAGGTCAGGGCGTCTCGCACCCGGGTCAGCATCCCACCGCCGAGGTGTCTGACGCCTGGTACGGGGAAGTAGCCCTTCGGCCGGTCGATCACCTCGTCGGGGACCACTCCCCGGCTGGCCTGCTTGAGCACGCCCTTGCCCCCGCATGCGAGTTTTAGCTCGGGTGGACAACGGGCGGCCACCTCGACCAGCTCGTGGTCGAGGAAGGGCACGCGTGCCTCGAGTCCCCACGCCATGGTCATGTTGTCCACCCGCTTCACGGGGTCGTCAACGAGCATGACCCGGGAGTCGAGCCGCAGCGCCGCATCCAGGGTGCTGTCTGCGCCGGGGGCACCGAAGTGTTCACGGAGGAACCGGCCGCTCGGATCGGTGTCGTCGAACCACTCGGGGGCGACAAGTTCCGACATCGCCTGGTGCGAGCGGTCGACGAATGCTCGTGCGTACGCGTCCGCTGCCCGGGCGCGCGGCACGTCGCGCAAAGGCGGGTACCAGTCGTAGCCGGCGAAGACCTCGTCGGCGCCTTGGCCGGACTGGACGACCGTGACCTCCTGCGAGACCTGCTCGGACAGTAGGTAGAAGGCGACACAGTCGTGGCTGACCATCGGCTCGCTCATTGCGGCTACGGCGGCGTCCACCCCGGGCAGCAGCCGGCGCTCGTCGATGCGGATCTGATGATGGTCGGTGTCGAAACACTTCGCGACCAGATCGGAGTACTCGAACTCGTCTCCGGCCTCACCTCCCGCTTCCTCGAAGCCGATGCTGAACGTCGACAGCGCCTTCTGTCCCGACTCCGCCAACACCGCCACGATCAGGCTGGAGTCCAAGCCGCCGGACAGCAGCACCCCGACCGGGACGTCGGCGACCATGCGCCGCTCCACCGCCGTCCGCAACGAGCCGAGGACCTCCTCCTGCCACTCTTCCGGCGTCCGGGTGGCGTCGGCGCCTCTGGTGAAGACCGGGTTCCAGTACGTGAGATCGCGGGCGGTACCGTCCAGCTCGACCGTGCGCACGGTCGCGGGCGGCAGCTTGCCTACGCCTCTCAGGATGGTGCGCGGCGGCGGGACCACTGAGTGCCAGGACATGTAGTGGTGCAGCGCGACAGGGTCGACTCCGGTGTCCAGGTCACCGGCCGCCAGAAGCGCTGGGAGGGTGGAGGCGAACCGCAGCCGGCCCGGTGTCACCGCCAGGTACAGCGGCTTGATGCCGAGCCGGTCCCGGGCGAGCACCAGCCGGCGGCTATCGCGCTCGTACACGGCGAACGCAAACATGCCGTGAAAGTGCTCCACGCATCGGGCCCCCCAACGGTGGTAGGCCTTGAGGACGACCTCCGTGTCGGACCGGGAGAAGAACCGGTAGCCCATGCTCTCCAGCTCTGAGCGCAGCACGCCATGGTTGTAGATGCAGCCGTTGAAGACGATGACCAGCCCCAGCTCGTCGTCGGTCATCGGCTGGCTGCCGGCATCGGACAGGTCGATCACTTTGAGGCGGTGATGGACGAGTGCGAGGGGGCCATGGCACCAGGTGCCGGAACCGTCCGGTCCACGCGCGGTCAGAGCCGGCGACATCCGCGCGACCGCATCCACGTCCGGTGCTCCACCGTCGAGGCGCAGCTCACCACCCAAGCCGCACATGCGACCTCCTTCCAGTCGTGATCAACGGAGCAGCCAGGTGTCCTTGGCGCCACCGCCGCGCGAGGAGTTGACGACCATGCTGCCCGACGGGGCCACCCGGGTGAGCGCCGCCGGGGCGACCCTCGCGTCGGCCGCGACGAAGACGAACGCGCGCAGGTCGGCGTAGCGAGGCACGAGGCGCTCGCCGTCGAAGCAGGGCACCGTTGACAGCGACACCATTTCCTGCGCGATCCATCGGTGGGGCGCTGCCACGATCTGGCGCCGGGTTGCCTCAAGCTCCTCGGGGGGGGCCTGCGGGCCGATGAGGATCCCTTCGCCCCCGTAGCCGTCGACCGGCTTGACCACGAGAGTTTCAAGGCGGTCGAGCACGTGCTCGCGCTGCTCGGGCACACCGCACAGGAAGGTGGGAACGCTGTTGAGTAGCGGCTGCTCACCGAGGTAGTAACGCACCATGTCGGGAACGAAGGAGTAGACGGTCTTGTCGTCACCGACGCCGTTGCCTAGGGCGTTGGCGCACGCCAACCGGCCTGCGTGCAGCGCGGAGACCAGCGGAGGCCCGAGAGGACGGCCGTCGGCCCCGGAGGCGTGCATGAGCTCGTCCTCGGCGATGCGGAGGTACAGCACGTCGACCTGGCGACGGCCGCCGGGCCCGACCTGAAACAGCCGGTCGTCCTGCACGACTAGGTCGGTGGTGGTGGCGACGGGGAGGCCCATGGCCGCCCCCAGCATGCGGTGCTCGAACCACGCCGGGCCCTCTGGACCCTCACTGAGCAAGGTCGCCGCCGGGTTGTCGCCCGCGGCCGGCAGTGCAGCCGACGTCAGCGTCTCGCGCAGCATCGGTAGAGCCGCCTCGACATCGATCACGCCGGAAGGGTGCGGCACATCGGCCATCACCGCAGCGGTGAGGCGCCTGCTCTGCACGGCGTAACCCAGCCCCGACGGGACGCGCAGATTGTCCTCGAGGACGGACCACCCCCCATCCGCGTTGCAGACAACGTCCATGCCACACACATGGGCGCGGACCTGCTGGCGACGCATCAAAGCACCGACCGGCCGCAGTCCGGGCGAGCCGTCGATCACCCACTGCGGAACGATCCCGTCAGCCACGATGGCGCGCTCGTCGTACACGTCGTGCAGAAAGGCGTCCAGTGCACGCGCTCGCTGTGACAGACCGCGCTCGAGCTCTGACCAGTCGGCGGCGGGCACGACGCGGGGGATGAGGTCGACGTCCATGAGCCGTGTGCTGGCTTGTCCTGCGACGCCGAAGGTGACGCCGTGCGAGCGCAGCTCCTCGTCGCGAAGCAGCTCCCGCTGACGCAGTGCTGCAGTCCCCTCGCGTTCGAGCACGTCCAGGATGTCGCGGTACTCGGTTCTCATCTCGACGGCGCCGAACACCTCGTCGCCTGCGGCGACGTATGACTCGGACAAGGAGGGTGCCGAGACGCCGGACGCGCCCGCCGACGTAGCGCTCCCTCCCGGAGTCCGCTCCAGCAGCATGTCGACAACGTCGGACAAGCGGCCGCGCTGTTTGTAAGCGCGCCGTTGCTGATCGGCCGAGCTCCCACGGGCGAGCGACCGCTCCACGAGCTCGGACACCTGCTCCCAGTCGCCCTGCGCCTCCAGGTGAGCCCGCAGCCCGCGTGCCAGCTCGCGTACAGCCGCCGCCGCGGGGAAAGGGCGCGGTGAGGTGGGGAGGTCGAGCAGATCGCCTTCGAGACCGGAGCGGGCAGCTCGCCACATGGCGGCGCGCAGCAGCGGTGCCGGCCGCGTGCTCGCCGGGCGGCCGGCCACGGCTGCCTCGCGCTCCCGATGCACTAGAGCACGGAACAGTGCGGTGATGAGGATGACGGTGTCGACGTCCGGACACGCGTCGGGAACCCGCAGCTCGACCGTCGGGAGGTGGGACGACGGGCGGACGTCGAAGTAGACCATGCGCTCGTCGCTGATGGTCCCGGACGTGACCAGGTCGGCGACCAGCGCGTCGTGTTCGGCCGCCGAGCCGATCTCACCGGCATGGCCCGACGTCGGCCAACGCTGCCAAATCAGCGACCGGGCACTGGCGTAGCCGCTGTCCTCGCCCATCCAGAACGGCGAGCTGGCTGAAAGCGCCAGCAGGATCGGCAGGTACGGGGCCAGACGCTGGCCCACCGCGACGGCGACGTCGCGGTCAGAAAGCTGCACGTGCACCTGTGCCCCGCAGATGAGCTGCTCGCGGACGAGCAGCTGGTACTCCTCGAGCATGCGCTCGAAGCGGCTGGACGGCGTCACTGCCATGCGGAGGGGGTCCACGAGGGGCACCGTCCCCGCTGCGACGACACCGAGTCCACGTTCGCCAGCCACCGATGCCAGGCGACTACGCGAGCTCAGCAGATCGGCGCGGAGGTCGTCGAGCTGGGTGTGAACGGCTGAATTGCCTTCGACCACGCTGCCATGCAGCTCTGCTCCGAACGACTCGTCAGGGAGCCGCTCCAGCAGGCCCGGCCCCCCCGCGACCAGCTCGCGCGTCTTCAGATCGACGACATGAAACTCCTCCTCGACGCCGATGCTGACAGCATCGTCCCCACCGCTGGAGTCGCTTCGTGCCTTTGCGCCGGAAGTCATCCCCACCACGTCGCCGGTCACGTCACCGCCTCCCTTCGCGACCGCGCCGTCGACATGACACCTCGAATTCAGCTGGCCACACCATCGCCCGCCCGGATTCCCGACTCGTTACGACGACGTTTCATTGTGCGGCATTCCGCACGGAGCACTGGACCCGTGAAGGCAAGCTGCATCTCTGCGCGATCAAGGACGTCTGCTCCAAGCGGATCGTCTCCTACTCCATCGACTCACGCATGAAGTCGCAGATCGCGGTTGCCGCGATCGGCAATGCCGTCGCGCTTCGCCGTGCCGATGGTGCAGACGTGGCCGGCTGCGTGCTGCACACCGACCGCGGGTCGCAATGTCGGCCAGGAAGGTGGTCCACCAGCTCAACCGGCACCAGCTGGTCGGCTCGATGGGCCGGGTCGGCGCGGCCGGCGACAACGCTGCCAATCTTCAGGACGCAGCACGTCACCGCGACGGGCCCACCGTCGACGGCCAGCTCGCGGACGAGCGGGTACACATCATTTTCCCGGCAGATGAGCCCGCGACAGGTACGCCGCTGCGCGACGGAGAACCGCGTTCTCCTGCTCCAGTGGCTCGATCCGCCTGTTCGCCTCGCGCAGGGCATCCGGCTCGTTGCCTGCGCGCGGAGCCCGAGGACCGCGCCGAACTCCGCTCGTCGATCACCAGCCACCGCTTCAGGCACGACGGCGAGATGCCGAAGTCCCCGGCGACCTGCGCAACGGAGGAGTCAGAGCCCCGATAATGCCGGATCACATCCTCGCGGAACTCATGGGCGAACGCCTTCGGCATGGTCCCTGGCGACGGGTCTTGAGTCCACATCCTTCCAGCGGCCGCACACACACCGACGCAGAGCAGACGTCATCTATCCGTGCAGCGGTAGTCCTCAAGCGTGGCGGGAGCTCGGGTGAGCCACTGGCTGACCTCGGGAAGCCGGCGGAACGACCAGGTCGCTTCGAGGTCGTGTCGTGCGGCGGGACGCAGGGACAGGCGGGCGGTGTGGATGGGCAGGTCAGCGCTTCGTGCAGGACGCTCATGACCGCCACCGGTCCCCGTTGCTGCGGACGTACTGGGTCCACACGTACTTCCAGGGGATGGAGGCGATGATGAACACCACCAGCGAGCAGTTGACTGCCACTTCGGACGCGCGGTCGCTGAGACCGCCGCTCGACGCTTGAGGCAGTGCGACCGCCCCGAGCCACAGCAGCTTCCAGATGGTTTCGAACAGCAGCAGGGGCAAGAGCTTCACCGGGTGTCGAAGGCCGAGCAATGCCAGGAACGACATCGCGGTCAGGAGCATCAGGGAGACGCCGTCGTACAGCGGCATCGTGTGCGCGTCAGGCACGAGGGGCCACTTCACGAGCGCGAGACCCACAGCCATCAGGGCGTAGCCGGCACGCATGGCGTACAGCCTGGATAGTGACAACTCACGGCCGGCCGGGTTCGTTGGGCCGTCGGCGGTCGCGGTGCGGGTGGGCGTGGTGGCGGTCATGGCGTTCTCCTTGGGGTGCGTGACGCGGGTTTGCTGTGGGCGCGGCGTCGGCCTCGATTGCGGCTTGACGCAGGCCGGACCCGGCGGTTGCTTCGTTGGCCGTGTAGTTCGGCCTGGTCTGCCAGCGTTCCGCACAGCGAGGTCGTGCCGTATTGGTTGTCGGTCATGGTCAGCCCGGTGAACCACCTGGACCAGTGCTGGTCCAGGTGACCTTGGAGGCGTAGCTCGTAGCGGATGCGTCCTCGTCGCAACCCGGGATTGTGGGCCATGGTCAGGCGTTCTCTGACGGCGGCGTGCCACCGGCTGTCGACATCGGCGCTGCCGCACTGGCAGCGCCACAAGCGCGCGGCAGCGAAGTCGGCGATGTCGGATTGGTGGCCATGTCCGCCCGTTCGTTCGGTGTCCGCACCCGGTTGCGCGGAACTCGGCGAGAACGTATGGAGGGCTCGGGTGACCAGACGTCCCCACATGTGGTGACAAGCGATGTGACATCGCAACCAACGGGTTGCAGGGCGCCGCCTGGCACCCTGCTTGAAGCCGGGAGGTGCAGGTGGTGTGGGGCTGGTCTACAGCAGCCCGAGGTCGCGGGCGCGATGTACCGCGGCGGCGCGGCTCGTCACGCCGAGCTTGGCAAAGATGCGCTTGGTGTGCGTGCGCAGGGTGTTCAGCGTGACGTAGAGGCTCCGAGCGATTTCGGGGCCCGTCAGCTCGCTGGCGAGGAGTCGGAGCACTTCGGCCTCGCGGTCGCTGAGCGGGTGCGGCGGCCGACCGTGCAGTGGTCGCGTGCTGGGAGTCGCCGGTGCTGAGGCAGCGGTGGGTTCGCCGTCGACGAGCCGCTGCCACCAAGCTGTCACCGACGCGACGCCGGAGGCGTCAGACAGTCCGCTCGAGGCGCGCAGCAGTGCGTCGACTGCAGGCTGCTCGGCAAGGAACAACCGCACGTAGGTCTCGATCTCCGGCGCCTCCCGTACCGCCCCGGCCAGCTTCTCTAGTGCCACTGCGGTGTCACCGGAGGCGTGGTGAGTGAGTGCCTGCAGCAGCCGTACTTCGAGGACGGAGCCGTGCCGTCCGGCCGCGACCGCGGCCACCTCGAGACGTCCGAGCAACCCCATCGCGCCTCGCAGGTCCGGCTGCGCGCCAGAACTGCCCGGCGCGACCGTGGACGTCGCGGTGTTGCCGGCCAGGGCGAGGTTCAGCGTGAGGTTGAGGGCGAGATGGACGCGCACCAGCGTCAGGTGCTCGTACTCCCGGGCGAACTCGGCCGGGTCCCGAAACGCGATGTCGGCGTGCTGGGCCCACCGGAGGGCAGCGTCCAGGTCCCCCTCTGCCAGGTGGACCCGTGCCTGTGTCGCGGCGAGCGGTTGCAGGTCGGGGTAGAAGCCGGCCCGGTACAGCCGCGTCGCTTCATCGAGCAGGTCCATCGCCCGTGAGTACTCGCCGCGGGCGGCGCAGACGCCGGCGGCGACGGTCGGCCAGCGGTGCTGGTTCTCCGTGATGGATGCTCGTGCGGCCAGGGTCTCCGACGTCGCCAGGTGATGGTCGGCGTCGGTGAGGTCGTTGCGCATCAGGGCTAGTTCGGCGAGCCAGGTGTGCAGGTCAGCGGTTGCGCGCGGGTACGGCTCGCCGTCGGCGGTGGCGGTGCGCAGCGCCTGCTCGCACAGGGCACGGGCTCGGGAGGGTCGTCCGGCGGTGACCCACATACCGGCCAGGACGATGGTCGAGTCGAGCGTGTCGACGAGGTTGCCGGCAGCCCGTAGCGACGTCACGGACTGCTCGAAGGTCGGCAGTGCTTCCTTGATGTCGCCGCTGGCCCAGGACGCCAGGCCGAGCAGGCCCGCACCGGCGCCGCGAATGAAGTGGTCCTCCCGGCCGGCGAGCGACAGTGCGGCCCGCGCATGGGTGGCGGTGCCGTCGGTGTCTCCTCGGGCTTGGGCCAACGCGGCGCGGTACATGTGGACGCTGGCCGGGGCGGCGCGCAGGTCGTCGGTGTCTACCCACGCCGCTGCGACGGCGGGGTCTTCGACAGCCGCCGCCAGGGCGCGGTCGGCGTCGTCGAGGTGACGCTGCACCGCGTCGAGGTCACCGTCGACCATTGCGGCCCAGCCGACGGCGGTGCTCAGGACCGGGTTCGGTTCCACCACCTGGGCGGGGAGCGCGCCGAGCCACGACAACATCAGGGCGTCGCGGCGCTGGCGACGCAGCTGAGCCAAACCGGTCTCCATCAGTCGCCCTGCACGCGCAAAGTCGCGCCCGGCGAGGGCGTGCCGCACGCCGTCCTCCACCGAGCCGTGGGCGGCGTACCAGTCGCTGGCCGCGCGGTGCAGGTCGGCGATCAGGTCCGCTTCGCTCGCCCTCAGCCGTGACCGCAGGACGTCGGCGAACAGGTGGTGGTACCGGTACCACGTCCTCTCCTCATCCAACGGCACGACGAACAGGTTCTCCCGGTCCAACCGGTCGAGGACCTCTTGGCCGTCGGAGTCGCCGGTGAGCGCGTCGCACAGAGAGCCCGTGAGGTGGTCCAGGACCGAGGTGCGGAGCAGGAAGCGGCGCACCCCTTCGCTCTGCTGGGCCAGCACCTCGTCGGTCAGGTAGTCCACGACGAACCGGTTGCTGCCGGTGAACGCCGCGATAAAGTCCGAGACGTCCTGGGCACGAGTGCGTCCGCGCAGGGAGAGGCCTGCCAGCTGCAGCCCGGCGGCCCATCCCTCCGTCCGGTCGTCTAGCGCGGCGACGTCCCCCTCCTCGAGGTTCAGGCCCAGGACCTGGTTGAGGAAGATGCCGGCCTCTGCGTGGGTGAACCGCATCTGCTCGGCACGCAGCTCGGTCAACTGGCCGCGGCTGCGCAGGCGCGCCAGGGGCATCGGAGGGTCTGAGCGCGTGGAGACCAGCACGCGCAGCTGCTCAGGGAGGTTGTCCAGCAGGTAACCGATGGTCTCGTGGACCTCAGCGGCTGCGATGACGTGGTAGTCGTCCAGCACCAGCAGCCACCGTCGGGACCTGCCTGCATCTGTGCCCGAGACTCTTCGCGTGCCGGCGGCACCCGCGCTGGCGGCGTCGGGTCCCCCGAGCTCGGCTGTCTCCGCGACCGTGTTGACGACGGCGGTCAACAGGGCGAGGGCCGCGGTCACGTCCATGGCTACGACCCCGGATGCCTTCAGGAAGCCAACGTCGACCGGTGCACCCGCACGCTGCAACGCGGTCAAGATGTGTGCCATCAGGCGGCCCAGGTCGTTGTCCGCCTCGTCGAGGGAGACCCACGCTACTGACACCTGGCGGTCTGCGTCGTTGGCGACGCTTGAGGACCAGTCGCCGACCAACGTGGTCTTGCCGAAGCCTGCTGGGGCTGAGACCAGCCCCAGCCTCTGCCCAGGCTCGAGCAGCCCGTCGAAGGCCTCCAGCAGGCGAGGGCGCGGCACCAGGCGCTCCCGCTGGGCAGGCGCGTGCAGTTTGGTGACCAGCACCGGCATCGGCACCGTGCTGAGTCTAGGAGCAGGACTCGTCCTCGGCGGCTCGGCAGTCCGGTCGCTGAACAGCCGTCCGCGGCGCTCAGGCGGCTCGCGGACGTCAATGGCACCAGCGGCACGGCGGGCTGTCACATCGTGGGTCACAACATGTGGGGACGTCCGGTCACCACGTGGCGCCATACGTTCCCTGAGCCGCAACCCTCAGCGAAAGCGAGAAACCCATGCGTGCACTCATGCGTTCCCTCAGGCCCGTCCGCGTTGGGCGCGCCGGCGCCATCTACGACCTCATCACGACCGTCGGCTTCGCCACCCCATGGACGGCCACGCTCGTCCTCGGCGGCCTCGCCGACGTCCACGACAAGCTCGGCCTGGCGGGCGACCCGATGCCGACGTTCGAGACGTCTCACCTGCTGTTCGTCATCCTGTTCGGCGTCATCGTCACGCTGTGGAGCGTGGTGCGCATCATGTGGCCCGTCCCCCTGCTCATCGCCGCCGACACGGTCGGCAGGGCAGCGTTCTGCACGTTCTTCATCTGGTCGCTGCTCCACGGGCACTCGGCCGTCGTCGTGGCGTTCCTGATCCCGGAGGTCAGTTGGCTCATCGCCCAAGCCCTTGGCGTCCGCAAGGCGCTCAAGGATGACCGCGACGGCGTCCCCGTCCCCGCCCTGGTCGCCGCCTAACGGCTGCAGCCGCTGCCCCCGTGCCACGACGAACCTCACCACGGCAGGGACCGGCTTCACCGCAGAGCACCCCCTGCCCCACGTGACCACCGGTTCGCTGACCTTCGTCCCGAGCCTGGAAAGGCATCGACATGATCTCGACCACCCCCTCCACAGACGCCTTTCAGCCCGGCGACGTGGCGGCCCAGACCACCCATGCATCCCAGGCAGCTCAGGCAGCCCGCGTCTCGAATCAGCGGCTCGCCAGGACAGCTGGGGTCTTGTACCTCATCACCATCGTCGCGTCCATTCCGGCCCAGTTCGTCCTCTACCACCCCGTCCTCAGCAACCCCGAGTACGTCCTCGGCGCCGGCCACGACACTCGCGTGATGTGGGGCGGCCTCCTCGAGCTCATCACGGCACTGGCCTGCATCGGCACCGCCGTAGCCCTGTTCCCCGTCGTCCGGCGTCACCACGAAGCAGCCGCCCTCGGCTTCGTCGCCGCCCGCGTCCTCGAGGCGGCGTTCATCGTCACCGGCATCGTCAGCATGCTGTCTGTGACCACCCTGCGCCAGCCCGACGCCACCGGCACCGAAGCCGCGTCCTTGGTCGCGGCAGCCCAGGCGCTCGTCGCCATCCACGACTGGACCTTCCTCCTCGGGCCCGGCGTACTTCCCGGCATCAACGCGCTGCTACTGGGCTACCTGATGTACCACTCTGGTCTCGTTCCACGGATCATCCCGCGCATCGGTCTCCTCGGCGCCCCGCTCTTCCTTGCCTCTGCCGGCGCCACCATCATCGGGGTGAACGAGCCCGCGTCGATCGTGACGGCCCTGGTGACCTTGCCCATCTTCGCCTGGGAGGCCGCCCTCGGCATTCGTCTCACCGTCAGCGGCTTCAACCAGCCGCTGGAACCCGTGGCGCCGTCGGGTGATGCACGACCATAGCCCGCGTTCCGGGCCCTCAACCTGCAATCCTCACAGTCTTCCCGCCGCCTGCGGACCCGCTGGTGATGTCGCCGGCACAGTCGCGTTCCAGCTGCGTCGGTGGTTCTCGTGGTGCGAGGCCAACGGCCTGGGCCCGCTGGTCGGGATCCAGCGAGCGCACGTTGAGCAATACTTGCATCACCTTGGTGACTCCGGGCTGATGGACTCCTCGGTGGTCACGATGATGCACGGAGTCCGCGGATGCATGAGGCGTCAAACTCCGGCGACGTATGAGGAAGTGGACGCCGTGGCGGTCAAGGTTGCCACGTGCTCGGTCGTAGTGCTCAGTGGTGCGAGGGTCGGCATGCCGGGCAAAGATCTGCGCGTCGCGCAGCGGAACCCGCCGCGTCGCCAGGACGGCCCTGTCTCGCCGCGTGGTCCTTTTTCTCCGCGCGGACCACTATCGCCTCTTGGGCTCCTCTCCACGGTCAGCTGCCTGCCCCCTCAGCCCGCGAGGCCTACGTCCCAACGGTCACCTGTCGCTCCCTTGTCCTGCGCGGGTTCCACGACCATCGCCCGGACGCTGCCGTCACTCGTTCAAACAGCACGATGTCTGTTCACCCTTGTCAGCACTCCGGTGTCTGTTCAGCCTTGTCGCTGCGAGCCACGCATCTCCCAGGTTGGCTGTCTGCTCGTCGCGGCGACGTCAGCCCAAAACGTTCCGCTGCGCTTGCTCCGCCTCGGCCAGCGCCTCGTCCACCGCGGCGCGCGCGTTATTAGCCGCTCGGGTCGCCGCCTCGACCGCCTGCGGACCAGTCGCCGGGCCGATCGCCTCGGTGGGGGCGGCCCGGTGAGGGTCGTCAGACGCCTTCGCCCCACGGTCCCCCGTGAAAGCCGACGTCACGGTCTTCACGGCCTCGGTGAGCTCCCCGGGGATTACGAAGTAGCCGTTTCCGTTCTCGGCCAGGCGGGGGAGCATCTCCAAGTACTTGTAGGCCAGAACCTTGGGGTCGGCGTCGCTGGCGTGCACTGCCCGAAAGACCTGCTCCAGCGCCTTCGCCTCGCCGTCGGCCTCGAGGATCATCGCCTTCTGGCGGCCTTCCGCCTCCAGGATCTGCTTGGTACGCGTGCCTTCTGCCTTGAGGATCAGGGACTGCCGCTCTCCCTCGGCGTGCAGGATCGCGGCACGCTTGTCCCGCTCGGCGCGCATCTGCTTCTCCATCGCCTCCTTGATCGAGGTCGGCGGGTCGATCGCCTTGATCTCCACCCGGTTCACCCGAATCCCCCACTTCCCGGTCGCCGCGTCGAGCACCTCGCGCAACCTGGTGTTGATCGTCTCCCGAGACGTGAGGGTGCTCTCGAGGTCCATCGAGCCGATCAGGTTCCGCAGGGTGGTCACCGTGAGTTGGTCAATGGCTTTCAGGTAGTCGGCCACCTCGTAGGCCGCCGCCCGCGGGTCGGTGATCTGGTAGTAGAGGACGGTGTCGATGTTCACCACCAGGTTGTCCTCGGTGATCACTGGCTTCGGGTCCGAGGAGTAGACCTGCTCGCGGATGTCGAGCTTCGTGTTCACCCGGTCGATCAAAGGGATGAGCAGGTTCAATCCTGGCTGCAGGGTCCGCTGGTAGCGGCCGAACCTCTCGATGTTGTACCGCCTGGCCTGCGGAACGATCCGGATCGCCGCCCCTACGACAAAGGCGACCAGGACCGCCAGGACGATGATCGGCACCAAGACTTCCATCGTGCTTACCCTTCTCTGGCTCGGAGGTCTGGCAGCGGTTCACACGGGTGCACTAACGCGGTGGCGCCCGCGATCTGGAGTACGTCGACGCGTACACCTGGCGGGATCACCAGATCCTCGTCGTACGGCCGCGCGGACCACTCCTCGCCGGAGAGGTTCACCAGCCCACCCGTCGAAGTGACTTCGCGGGTGACCAGCGCGGACCGGCCGATCAGGGCATCGCTGCCGTCACGGGAACGCGGCGGGAGTGCCAGGTGCCGCTTCGCCACCGGTCGAACCGCCACTAGGCCGACGCCGCCAGTGACGGCGAAGGCGAGCAACTGGATGGGGACCGACGCCCCGAGGCCGGCAGCGATAGAGGCCACGAGGGCGGCGCCCGCGAGCAGACCGAGCGCCAGCGTGAGCGTGAAGAACTCCGCCACGGCGAGGACGCTCGCCAGCACCAGCCAGAGCAACCACCACATGACTCCACCCACCCTCAAGGGATGTGCCGTCCACCCTACGCCGCCGTGGTGACCTAGCCAGTTCGGATATGTGCTCCGCCGACAGCCGGAAGCGCGATCACGGACTCCAGCGAGGAACCGCTGGGCGATCCAGCTCATCGGTCAGAATCAGTAGGCTCCCCGATGCAGCCGCGACCCGACGGTCCGGAGGTGTGTCACCTCACCGCCTGCGGGGCCGCGTCGAGGCGCCTCAACTGGCTGAGTGAGCAGGTTTGCCGTCTTCTACGGTCGGTAGTCTGCTGTCCGTCGAGGCGATGGCGGTGAATGAGACGGCGGACGTCCTGATTTTGGCGCGGCAGGCTCACGGAGCACACGACTGGGCCACTGCCGCGGCGCACTTCGATGCCGTCGGGGCCGAGGGACTCACGGCCGGCGACCTTGCAGCATACGCAGATGCCCTGTGGTGGCTCGGCCGCGTCGAGGACAACCTGCGGGTCCTGGCCGCTGCGTGCGAGACGTATCAGGCGGACTCCCGACGGGCCGAGGCCGCGTGGGTGGCGACCGTGCTCGGGATCTTCCACATGGGCCGGGGCGACGAGCCGCAGGCGATGGGCTGGATCGGCCGCGCTGGACGCCTACTGGAGGGGATTCCGGAATGTCCTGCGCACGGGCTGATGATGCAGGTAGCCGATGTGGAGACGAGCCTGCAGGCTGGGAATCCTACGGCAGCCGTAGAGGCGGCCCGCCGGATGCAGGCCCTCGGCAACCGGATCGGCGAGCCCGGCCTGGTGCTCCTGGGCGTCAACTGCGAGGGGCGCGCGCTGATCAGAGCCGGCAACGTAGTCGACGGGCTGGCCCTGTTGGACGAGGCCATGGTCACTGCTCTGGGCAGCCGCCTCGGACCGTTCGTGTCGGGGAGCCTCTTCTGCCACACCATCGCGTCGTGTCACGAGGTCGGCGACATCGGCCGGGTGAAGCGCTGGACCGAACTGACCGAGGACTGGTTGTCCACACTCCCCGGAGTCGGGGTGTTTGGCGGCCTGTGCGCCGTGCATCGGGCTCAGCTCCACGTCCTCCGGGGCGCATGGGAGGAGGCCGAACGCTCGGCGCTGCGGGTGGTGGCAGACCTCGACGCGATGCGGGTCGACTATGCGGCGGAGGCTTGGTACGTGGTCGGTGAGGCACGCAGGTTGCGCGGCGACCCCACCGCCGCCGATGCCTACAAGGAGGCGCACGCCCGCGGACGGGACCCGCAGCCGGGACGAGCGCTGTTGCAGCTCCAAAGAGGCGACGCCGCCGGGGCCGCCACCTCGGTGCGCATCGCCGTGACGGCAATGGGCGACGACCCCCTGCGTCGGGCGCCGCTGTGCGCTGCCGCGGTCGAGATCACCGTCGCTGCGGGCCGGCTGGAGGACGCGCGGACCGCCACGTCGGAGCTCGTGGACACCGCGGCGAGGTTCGCCACGTCGGGGCTGGAGGCGATGGCGGTCCGGGCGCGAGGCGCGGTGCTGCTGGCCGAGGACCGAGCCGACGAGGCCCTCCCACTGCTCCGGGCCGCCTTCCGACGCTGGCGCGAGCTGGGCGCGGCATACGAAGTTGCCGGCACCTGTGTCCTGCTCGCTCAGGCCTACCGGTCCCTCGGCGACGAGGCGTCCGCGGCAGCGGAGGACGCGCAGGCAGAGGCGGCCTTCGAACAGCTCGGCGCACACCGGGTGGTGCAGGAGCCGCCCCCCGGACTGAGCCCGCGCGAGTGCCAAGTGCTGGCCCTGGTTGCCGACGGCCACTCCAACCGGCAAATCGGCGAGGCGCTCTTCATCAGCGACCGCACGGTCGCTCGGCACCTGACGAACATCTTCCACAAGATCGGGACCACCTCCCGGACCCAGGCCGCCCGGTACGCCATCGACCGCGGGCTGACGGCTACCCGGTGAGGCGACTACGCACAACCGCGTAGGAACGGCCGGAAAGATTGGTCAATCGCGCCGATGCCGGCCACCCGTCTCACGACCGAACATCCGAGTAGACGCGCCGGACGGCGGCGCCTAGATCGGAGGCGGATCACCATGACCGATACAACAGTTCACCGAGCGGTGTCCACCGACGGCACCAAGATCCTCGGACGAGTACGGGGAGACGGGCCGGCGCTGGTCCTGGTCCATGGTGGCATCGGCGACGGTGAGATCGCCTGGGACGCCCTGCTGCCACAACTCACCGACCGGTTCACGTGCCATCTGCCGAGCACCCGCGGGCGTGGCTTGTCCGGCGACAATCCGGACCACTCGCCGCCGCGGCTGGAAGACGACGTGACGGCGTACGTCGACAGCATCGGCGAGCCGGTCTACTTGGCCGGCTGGTCGGGCAGTGGGGCGTGGGTGCTCGGAACGGCCGCGCGCAGTGACGCGGTCGCCGCCGTGGCTGTGCACGAGCCGACGCTGATCCCGGTGATGGGGGAGGACGACCTCGCTCAAACGCTCCACACCATGGAGCAGGTGGGCATGGCGGCGGCCGATGGCCGGCTGGTCGATGCCATGCACGCCTTCGCCCCGTGGATCTGTACCGACGACGAGGTCGCCACCCTAGAGCAGACGGACTTTTTCGGACGATGGGCGGACCAGATACCGGCGATGCTCCGCTTCATCCAGGCCGACGCGTCGTACGAGGGGCCACGGTCCACGGACCCCGAGACTCTCGGACGGATCACCGCACCGGTACTGCTCCTCCAGGGTCGGCAGACCCGACTCGACGCCTTCTTCACGGGTTCGGCGCGGTTCATCACCCAGCACGTCGCCGACGCGCAGACGTGGGAATTGCCCGGCGTCGGCCACTTCGCGCCGGTACTCGCACCAGAGTCGGTCGCCGGGGAGCTGATCACGTTTTTCGAGGCTGCTCGGCAACCAGCCTGACCTCGTCTGCGGCGGCGCGACGAAGCGCACGCTGCCGCACTCCGCTCGTTAGCGCTGGAGCATCTCGTGCGTCACTTCGTCGCGTAGCCACAGTCCCATCGCGACAACTGCCCCGTGCTGGATCCTGAGCTGTAGTGCCCGCCTTCAGTCCCAGCAGAGGCAGAAGGGGTGACCGGCCGGATCGAGGTAGACCCTGAATGAGTCACCTGCTGCCTGGCCTGGCTGTACTTCGTGCTTCGTGGCGCCAAGGCCCAGTACTTGCGGCTCGACCACGTCGACGTCATCCACGGTGAGGTCCAGGTGGAACTGCTGCGGACGCTCACCATCTGGCCATGTCGGCGCAGAGAAATCCTCAGCCAGCTGGAATGCCAGACGCAGCCCGTCCACCGTGAGAACCACCCAGTCGTCCTCGACGGACGTGACCTGTCCACCGAGGACTTCTGAGTAGAACTCGGCGAGTGCCCTGGGGTCAGGGCAGTCGAGGACCACGGAGCGCATGCGTGCGATCGGCATAGCCCGGCAGTATGCCACCGGGCGACACCCGCCGTGACTCCGCCGCCGGCCTCCGGCCCGCGGGCTGCGCGTCGCCGCCCTCCGAGTCGCCGGCGGGGGTATCCCCCGCCGGCACAGGATCGCCTTGCCCACACTGGAGAGTGGCCATGGGGACGCGATCAACGCCAGGGACCGAACGTATTGAGAGGGGGATGGTCACGACTCGTTCCCCCGGGCCCGGTGACGTGGGCGATACCAGTGGGGTCGCGTCCTGTTCATGGGCTAGCCCAGTCCGCGGGCATCAGCAGGCTCCACTGTGAGCACCTCCCATTCGCGGAAAGCGCTTTCGATCTCGTCCTGCGAGACCCCTTCGACGAGCGACCGCTGCATCCAGGTGGGTCCGAAGGCGAGCATCAGCAGCGTGGCACCAGGGGGTGGCCAGGGCCGTGACACCGCGGCCCTCCCGGTGACGTTGCCGGGCGTCGAGCCCTTGGAAGCAGCCGACGTCGAGAAAGAAGTCGAAGGTGTCGAGATCGGCTTTCGACAGTTCAGTCACATCCCTCACTAGGTAGGCGGCGCCCCTCGTGTCTGCGCGTGGCTTCTTCGATCGCGGCCGGCACGTTGTCGATGCCCACGGCCTGCCAGCCCATCCGGGACAGCTCGGGGGTGTACTGGCCACGGCCGCAGCCGAGGTCGAGTGCGCGACCCAGTGGCAGGGAACGCTCTTGTCCCTCGCGGTCGAGCAAACTGGCGATGGTTGACGCCGCCGCGGTTCCGTAGCGCTCCCCAGGCGTGATCCCGAGCCGGTACATCCGAGCGTACTTCGTCATAGGGGTTGACTCCCTGCTCCGAAGGGCAATCGTTTACGTGGGCCTTAGGCACACTGCAGCACAACCCTTTTGGCGGCTCGGCTGGTTCTGCCTGGCGTCGGCGTGCGCGGCAAGGGCTCTGACCGGGCCAGGGCTTGCGGTCCAGATTGCAGTGGGTTGGACTGGATGCGAGAGCTTTCCTACCCGCGGGAGGCCACAGGATGAGTTCCGCTCGAGCTTTGGCGGTGTCGTTGACTCCGCTGGAGAGCCGACGCGAGGTGGTGCTCCATGTCGCTGAGCGCGCGGAACAGTTGGGCTACCAAGCCTTCTTCCTGGCGGAGGGCTGGGCCTACGACGCTGGGGTCTTGCTAGCCGAGGTCGCGACGCGCACGCACACCATCCAGATCGGCACAGGCATCCTCAACATCTGGGGCCGTAGTGCCGCGGGTATAGCCATGTTGGCAAGCAGCCTCGCCTCGGTCTCAGGCGGGCGATTCGTGCTCGGGCTCGGGGCAGGGTCTCCCGCCCTGGCCGAGGGGTTGCACGACGTGGAGTTCGTCGCGCCCGTGTTTCACCTCGGGGCCATTGCCCGCGAGGTGACACGGTTGTTGGACGGCGAACGGGTGACTCCCTCCGTGCCGGGGAGGAGCCGACCGTTGAAGCTGGGCGTCCGGCCCGAGTCGGCGATTCCGATCTACTTGGCGGCGCTCGGTCCTCGGGCCGTCAGGCTGTGCGGCCAAGTCGCGGACGGTTGGGTCCCGTTCCTCTTCCCGCGCTCAGGGCTCCCAGATGGCGTCCAGCTCCTCCGGGATGGCGTCGCAGACTCCGGGCGTCCCCTGCCCCGGGTGTGTCCAGCGTTGCCTCTTGCGGTGTCTTCTGATCCTGTCGAGGCTCGGAGGATCGCCTCGTGGTGGGTCATCTTCTACCTCCTCAGCATGGGCCCGCTCTACCGCGAGGCCATGATCAGGCACGGCCTCGGAGATCCAGTCGCAGCCCTGCTCGAGTCCAATCCGGATGCACGCACGAGTGATGTCCCTGAGTCCGCCCAGGTCCTCGTCGACGAACTCACCGTGTGTGGGGATCCTGACCGTGCTCGCACCGCTCTTGACTCCTGGTACGACGCCGGTGCCCAGATGCCTGCCCTGACCCTCCCTCCTGGTCGCGACCTGGCCGAGCTGGACTACATGCTCGAGGTCATGCGGCCGACCTAGTGACGCCTGGCATCCGGGCCCTGGTTCCGGTCCAGCATCGATTCGGAAAGCGACTTTCGGACCGTTCAGCCCATGGCACACGTAGGCGCTAGGTACCCGAACGGGCGTGAGCGGATCGAAATCAGATCACCGAGGCGTTCAGTGCCACTGAGACGCGTCCTTCCGCCGCCAGTCGCGCGGCCGGACTTTCACCCACTTGCCGAATAGGGCGCGCTTCCAGCTATTTCTCTCACACGAGCCGGTGCTGGTAGGCGAACGCGGCGGCAGCGGTGCGGGAGCCGACGTCGAGCTTGGTGAAGATGTTGGACAGGTGCCGGGCCACGGTCTTCTCCGATAGCACCAGCGCCTCGGCGATCTCCGGGTTGCTCTTGCCGCCGGCCACCAGGCGCAGCACCTCAACCTCCCGCGGACTGAGGCCTCCAGGGGTCTCTCCCTCGCTGAGCAGGTCAGCCGCCTCCCGCTCTGCGGGCTTCGCACCGAGCTCGGCGAAGGTGGTGCGCGCAGCGGTTAGGTCGGCGAGCGCGGAATCCTCATCGCCAAGCAGACGCAGGGCTCGGCCGACCAGCACCCGGCTGCGCGCGGCCTCGTACGGCGCCGAGAGCCGGTGCCAGCGGTCGAGCGCGTGACGGGCGCCGGCCAGGCCCGACTCGGCGTCTCCCCGGGCCAACGCGACGTTGGCTTCCGCGTAGCAGCCAGCGGCCCGCAACGCCGTGCAGTCGAACGATACGCCGATGTCACGCAGCTGTTCCGCGAGCGGCCCGGCCTCCTCAGGCTCGCCGATGTCAAGCAGTACGTCGACGGCGACCGGGAGCACCTGTGAGCGATGCACCGGGTCCTCCCGTTCGGTGAGCAACCGGCGGACCGCGGCCACGGCGGCGTCCCGACGTCCGCGCTTGAGCCACAGCAAGGCCCGACCGGGCTGGGTGGGGTGCCCGTGCTCTGCAGCCTCGTCGTAGGCGGTCTCGGCGGCGTCGTACTCGCCGCGCAGGCGATGCACGTCGGCCCGCTCGTAGTGCGCCAGCCCGACCGCCGGATCTCCCCCGGACTCTGCGTACCGCGCCGCTGCATGGCGAAGCTCGGCGATGGCGTCTTCGAAGGCGCCGTGCAGTTTCATCAGCTGCCCTCGGTGGACGGCGCACTGACCGGTGAACGCGACCAGGCCCGGCTGCGCGTCGCACCAGTTCGTGAGGGCGTGCGTCCACTGGCCCGCCCGGTCGAAGTCTGAGATCTCCTGGCAGGCCTCGATCGACGAGCAGTAGACGACCCCTGAGAAGATCGGCGACACCTCGCCGGCCACGACCGAGATCATTGCCTCGTCGAGCAGGCGCAGACCATCGGCGACGTGCCCCGAGAAGATGGAGAGCCGCCCTTGCATGTGCAGGCCCATCGCTAGTAGATCTTGGTCTCCGAAGCGCCGGCCGTACTCCGTGACCTTCGCGGCCGCCTGAAGGGCGTCGGGAAACTCGCCCTTCATGATGTGGCCGAGCGTGACACGTTCCTGCAGGTAACCCCGCTCCACGACGTCTTGGCCGAGGTCGTCGAGCAGACGCTGGCCCTTCGAGAGCCAGCCGTTGCCGACCGCGACCTCGCCGGCGCCCCAGAGCGTGGCGGTCAGCCAGTAGGCAACGCGTACCGCGCCGGGTACGTCGCCCAGGTCGAGTTTGGCCTGGTAGGCCCGCTGCAGGGCCTGCACCACGTCGTTGGTGCGACCGAGCAGGAAGGCGGCGGTCGCCAGCGCCACGAAGTCGTCGGGCTCGAGCTCGGTGTCGGCTAGGCCCGACAGCGCCTGGTAAGCCGACACCCACTCCCGTCGCTCGTAGGCCTCGCGCGCGCGTCGTAGATCCTGGATCACGCCCATCCCAAGCGACGATACTGACGACAGCCCCGGACCGATACGGTTCACGACCTCGGGGTCTTCGTCCTCCCCCACATGCCGACGGCTAGTGGCAGCAGGGCCAGCAGGGCAGCGGCGGACTGCACGTAGAACTGGACCGCACCGATGGGCACCAGGCGGGCGAGGGCGAACACGATCAGGGCGCCGGCGACCACGCCGTCGAGTTTCCCTCCCAGAGGACGCGTGCGCATCACGGCCACGGCGAAGGCGGCGCAGCCCAGAAGAAATACCAGCGAGCCGCCGACGAGGAAGGTCAGGAACCACTCTCTCAGGGCCGCCTGGGCGGCCTCCATGTCGGCACCGGTCTCATGGGCCGCGATGTGCACGAACTCCAGGCCGGGCAGCACGGCGTACAGGACACTGCCGATCACCACCGCACCCAGCCCGAGGGCGCTCGGCCGCCGATCACCGTGCACCCGGAGGTACTCACGGACCGCGACGAAGGCCACCGCGATCGCCGCCGAGGCGAGCACAGCCGCGAAATGGGCGAGCCCCCAGCGCGTGAGGTCGGCGGCTGCGGCCTCGGCCACCGCCGCGTCGTCGGGAAGCCGGCCGGGGATGGGCGGGTGCCACAGAAGGGCACCGAGCAGCAGTACCGGGCCGACGCCCGTCACGATGGCGGCCCACCTCTCCGGCGTGGGCGCTGCCGCTTCGGCGGCTGACTTGGCGTTGTTGTCGATTCTGACGGACATGACGAACATCCTGCTTCCGGTAGCGGTCCTCACAGGGAGATCGCTGCGTGTGCGGTTGTGTGCTCAGTGATGTGCTGGGCGACGTAGGCCGCGTCGCGGCCGACGCCGGGCAGCAGGGAGGACGCGACGGCGTACTGGAACAGCAGCCCGCAGAAGTACAGGCCGGGAAAATCCTCTGCGACGCCGCGGTACTCGCGCGGCCAGCCGTCGTCCCCGACAGCGGGGAGATCAATCCAGCGGAATGCGGGCGCGCTGCCGGTGCACCACACCACGGCCGCGACGTCGACGACGGTGCCGTCGGCGAGCATGGGACGGCCGTCACGGACGCCGACGACCCTCGCTTCGCGCCGGATGACCCCCCGGTCGGCCAGGTCCCTCGCCCGTACCCGCCCGACCGGGATGCCGTGCGCGCGGAAGTGGCGCATCATCCTGCGGCCCACAGGGGTGCGCCGGGTGAGGACGTGGCGCGCGAGGAACGCGAAGACCGGCACGAACGCCCGGTCGGCCAGTGAGCCGGGACGGAACGGCTCGTGGCCGGGGTCCCGGCCACTGAGCGTCACCGGACGGTCGGCGGCCAGCTCCTGGGCGATCTCGCAGCCGGAGTTGGCTGCCCCGACCACCAGCGTCGGGCTGGCCGGTGACTGGTCGGGGCGCTGGTACTGGCTCGAGTGCAGCTGTTCGATGCCGGGATCGAGCTGCCCCGCGAACTCGGGCAGGCGCGGCACGCAGCCGTTACCCCCGGTGGCCACCACGACGTTCTCGCAGGTGACCGTCTCGGCTCCAAGGTGCGCGGTGAACCCTCCTTCGGCCCGGCCCTCCAACCGATCGACCCGGGTGCGCAGGCGCACCGGCAGGTCATGCACCAAGGCGTACGTCTCGAGGTAGTCGGCAACGTCGTCCTTGCCGGGGAACTGCCGGGACCCGCCCGGAAACGGGAGCCCGGGCAGGCTGTTGTACTTCCCGGGGGTGAAGAGTCGCAGCGAGTCCCAGTGACGGCGCCAGCTGTCGCCCACCCTCTCGACACCGTCCACGATCAGCAGCTCCCGGCCGCGCCGCTGGAGCTCATACCCGGTAGCGAGGCCTGCCTGGCCGGCTCCGATGACGAGGGTCTCGATGTGCTGGGTGGCCATGCCCATCCCCGCCGATCAGACTACGGCCGGGGTCTTCACCCCGCTGCGCGCGCAGATCTTCTTGGCGACGTAGGCCGCATCGCGGCCGACGCCGGGCAGGACCATCGACCCGAAGGCGTACTGGAAGGACAGCCCGCAGAAGAACAGGCCGGGGGTCGACTCGACGACGCCTCGGTACTCCACCGGCCAGCCGTCGTCCATCGCGAGCGGGGGGTCGATCCAGGTGAGATCACGCCGGAAGCCGGTGGCCCAGATGAGGTTGCTGACATCGAGCACCCGGCCGTCCTCCAGCACCGGGCTTCCGGCGGCCGAGGCATCGGTGACCTTCTCCTCGAACCGATCGACGCCACGCTCGGCGAGGTGGTGAGCCTTCACCCGGGTGGTCGGGCCGCCCTCGTGGCGCACCTTCCCCATCTCCTTGCGACCTATGGGGGTACGTCGGGTCAACACGTGCTTCCACATGAAGACGACGAACGGGAGCGCCATCTTGAACTTGCGGGTGTCCCACTCGAGGGGGATGTTCCCACGGTCGGGTCCGACCAGGATCGTGGGCCGGTCAGCCCCCACCTCGAAGGCGATGTCGTAGCCGGAGTGGGAAGCGCCGACGACCAGGGTGGTCCCGGGCTGCAGCTGGGCCGGGTTCTTGTACGCCGAGGAGTGGAGCTGCCGGATCCGGGGATCGAGCCGCGAGGCGACCTCCGGCACTCGCGGGGTGCGCCCGAACGTGCCGGTGGCGAGCACCACGTTGTCACACTCGAGGACGTCGGCTCCGAGGTGCGCGGTGAACCCACCGCCCTCACATGCCAGGAGACGATCGACCTTCGTCCGCAGCCGGACCGGCAGCTCGTGCTCGACCGCGTAGGCCTCGAGGAACCCGGCGACCTCGTCCTTGCCAGGGAAGTGCCACGGGTCGCCCGGGAAGTCCATGCCCGGCAGGCCGTCGTACTTCACGGGCGAGTACAGCCTGAGCGAGTCGTAGTGGCAGCGCCAGTTGTCGCCGATCCGATCGTTGGCATCCACGACCAAGCACTTCCGGCCCGCCCGCCGCAGATGGTACGCCGTGGCGAGGCCGGCCTGGCCGGCGCCGATGATCAGGGTCTCGATGTGCTGTGTGGTCATGTGAATCTCCTCCGGTGATGAATGGTGGTGATCAATGCGTGTCGAGGAACTCGTGGGTGAGCGCGGCGACCTGCCCTGCCCTGTGCAGCCAGGGAGCGTGGCCACCGGGCATGACGTGCAGGTCGGCGTCCGGCATGTGCTCCACAGCTCGCCGCCCAGCCTCGGGCGATCCGAACCCGTCCTGCTCCCCCCAGATGAGCCGCACCGGATGCGTGATGGTTCGCAGTAGGGCAGCCGTCACCGCGACCTCGGGCCGCGGCCGGGTCCAGCTCATGACCGACCGCATCAGCTCGACGACGTCCTGGCGCCGGTGCGGCATCCGCTGACCGGCGACCATGACGTCGCGGATCTCGTCGAGGCCGGCCGGGTCCTCGCCGACCATGCGGATGATCTGTTCGGCTCCCGTGGCAGAGGGCTTCCACAACGACACCAGCAGGGTGCCCAAGGTGGGGATCGACAGCAGCCGCCACGGCAGGATGGCCGAGGTGTCCAGGAAGAACGCCGGGCAGGCAATCATCACCTGCGAGCGGACCCGCCCGGGGTGCTCCCAGGCCAGCCAGGTCGTCCACAACGAGCCCATGGACTGCGTCACGAACGGGCCGGGGCCGATGTCGAGCGCATCAAGGATGTCGGCCAGGTAGGCGACAGCGGTGCGCCGGAACGTGGCGTGGTGGTAGCGCGCCCGGTCGGTGAGGCCATTGCCGGGTAGTTCGATCGCGTAGAGCGTGTGATCGGAGAGCTTCGCCATCAACGGCGCCCAGAAGACGGCCGGGAGCGCGCCGCCGATCACCATCGGCAGCGGCGGCCCCTCCCCCGTCGCGAGCACCTGCGCCCGCCCGCCTAACGAGGGGACGTCGACGAACCGGGACTGTGCCGGCACCTGGTAGCGGTCGAGAACTCGCTGCTGCGCCTCCCGAAAGGCGGCCGTCGCCTCGTCCGTCGCGGTCTGGATCGTCATGGAACAGACGCTAGGAATGCAGGGCCGGAACCGCTTCGGACGCGATACCCATGCGTCGTCGCTACCGATGGGTATATCCGCGCACCCGCCCTTTCATCCCGTCATGTACGGAGCGCCGCGCGAGTCCTTTCTCGGCCTGGTGTGGTCACTGGATGACTCTGACGCCCAGCGGCTGGAGCGCAACGCCCAGATCATCCGACGGCTGCCGGCAACGGAGGCGCGAGGTGCGATCAGCGCGAGCTGCGGGGTCGTCGGGATGTTGGCCGAACAGACGGGGCTCCACCGTCGGTACCCGGCATGCTGGCGTTCCTCAGCGACCGCTGGGATGGCAAGGGCCCGCTGCGTCGAGCACGGGGCGAGCAGATCCCGCTTGCGATGCGCATCGTCCACGTCTCCGTGGATGCCGCCTTCCAGCTTCTCATCGACGGGCCGGAGCAGGTCCGCGACCGCATCGACGGGCGGTCCGGGCACGCCTTCGATCCGGATATCGCGTCCTGCCTCGTTCACGACGAGCCCCGACATCTTTGGCCGCGCCTGCTCGTATCTGGAACAAGCCGGGACTCAGTGCGGGCGAGACCGAGCAGGTGCGCCTCCACCCGTACCGCACCGAGCGCGTGCTCTCCCGCAGCGAATTCCTGACCACGCTCGCCCCGGTGGACTCCGCGCACCACGAGCGGGTAGACGGCTCGTGCTCCCCCCGCGGCGCGTCTGCCGCACAGGGGGACACTGAACCGGCATGTGCGCTGCGCCCTCTCCGGCGTGTCGACTGGCCTTGGACCCGTGCTTGTCTCCATGGCCGGCGACGGGCTGTTCGTGACCGCGGCCTTCTCGCTTGCCCGTAACCAGGCGGGGCGGTCCACGACCCGGGCTCCACCAGGTCGGGGAATGATGTCTTTCGGCGGCACAGCACTCGGGCTCATTGCCCTTCCCTCGAGCTGGCCCACGACCCACGGTGGCAAGACCTGTCGGGTTACAGCCTCGGCGCTGGGATCGCTGCCGTTGGGGTGGCGTCGTCATCAACGCATTGGCGATCCCAGACGATGCCCCACTTCACGGCGTTCTGGGGCTGGTCCAGAGGCTTCATCCTCCTGACCGTGACCTTCCCGATGCTGATCACCCTCAGACACCGCCTCCACGGACTCACCACGGCGCCCGAACGGCCTACGGTCGTGTAGCCCCTCCTCGACATCCCGACGGTTTCAGCATCGGCCAGCAGCACATCGATCCGCGACTGAGCTACCGGCGCTCCTCGACGCAGCGGCCCTGCCGATCGGTCGACGGCAGCACGGACCACGTGGCGGATCTGTCCGACCGACCCTTGGTGGAGCGCGTTCGGAAAGACCAGGCGCGACAAAGCGCCGGGCCCGCCCACCGGTGCACGACCTGATCGAGCGCGACTCGAAAGCCGGGCGGGCGTTCTCGTCTCTGACCTGACTCAGTGAGCCGTACGCCCCAACAAGTCACTCCAGCCAGGGTCAAGTCCCAGGTCTGCATGTTCAAACGTCACTTCGCCAGATAGACCCATCGGTGCACCACGTGAACTGCCGTCAGCTGCGCGGAGGAGTGCGATGTCGACTCCGTGCGCCGATGTGAAGGGCATTGGGATCCGACCGCCGCACGGCCGCTGAGATGTTGCATCTCGACGCGCAGGTGGCAGGGCGGCTACGTTGGCCAGTTGACGCGTTCACTCCACGCGGGGGCCGAGAGCCCGACACCTGGCGTCAGTGGCGGCGCTCTGACGTGGTAAGGAGCGCGCATGGATCACATCAGATGGGATCCGCCGGGCAAGGGCCCGTGGGAGTTGGAAGCTACTCATTTTCCACGCCCGATGTCGAGGTTCACCCAGGGCGCTTTCGGCAACGGTTTTGTGAAGGGCTTCTCAGAGGGGACCAAGAACTACGGGTTACTGCTCGATCACCTAGAACCGGGCTTGGTGAACGGCTTCATGTATACGCAGCCCGTCGCAGTTGGCGCCCCGAAGGGGGCGATGGGTCCGCCGCCGGCGCCGATCCTCTGGCTGGTGACCCGCATGCATCCTAGAATCCGCTCCAGGGTCAGAGCGGGCGCTCGCGCGATCAGCGACAAGCGGTGGCGCCAGGAGCTCGAGACCTGGGACGCCGTGGACAAGCCAGCCGCCATCGCCAAGCACCGGGAGATCCAAGCGGTCGATGTCGCCGCCTTGTCCGACGACGAGCTGGCCGATCACATCATCGATTGCAGCGACCACGTCCAAGACTCCGTCTACCTGCACCACAAGTACACGATCGCCTCCACGTTCGCGACAGGCGACTTCCTTGCCGGCGCGGCCGCATGGACGGGGGTCCAGGCCGGACAGCTGATCTCCTTGCTTCGCGGCACGTCGCCGATCTCGAGAGGCTTCGCCACCGACGAGCTCGACCGGGCCGCCAAGGCGATCCTCGCCAGCGACGCAGGCGACGTACTTCACGGCGACGGCCCGGCAGAAGGCCTCCTCGCCGCCCTGGCGGCCGACCCGGCGGCTGGCGCAGAGGTCACGGCCTACCTCGACGCTGTGCGCTACCGATCGGTCGGGTACGACGTGGGCGACAAGTCGGCTGGCGAGATGCCCGAACTTCTCCTGGGAGCACTGCGAGCGGCAGCCGTGGGATCATCCGCAGCGCCTGCCTCGGAGTCCGCTCTCGGCCAGATCCGGTCGATGGTTCCCGCCGAGCACGTCGAGGAGTTCGATGACCGACTCACCGAAGCGAGGCTCATCAACAGGCTGCGCGATGAGCGTGGCGCCTACTCCGACGGTTGGGCCACAGGCCTGGCCCGCCGGGCCCTTCTCGAGGCCGGGCGCAGGCTCCAAGACACCGGGCAGCTGACCGATGCCGATCACGCGGTGGACCTGGAGGCCGGGGAGGCTGCCGCCCTGCTCCGGAGGCAGCCCGGTCCTTCCGCCGCCGAAGCCGAGCAGCGCTTCTTCTGGCGTACGACGAAGACTATTGACGACGCACCGGCATTCCTGCGGGCGATGCCCGCTCCGCCCCCACGAGCAAGCGTCCTTCCGAAGGGAGCCCGCCGCGGAGCCGCCGCCGTAGACACGATGCTCGCGAACCTGTTCGGAGTCGCGGACAAGGAGAACACGCGGAGCGTCCTGCACGGGCTGGCGGTCAACCGGGGCACGTACGAAGGCACGGCCCGGCTGGTCAGCGCCGCCGAAGACTTTGAGCGGATCAAGCAGGGCGACGTACTCGTCACCCGGATGACGTCGCCGTACTTCAATGTCGTCTTACCGTTGCTTGGGGCCATCGTGACGGACCGCGGCGGTCAACTGTGCCACGCGGCGATTGTTGCCCGCGAATACGGCATCCCAGGGATCGTCGGCACCCGCGATGCCACCGGCACCATTCCTGATGGTGCTCGGGTCCGAGTCGATGGTGGGACCGGCGAAGTGCGGCTGCTCGCGTGAGCGTCGTTGCGCTCAAGGAGGCGATGAATCCGGGCACGTACGGCGGCAAAGCGGTCCAGCTTGGCACCGCAATGCGCGCTGGTCTGCCGGTGCCGGACGGCTTCGCGCTGTCGTGCGACACCGTGGAAGCGGTCGTGTCTGGCCACAGTGACGTCCTGGTGCCACTCGAAGGGGCATGCACGCAGGACCGGCCCCATGCCGTGAGGTCAAGCGCCGTCGGCGAGGACTCGCAAGCGGCGAGCTTCGCGGGCACGCATCTGACGGTTCTCGGCGCGTGCGGGGTTCAGGCAGTCGCAGAGGCGGTCAGGGGCGTGCACGCCTCCGGCCTCGACGCGGGCGCGGGCGCCTACCGGACCAGGCTGGGGCTCGACGAAATGATTCTGATGGCCGTCGTGGTCCAAGAGCTCATCGACGCCGATGCAGCCGGCGTCCTTTTCACCCGCAACCCCGTTACCGGTGCAGCCGAACTGATCATCGAGGCCAGCTGGGGTCTCGGTGAGGCGGTCGTTTCCGGCCTGGTTACACCGGACCACTACATTCTCGGTCACACCGGCGAGCTGCGGGGTCTGGTTTTGGGCGAGAAGGATCTGGCGATCCGGTGGACCGGGCAGGGGACGTCAGAGGTGGCGGTTCCCGAACACCTCATCGGCGAGCCGTGCCTAGGGGCAACCGAGCTGGCAGCCCTCCACGACCTCGTCTCAGCATGTGACACCGTCTACGGTTCGACCGAGCACGACATCGAGTTCGCATTCAGCGCCGGAATGGTCTTCCTGCTTCAGCGACGTCCGATCACCCGTGCCTGAGCGGCACACCGGCCGCGGACTCGTCGCGGCCGGTCTGGCCGCGTGCCTGATGCCACTCAACTCGACCATGATCGCGGTCGCGGTTCCCGACATCGGCGCCGAACTCCACCACGACCCGGGCACGGTCACTCAGGCACTGGTTGCGACATACCTGGTGGCAGCCATCGCGCTGCAGAGCACGGGCGGCAGACTCGGCGACCGGCTCGGGCAGTGGCGGGTGCTCACGATCGGACAGGCCGTCCTGGGCATCGGGGCGCTGCTCGGCTTCATCGGTGCCTCCCTGTGGGTGCTCGCCGCCTCGCGAGTACTCATGGCAGCTGGCGGCGCCATCGTCGTCCCGGCGACGATCGCCCTGATCCGCCTGGAGCTCCCCTCGGACGGGCGCGGCCGTGCCTTCGGGATGTTCGGTGCCGCGATGGCGCTGTCGGCTGGCATCGGACCGATCGTCGGTGGCGAGCTGGTTCACATCTTCGGCTGGGAGTCGATCTTCCTCTCGAACCTGCCGGTGCTCGCCCTGTCGGTCCTGCTCGCCGCCGGCGTACGTCACGTCCCAACGCCGATGCGCGCGGCGACCCCGTTCGACTGGCTCGGTTCCTCGCTGCTGATCGCTGTCCTGAGCATTCTGATTCTCGGCTTGCAGGTGAGTGGGCCGGCATCGGTCATGCTCCTGGCCGTCGGCGGGTTGTTGTGCGTCCCGTTCGTGTCGGTGCAGCGGCGGGTGAGCGACCCGGTGGTGTCGTTCGCCCTTTTCCGCTCTGCGCCCTTCACGGCCGGGACCCTCCTCATCGCGTTGTTGAACCTGGTCATGTACGCCCTTCTCTTCGAGATCCCGCTGGTCCTCGGGGCGCTCTTCCCCCTCGACGCGCGGCAGACCGGCCGACTGCTTGTCTTCTTCTTGCTGGCGATGGTCGGCGCGTCAGTGGTGGCAGGCAGACTGACCGACCGTTTCGGCGCACGCCCGGTCGCGCTCGCGGGCACGCTCATCGGCTTGGCCGGGATCGGCGCATTGCTCGCCGCACCCCTGGAGTCCGCGGGCCAGATGCGCGCTCCGCTGGTGCTGCTCGGCGTCGGCCTCGGACTGGCGAACCCGGCGGCTCAGGCCGCTTCGCTCGCGCACGTCTCCCGTGAGCGCAGCGGCATGGCGGCGGGCGTCAGCTCGACGATGCGTTACCTGGGCGGCATCGTCGGCGTGGCGATCCTCGGACGAGTACTCGACTCTGATGGCTCCCGTGCCTCGGTCATAGCCCAGCACCATGCTCTGTTGGCCGTCTTCGTGGCCGTCTTGCTGAGCGGGCTCGTCTGTGTGCGTTTTCTGCCGGGTCATGACCACGCAAGCGATGTCGGCACGGCCAGAGACGTTTCGGAGTAGAGGCGGTCGGGCGTTCGTCGCCTCGCAATGCTCTGAGCCATCGCTAGCTGCGGGGATGTCCGGGTTTGCATGGCGAATCGTGCGACGGGGCATGCGCCTCGCAGCCATGCAGGGGGACTTCCGCGCCGGGCTGCATGTCGACGCCGCCATGAAGAGCTTGACCGCAGCCCCGACCGCCAGGCCACCTGCCCCGCTGATCGGGTGATCCATCCATGACCAGGCGCGCACGCGCCCGATTTCGCGCGCGACTGCCGTCAGGCACGTGTGCACCCGCCAGAACTGAGGCTGTGGAGGAGCTCTGGCTTACCCCGACCAGCCGGGTCGAGGCCGCCAGGCTCGACTCAGTACGGCCGCCATGACGCAGCACCGCAAGCTTGCGCTGGGCCCGTCGCTCCAGCTCACGTTCAGTCATGGAGATCCCTTACGGAACCCGGTTGGAGCCGTCCCGACTCCGATGGACTGCTGATCACGGCGTCACGCTGAGCGTCGATGTCCACGCCGATGGTATGGCGGATCTCGACGTCGAGGAGCACCTGGAGTTCAAGTGGCGGACATGCACGAGGCGGACCGCATAGCCGCCCTGCCTTTCGGAATATTTACGTACGGGCGGCGAGGACCGCCTTGAGGGACGCCTCGAGCACGTCCATGCCAGCATCCAGTTCGTCCTCAGTCGTCGTCAGAGGTGGAGCGATCCGGAAGATGCCGCCCATGCCGGGCAGCTGAACGATGTTGAGGTGCAGTCCCCGATCGAGGCACGCCGCCGTGACAGCTTGGCCGAGCGCGTCTGCAGGGGTTTTGCTCCTCTTGTCGTTGACGAGTTCCATGCCTTGTAGCAGGCCGCGCCCGCGAACGTCGCCCACCACCTCGTAGCCGTCGCGCATGGCCAGCAGCCGCTGGGTGACCTGCTCACCCAGCTTCGCCGCGCGCTCGACAAGGTTGTCGCGCTCGATGACGTCGAGGACGGTCAGCGCGACCGTCGCAGCCAACGGGTCGGACACGTGCGTGGTGAAGAACAGGAAACCGCGGTCGCTGCAGACTTCCTCGATCTCGGCGCTGGTGACCACCGCCGCCGCCGGGAGGCCGGCGCCAAGCGTCTTGGAGAGCGTGAGGATGTCGGGAGCGACTCCGTCACGTTCGAAGGCATACATGTGACCAGTTCGACCAAGGCCGGTCTGGGCCTCGTCGAGAATCAGCAGCATGCCGCGCTCGGCACACATCTCCTTGAGCCGGGCCAGGTAACCGAGCGGCAAGTCGATGAGTCCACCGGAGGACAGGATGGGCTCGATGAGACACGCGGCGAGTGCACCCGTCGACTGATGGTCGACCAAGGCGAACCCGTACTCCAGTTCGCCCTTCCAGTCATAGGATCCGTCGGCGTTCCGGAACGGCGATCGGTAGCCGTTGGGCGTGGGCAGCGTGAGGTTCCCCGGCAGACTGGGCCCGTACCCGCGGCGCCCGGCAGAGTAGGTCGCTGCTCTGGCGCCGGACGTCATGCCGTGCCAGGAGCGGTCGAACGAGACCACCTCGAACCTGCCGGTGTAGAGCTTGGCCATCTTCAAGGCGGCTTCGTTCGACTCGGCTCCCGTCGTCAGCAGCAGCGTCTTGGTCAAGGGGTCCGGCAACGATGCGGACAGCCTCTTGGCCAGTTCCACAACCGGCCGGGTGATCATCCCGCTGTACAGGTGGTCCAGCGATGCCACCGACTCAGACACCGCACGGACGACGTCGGGGTGGGAGTGTCCCAGTACCGCACTCATTTGCCCGGACGTGAAGTCGAGGATGGCCGCGCCGTCGCTGTCGTAGAGGAAGGAGCCGGTGGCCCTCTCGATGATGCGCGGTGTGAACGCCGCACCGTACCGGACGACGTGATGCTCTACGTCTGCCCAAAAACCGTCCGTACTCATGCCGGACTCCTCGCTGTTGTCCATGCCCGCGGAACTGCCCGTCCGAGACCTCGCGAGAAGCCCAGTCCAATGACGATGGCCGCCTCCCCGCCGCGTGTCGGTGACCCTTCGATAACCCTGCCGTGCGGCTCGAAGACTACCGCGAGAACTGGCGCCGACATCGAGTGCTGCATGTGATCGGCGTAGGCAAGAAGTCTGCCACCGCCGCTGACCGTTCCGGTTTCTGAGCGAGCATCCTCAACGCCATCCAGGTGCGGCGCCGCCAACAGACCCGGGCTTACCGGGTCCAGTAGCAGCGGCAGTTCCAACTGATGCGTATCAGATATCGCGTGGTCAGAACATGCCGTTGTCGTTGGCCGACGCCTCGGGCATGACCTGCAGGACGTCCCAGTGCTCGACGACCTTCCCGTCCGGGTCGAGCCTGAAGATGTCGATGCCCGCGTAGTCATTGGAGCCCGGCCAGGTCTGATGGCAGTGCAGGATGACGTGGTCGCCGTCCGCGAAGGCTCTGACGAAGTCGACGCGCTTGCCGGGGTACTCCTCGGCCATCCGCTCGAAGTACTCGATGAACGCCTCCTTGCCATCCGCGACATGCGGGTTGTGCTGCCGGTACTCGCCGCCCGCGAAGCGCTCGATAGCCTCGCGTGGGCGGCACTGGTTGAACATCAGGTCGTAGAACGCCTTCACGTTCGCCTTGTTCCGCTTCAGGCTCGAAGCCATCTCTCACCACTCCTTGTGTCGTGTGCTGCCCGGAAACAGCGCAACAAGGACACTCATGCCCCGCGATGGCCCTGAAGCTACCGTGTGCCCTCATGGCGCAGACAGTGCGCGATCATGCCAAGAGCGAGCGACCCGATCAGTGACGTTGCGCGTCGAAGCTGGTCATGCGAAGGACCTTCGCTGGGACGCCGGCGACGATGGCGTAGGCCGGAACGTCCTTGGTCACGACGGCGCCGGCGCCGACGATCGCTCCGGCGCCGATCGTGACGCCAGGGACGACGGTGACGGCGGCTCCGAGCCACACCTTGCGGCCGATTCGGATCGGCGCGGGCAGCATGTCGGCTCGCCGGTCCGGGTCGACGTGGTGGTCGAGAGTGGTCAGCGTGCTGCCGTGTCCGATGAGGGTGCCGTCGCCGCCTATGGGCCGACCACAACGTCCGAACCCACGGCACTGGGACCAAGCGATTCACCCACCCCATCGCCGGCGAACTCGTTCTCGCCCACGAGGAGCTGGCCATTACCGCCGAGCCCGGCCTCGTGCTCCTGATCTACACCGCCGAGGCCGGGTCCCCCTCCGCCGAACGACTGCACCTGCTCGCCTCCTGGGCGGAACCTGCCCGAGTCGCCCCGTCAGTCGAGGGATCCTAGGTGCAGGTCACCTGAACCCATCCTTGAGGAGGCACTCCGCCGGGGCGATCCGTGCCCTCGTTCTTCGAAGGAACGACAGCAAGCCCATCGAATCTCGTCTGGGTCGCTGGCAGCGGGAGCGCCGATGGCCCTGACTTCCTGAGAGGTCATGCCGAGTCACTTGGCCGATTCAGCCGCAACCGCGTCGGCGGCCCACCCGGCGTCTCAGACCTTGCCACGCAGGATCCGGCGGAAGTAGATGACCTTGAGGGCGTAGCGGTCGAAGAGCCAGGTCGAACGGCGCGGCTTGGTGAGGTCGGGGAACGGCGCGGACTGTTTGACACGACCCTCCCTGTCCACCTCGAGCAGCATGAGCTCCCGGCGGTTGACCGTGATCGGCATGACCGTGTAACCGTCGTACTTCCGCATCGGCTTCGCGCTTCCGACGGCCGAGAGGTTGTGGGCGAGGACGTCGACCTGGGGCCGCAGCGCTCCCCCGGAGGGGCGGGTCTCGACGTTCGCTCCATCGCCGATCGCCCAGATCGACGGGTGTCGGCGGTGCTGCAACGTCTCGGGGTCGATGTCGACGAGACCGGATGAGGAGTCGACGGCGAGGCCGCTGTCTGCGATCCACCTTGGCGCCCGGTAGAGCGGGATGACATGCGCGTAGGCGAGGTCTGGGATGGTCCGTCGCCCCGTGGACGAGTCGATGGTGACGGCACGACGCGCGGGGTCGACGCTGGTCACTCGGGCCTCGCGAAGGACGTCGATGCTGTACGACGCGAAGGTCTGCTCCAGGATCTTGTCGGCCGACGGGTGATTCAGCACCGACGAGCCAGGGATCGCGAGGCAGACGTCGATGGCCGAAAGGACACCCTGCCGGCGCCAGTGGTCGCATGCCATGAACAGCGGCTTGAGCGCTGTTGCGCCACAGGGTGCCGGTTCCGGTGGGACAGAGAAGACGACCGATCCAGCGCGCAGTGACTTCAGAGCAGGCCACAGCAGTGCCGCGGAGGCCGGGACGAACGTGGAGCCGGCCCACCCGTCGACGTACGCCTCCCGCAGCCCCGGGGTTGCGTCCCAGTCCTCTTCCATCCCGGGGCAGAGAACCAGTTTCTGCCAGCGCAGCGTGCGGCCCTCGCTCGTGGTCACGGTCGAGCCGGCCGGGTCAACAGCGACGACACGGTCGCGGATCCAGGTGCAGCCGGGTGGCATCACGGCGGCCATCGGCCGTTCGAGCGACGCCATCGAGGCCTCGCCGGCCCCGACGTAGTTGAGCAGCGGTCGGTAGCGGTGCACCTCCTGGCCCTCGACGATTGCGATGTCCGACGCACCGTCGCGCAGCAGGCGAGCGCCGAGGGAGATGCCCGCGTTGCCGCCGCCCACGATGAGTAGGTTGTGCTGTTCCACGTCCACCTCCGCCTCTGCGGCCCGACGTCGGACCCAAGCGACGGTAACCGACCAGAACCCACCGCGAACGCCTGTCGGAGGAGGACGGCGGGACGCGGCTGGCGGCGGGAGGCCGCCACCTGGTACGAGCGGAGGCTCGACCCCGACCGTGACCGCGCGGACACTCAGCCGGGCGCAGAAGTCGTATTCTGCTCAAAGGACGCCTTGAGCGCGTCGATGGTGATGGTGCGCTCCTTGACGGCGAGCCGCCGCCATATCGGGGTGCCCAGGCGCCACACACCGTACGACGCCAGCTTGCCGCGATGGCGGACCAACGTCTCGCCGTCGCCGGAGGGCTGAAGGTGGTAGCTCGGCCAGCCCTCGAACTTGAGCCTGCCCGACCTCGACTTCTCCCACCAGTGGAAGACGATCGTATGTGGTGCCTCCATCTCGGCGATCTCCCCGGGCATGGGACCCTGGCTCGTCTCGTCGACGAACGTCGTACCGACGGCGGGGTCCCCGGGTGAGGTCTGCCGGGTGTGCTTGAGCATGCTTCCCGTGTCGGCCATCCAGTCGTTATGGCCCTCGATGTCGACGAGCCGTGCGAACACCCGGTCGATCGGTGCGCGGATCGTGCGCTCAAGCTCGAACTCGATGGGCTTCATACCACCAGCGTCCTCGCCCCAACAGGTTCACTACAAGACTCCCCGCGCCCTCGAGCCCGACGATGCAGGCACCGACGATGGCACCGGAGTCGCCGCGGCCGCGGTGCAGGGCGTGCGTGGCGGGCTCGGTGGTCCGTCCCAAGCGCAGTCTCGAGTGCCCGGCGCGTTGCATGAGCGGTCAGTCACGAGGGACGTACCGGCATGACGTCCCGGTCTGCACCGAGCGGTCCAGGTGTGCGCCGAGCTCGGGCAGCACCGTCTCGATGCGGCGGATCGCGTCCCGGATGCGTGCGCTGACGGCCTTGCGGGCACGCTCCGCTGCGGTTGTGCCCAGCCTTACCTCGGCGCCGCCGGGGCGGGTCGCGCGGCGGAGCTCCTCCGAGAGCGCTTCCCGTTCGAGGGCCGCCCGTTCCATTCTTGCCAGGTCGTTGGAGGCACGGGACTCGTCTTGCTCGGCCTCCAGGTCCGCCAGGCGACGGCGATACGCGGAGAGCGCCCTGTAGTCCAGTACGGGCTGTCCCGGTAGTTGGTCGGTGACGCCACCCCCGGCCAGTTCGAGGGCGGGGACGTCGACACCGGGGTGGGCGAGCAGGTGTGCGAGGTCGCGCATCCCCTTGACGTCGCGCAGGTGCGCAGACCTCCCCCGGTAGCAGGCCTCCCAGAGGTCACCGACCCTGACCAGGACGGGCCTGGCGTCGTGTCCGCGGCTTTCCATCTGCCGTTCGACCGCGGCAAAAGCCGTGGCTGATTCGTCCAGCCACGACACGGCCCCCAACCGACGGTGGGTGGCCACCGCCTTCTCGAGGGCGGACCCCGCCTCTGGAAGCTCCCCTAGACACTCGTGCAGCAGCCCCACCGTGTGGGCGTGGGATCCCATGAACGAGACCAGGGCGCCACCGACGGCGCAGTTGTCGGCGAGCGGGCCCAGGTCAGCCACCAGCTGTCGGGACACCTCGTGGTCGTCCAGGGCGATCGCCGCTGCCGCGACCTCGCCGACGAAGAGGGCCCACATGTACGAACGGTCGCTGCGCCAGTCCAGGGAAAGCACTGTGTCGAGCTCGCGGCGCGCGCCCTGCAGGTCGCCAGACCGGGCAAGGAACCCGGCTGCGACTGCGTGCGCATGGGTGGGGAGCCCGACCCACCAGCGCACCGCCTCCCCGGCCAGCTCCGCCAGTTCGGCAGGAACATCTCGAGAGCGCGCGATCTCGAGCCGCTGCGTCATCCGCACGTTACCGGCGTCAGGATCGCCGACGGCGTAGCCCAGCCGCTCGGCCTGCAGGCTGAGCTCATCGCCGCGCTCGAGGTCTCCATCGAGAAGCGCAAGGGCAGCTCGCCGGGTGGCGACGACGTAGTCGTGTCGGGGTTGGCGCAGTGCGGAGGCGTGCTGCTCGAACTCGGCCAGCGTGACCCGGAAGGCGGGGGACCCGCGCTCCAGCTCGGCGGTCGCAGCGAGCAGGAGAGCCTGGGCGAGCCGCTCCTCATCGCCCAGGCGACGTGCGAGCTCGACGATCTCTCGGGACACCACGATCCGCCGGTCGGCGGTGCCGGGAGACCACAAGGTGTCGTGCTGCGCCAGGAGACAGCTCGCGAGCGTGGTGGGGTCGTCGAGTGTGCGCGCCAGTCGTACCGCCGCTTGTGCCAGGGGGCCCGCCCGGGGGCGGTCGGTGACGATGGAGTGCTGCAGCTGACGGGCAAGCGCGGCCGACACTTGTGCCTCGAGTGGCGTGAGCGTGCCGGCCAGGCCGGCCCGGGCATGCTCCAGCACGGCGATCAGTTCTGTGCGCGGCATCGCGAAGCGAGCTCCACAAGCTTCCAGTCCGAGCGCAGCGAGCCCGGCCAGCTCGGAGCGACCCGTTGCCCTCGCCAGGGTCCACGCCTCCTCCAGGCGGCTACGTGCTCGGTCCGCGGCTCCGCCCCGCAACCAAAGCCGCCCTTCCTCGCCAAGCAGGGCGACCTGATCGGCCGCGTCCACGCCCACCCCGGCGACGTCCACAGCCTCCCGGACCCGGGCCAGGTGACCCGCCGCCTCCTCGAAAGCGAAACGCGCCGTGTCCACGGCGGCGGCCGCCCGGGCCCATTCGATCGCGGGACCTGCACCAGTCAGCGGCGCCGACGCGGCGAAATGCCGGGCGAGCTCGGCCGCGAAGATGGGTCGGCCGCTGCGATGGCGCTGCGCCAGGGCCGTCCCTATGCGGGCGTGCAGCACCTGACGCTTCGACGCCGGTACCTCGTCGAGCAGCGTCTCGCGATAGAGGTCGTGCGCGAACCGCGGTGGCTCGGCGCTCGGACGCCCATCAAGGATGAGCCCTGCTGACGCCGCTTCCTCGAGCAGCGTGGTCACCGCCGCGACGTCCTGGCCGGTGACCTCGGCTAGCAGCCCAGGTCGGATGACCGTGCCGGCGAGCGCGGCGACGTCGAGCAGCTGGCGGCACGCAGGCGAGACCTGCTGCACCCGGCGTAACACGGCCCCCCGGACGGCGGACGGGACGTCGACCGCAGGGTCGTCCCCCGCGGTGATGAGGTGGCATAGCTCCCTGGCGAAGAACGGGTGGCCCCCGCTGCGGGAGGACACCTGTGAAGCCCAGCGGCGAGCCGCGGCCGCTCCGGACAACGACTTCACCAAGGCCGTGACCTCCTCTGTGCGCAATGCCTGCAACGGGAGATGCTCGGCGGCGACGGCCACGGCGGCGATGTCGGTCGCGGCGTCATCGGGAAGCTCATCGGGCCGGTAGGCGCCGGCGACCATCACACCACCGCCGGGCTGCCGGACGAGGAACCGCAGGAGCTCGCGGCTTGACCCATCGCTCCACTGCAGGTCGTCGAGGACGACTACCACCGGCGAGTGTGCCGCAGCCCGAGCCAGCAGGGCACTGGCCTCGCTCAGCAGACGCATGCGCCCCGAGGCGTTGTGAACCACGGCTGAGCCGGCGACTGCGCCGTCACCGACCACAGACTCCACGTGGGGGCCGAGTCCCTCACGGAGCTCCGGGCGGATGCGCAGCAGCGACCGCAGAGCCTGCGTCCAGGGCCACCACGCCGGCGCCTGCTCGGCATCCCAGCAGGTGCCCCACACGACGGTGCCACCCTGTCTGCTCACCACCTGCGCGAAACGGCTCAGCAGGGCCGTCTTCCCCATCCCTGCCTCGCCTGTGACCAGGGCGAGGCAGGGCCACGACGGAATCGACTCGCTCGGGGCAAGGCAACAGGCGTCATAGCTCGCGAGGAGCCGTTGCAGCGGCTCGACCCGCCCCACAAAGGCGGACACGGACCCAGTGTGGATCGACGGGCGCGCCCTGAACAGTCGCCAGACGCTTTCTGGCGCGATTGCGCCGCTTCTGGCGCGTCGTAGGACAGGACGTACGAGCGACCGCACCGCCGGTCGGAGAGGAGCCCGCCATGACCACCACCACGTTCGACCCGCACCAGTACAAGGTGACCACCCGAGCTCAGTGGGAGGACGCCGCGGATGCGTGGCACCGCTGGGGCCCGGTGATCGAGGACTGGCTGGGCCGCGCCACCGACCAGATGCTGGACGCCGCCGCAATCCGGCCCGGCGCCCGAGTCCTGGACGTGGCTGCAGGTGCCGGCGGCCAAACCCTCGCCGCAGCCCACCGGGTCGGCGCCCGAGGCCACGTGCTCGCCACCGACATCTCCCCCGCGCTTCTGGAGCACGCGGCGTCGTCGGCCCGCGGGGCAGGTCTCACCAACATCAGCACCAAGGAGCTCGATGGCGAGGATCTCGACGTCGACCATGACTTCTTCGACGCGGTCATCTCCCGCGTCGGCCTCATCTACTTTCCTGATCAGCAAGGTGCCCTTGCCGGGATGCTCCGGGCGTTGAAGCCTGGTGGACGGCTCTCGTCGGTGGTGTACTCCACCGCCGACCGCAACGGCTTCTTCTCGGTGCCGGTCGGCATCATCCGACGGCGCGCCCAGCTGCCGCCTCCCGCGCCGGGTCAGCCAGGCCCATTCAGTCTTGGCGCGCCGGGGGTCGCGGAGAAGGCGCTCAACGACGCAGGGTTCTCGGACGTCACGGTCGAGGCGGTCCCCTCACCACTGCGGATGGCCAGTGCTGAGGACTGCGTCCGCTTCGAGAAGGAGTCCTTCGGGGCCCTGCACCAGATGCTGAGCGGGCTCAGCGACGAGGACAAGGACGAGGCCTGGGCGGAGATCGCCGAAGCGCTCCGCGAGTTCGAGAGCTCCGACGGCTTCATCGGTCCCTGCGAGATGCTCGTCGTCTCCGGCCGCAAGTAGCCCGAAGGGCGGGTGGAGCCGACGGCAGCGGCTGGTCACCACGCGGGATCGTCGCTCCAGAGGCTCGCGGACCAGCCGGCGAGTTGGGCGGACGCATTTCGAAGTGTCTCGGCTGCGCGGCCCCTCGGACAGGCTGAGTCGTCGGAGCGACAGACTGGCCAGCATGGTCGAGACGGTGTACGGAAGTTCTGCGGACGAGGGGATCCGTGCCGCGGCGCGGCTTCTGCACGACTTCAATGTCGAGTACGAGGAGCCCGTACCGCCGCCCGACGTTCTGGCGGTCCGGCTCTCAGGGCTGGTCGCCGACGGTCAGATCACGGTGCTCCTCGCTCGAGCGCGCGAGGGCGGCGCCCCGGTCGGAGTTGCCGTCATGCGGGTGCAGCCGTCGATCCTGAGCCTGGGTCAGGAGGTGTACCTGGCCGAGCTGTACGTCGAGCCAGACCGACGTGGCCAGGGGTACGGTCGGGAGCTGATGATCGAGGCGATGCGGGTGGCGCGCGAGCGCGGAGCGGAGTACGCGTACCTGATCACGAGCGAGGACGACCGGCTTGCCCAACGCCTCTACGAGGCGTCGGGATTTCGCCGTACCGAGGGGGCTGGTGGCCCGCTCATGGTCGCGTACGAGCGCGAGCTGTAGAGGTGCACAGGGCTGCCCGCTGAGTGTTCGGTCGACGGCCCCGGTGCGATCATGGGTGATGAGCAACTACGACGAGTTCATTGCCTGGATCCACTCGGATCTCCGGAACGCGGAAGTGGCCGTTCACAACGGTGACGCCGGGCCTCGGCGTGCCATCTGGTCGAGGAACGACCCGGTCACCGTGCTCGGTGCCTGGAAGAACGCCGTGGGCCAGCATGAGCTGGATGAGCTCTTCGCTCATCTCGCGGACAGCTTCTCGGACTGCACCTCCTACGACTTCCAGCTGCTGGAGGCCGAGGTGCTCGGAGATGCCGCGTACACCGTCGGCTTCGAGCACACCTCCGCCACCGTCAACGGTGTGCCGCGCACGTACACGCTCCGTGCGACGCAGGTCTACAGGCGAGAAGACGGGGAGTGGAAGGTGGCGCACCGTCACGGCAGCGCGCCACCCGACACCGTTGGCGGCTCATGAGCTGGGCGCACTAACCTGCCCCCGATCGGATCGAGGCAGCGCCATGCTGGCTGCTGCGGCGCTCACCGCGAGTACACCGGCGAGCAGCCACGCCGAGGTGTAGTCGCCCGACGCCGTTCGCAGTGCGCCGCTGACGGCCGCGGCCACACCCGCACCGACCATGTGGGCGGCGAAGACCCAGCCGAACACGATGCCGCCGCGTTCCGGCCCGAACGCGGAGCGGCACAGCACGACCGTGGGCGGGACGGTAGCGACCCAGTCCAGGCCGAACAACGCGACGACCACCAGCAGCGGCGGCTCCACGCTCGGCCCGAGCAGCGCAGGCACCGCGAGCAGCGCGAGCCCACGCAGGCCGTAGTAGACGGCCAGCAGCAGGCGCGGGTCGACCCGGTCGGTGAGCCAGCCTGAGCCGATCGTTCCGACGATGTCGAAGACACCAACCACGGCGAGGAGCCCGGCCGCCGTCGTCGCCTGCATGCCGTGGTCGTGGGCTGCGGGTACGAAGTGGCTGCTGATGATCCCGTTCGTCGTCCAGCCGCAGATGAAGAACGTCCCGCCGAGCAGCAGGAATGATCGGGTCCACAACGCCGCACGCAGCACCGTTACGGCGTGCACGACGGCGGCCCGGGCGCTTGCCGGGGCGTCGCCGGAGGTGGTCTCCTCCACCGCCCCGCCGTAGGGCAACAGCCCGACGTCTTCGGGGCGGTCGCGCAGCACCGTCGCCACGACCGGCAGCAGCGCGGCGCACACGAGCGCGACCGCGAGCGACGCCGCACGCCAGCCGAACGCGTCGACGAGCACGGCCAGCAGCGGCAGGAACACCAGCTGCCCGGTCGCCCACGCCGCGCCGAGAATGCCGACCACCAGTCCACGGCGCGCGACGAACCACCGGTTGGCGACGATCGCGCCGAACACCAGAGCGACCGAGCCGGTGGCGATGCCGATGACTACACCCCACAGCGCCGACAGCTGCCAGGGGGCCGTCATGACGGTGGTCCCCAGGCAGCCGGCGGCGATGAGCAACAGCGCTCCGACGGCTGTGCGACGCACACCGACCCGCTCGAGCAGCGCCGCAGCGAACGGTGCCGCCAGCCCGTAGACGACGAGGTTCAACGACACGGCGAACGAGGTCTGCGTGCGCGTCCACCCGAGGTCGTCCTCGATGGGCACCAGCAGGACACCCAGGCTCGACCGGAACGCAGCCGAGGCAAGGAGCACCAGGAAGGTGACCGCCGCGACAAGCCAGGCACGATGCACCCGCGGCGGCCGACGGCCGGCGACCGCACCGCCGGATGCGGCCGGTGCCCCCATGTCCAAGACCGCACCTCCCATCCCGCGCCCGAGCCGCGCCATCCCCGCACCCGAGCCGCGGTCGCAAGCCTAGAAGTCGAGCGTCGGTCGGGTCGGAGGGACCTGGACCAGGCCGAGTGCACCGACGCCCGGTCAGCTGCCGGCAACCACGAGCGCGGGGACCTGCTCTCATGTGTCGCTCAACCGGGCATCCAGCCGGTCGATCGCGACGCCGTCGATGTCAGCGTGCCAGCACGGTCTCCACGACGAGCCGACTCAGCTTCTGCGGGTTGCGGACCGCGTAGAGGCGGGTGATCCGGCCGCTGTCGACGACAAAGCTCATGACGGTGTTGAGCTCGCCGTCCAGCACGATGCGCCCGCCAGGGGCGCCGTTGAGCCAGAGGGTGTCCACGACAGCAACGGGCGCGATACGTGCGAACCTGGAGAGGAACGCCACGACCTTGTCGGCACCGACGATCGGCTTCCGGGCGGCGGCGACGAGTCCGCCGCCGTCTGCGACCACCACGATGTCGGGAGCCAGAACCTCCATCAACCCGTGCACGTCACCGCTGGTCAGCGCCTTCAGGAAGCGCTCGACGACCACTTGCTGCTCGCGCGGACCAACGTCCATCCGCGGCCTGCGCGCGGCCACGTGCGCACGCGCTCGGCGCGCCACCTGACGAACTGCGGCGGCCTTCTTGTCGACGACCACCGCAATCTCCTCGTACGGCAGGTCGAAGACCTCGCGGAGCACGAATACTGCCCGCTCCGTCGGTGTGAGTGTCTCGAGCACCGTCAGCATCGCCATGGAGACGCTCTCGGCGAGCTCCACGTCGTCGGCGACGTCAGGGGTGGTCAGCAGCGGCTCGGGGAGCCACTCGCCCACGTAGTCCTCGCGGCGCCGTGCCAGCGCGCGGAGGCGGTTGAGCGCCTGCCTGGTGGCGATGCGCATCAGAAAGGCGCGGGGGTCACGCACTTCGGCATGGTCGACCGCGGCCCACCGCAGCCAGGTCTCCTGCACCACGTCCTCGGCGTCGGCCGCGGAGCCGAGGATCTCGTAGGCCACGGTGAAGAGCAGGCTGCGGTGGGCGACGAACGGGTCGGTCATGACTGCGACGCTGTGCCCGGCTCGGCCAAGTCGAGGTCGCAGGCGGCCGAGAACCCCTGCGACTCGATGCCCATCGCCACGTTCGACCGCGTGTAGAGGTTCGCAAGAGCGATCTGGGTGGTGAGCTCCACCATCGCCGGCTCGCCGAGCTGCCCCAGGAGTCGGTCGAACTGCTCGTCGCTGACGGTCGGCGGCGTAGCGGTCATGGCCTCGGCGTACTCCAAGACCTCACGCTCCAGTGGCGTGAAGACGTCCGAGGTGCGCCACGCCGGCACCTGGCTGGCCTTCCACTCCTCCAGCCCCTGGTTGTGCGCGTGGAAGTAGCCGAAGTCCAGGCACCACGAGCAGCCGACCTGCGCAGCGACGGCCATGTGCGCGAACGACTTCAGGTTCTCGTCACACGCGCTCCACTTCTGTGCCTTGCTGCTCACGGCGAGAAAGGCCTTCAACACGGGCCGGTTGTGGAAGTAGACGCCCACCGGCTCCGGCACCTCGCCAAGCAGCCTCCTGCTGAAGCGCTTCACGGTCGCGCCGAGGACACCGGTGATCGGAGCGGGCTGGATACGGGCGGTGCCGGTCATGTCGTCCTCCTGTGCTCCGATGGGTACGACATACAGACACCGGCCGCAGCCGCCGTGTGACATGCGACCGGATACTTTCACTCTTCCGCCACGTGGCGGAGCCCGGTCCCGGCAGCTCCCCCATTGATACGGGGTACGACGGGGCGACGACCGTGTCAGTCGTCGGGGAGGGCGGCGAAGGTCCGCTTGGTGTCCAGGTACCAGCCCATCGACTTCTTGGGGTGCCGCCACCGGCTCTTCATGGCGTCGCGGGCCTCCTGGTGGGTCGCGTCGCCGGCCTTCTCCGCCTCCTTGAGGTGTCGGTCCTGGGCGTTGATGACGTCGTCGGCGCTCTCGCCGCGGTGCTCGAGGTCGCAGGGCCCTCCTAGAGCCCGGCAGGTCATCGTCTTCATGGTCGTGTCCCTCCTTGGTGTGGTGTCCTGTTGTGCTGACGATCGAGAGGCACTGGGTGTGACCGGTCAGCGGTGCGGCTGGCCGCCGTCGCGGCGCACGACCCGCTCGAGGACGTCGGGCGCAGCGCGGAACGTGATGGTGCGCACTAGGCCGTCATCGACGGTGAAGTCGAAGACGACCTTGGCCGCGCCGAGGTGGAACCAGGCGCAGCCCGGCCGGTCACCAACGAAGACCGGAAGCGCGGCCTGGGCGCTGCCATTGAAGAACGTCGCCACCTCGCCGCGGCCCTCGATCTGGCGCGGTGTGCCGACCAGGACCGCGGCGTCGTCAGCGGTCACGGCGGCATCTGGTGCAAGCAGTCGTAGCAGGCGGTGGAAGTCGCCGTTCTTGGCTGCGGCCATGAAGGCGTCGACCACCTCCCAGTCGGCCAGGCGGTCCTCCGGATGCGGCTGCTGGACCTTGGCCCGTGCCCGCGACGCCAGCTTGCGCGCGGCCGCCGGCGTGGTGTCGAGGAGCGCCGCGATCGTCGGGAACTCGAAGCCGAAGCTGTCGTGGAGCACGAAGGCGACCCGCTCGTGCGGTGAGAGCCGATCGAGCACGACGTTCAGGGCGAGCCCCACGGTGTCGGCGAGAGCGACGTCGTCGGCCGGGTCGGTGACGGTCTCCCCGAGCCCGACGTCATCGACGGGTACCGGGGTGCGTGAGCGCAGCCGATCGAGGCACAGCCTGGTGGTCACGGTCGTCAACCACGCCGGCAGGTTGTCGATGTGTGCGTCCGTCCCGTTCAGGCGCAGCCACGCCTGCTGGACGACGTCGTGGGCCTCGGCGTGGTCACCGAGCACCCTGCCCGCGATAGCCACCAAGCGCGGTCGTTCAGCCTCGAACAGGTCCGTCTGGTCCACGGCCTTCACCCTTTCATCCCTACTGGTCACCCCACCGACGCGCGAGCAGGGCCGAATGTGACCACGCTGGGCACATCCGCCCTCCGGTTGCGTCGACGGTTGCTTGCTGTTGCGAGCACTGTGGCTCCTCGGCCGGACAGTGGCACCCTCCCTCGCCCGTGTGCCAGGTAGCCCCGACGTGCGAGTCGTGCTGTCCTTGCCCAGATTCCCCTGCTGACGAAGGGTGGGTGCGGTGAGGGGGGTCACCCTGCCGAGGCTTCCGCGGATAGCACCATTGAACGTGGGCACCGTGGTCGTGGGGGCTTTCCCCGCGCACGGAGGCGAGCGTGTCAGAGGTCACTTCCGAAAGTGCGCTTGCGGTTTGTTAGCGGCCTGCGCCATGTGTCAGCGTGGAGGTCATGACGACATCACGGAACGATTCCGCTGCCCTTCTGAACGAGCTTGTCGCCCTTCTCCGGCTCACCCGCGCCGAGGCGCAGGTCGCCCGGATGCGCGTCTCCCAGGCCCGCCGTGAGGAGATCCGGCGCGAGCTCGACGACAACGCCCGCGAGGCAGACGCCCGCGCGACCCGCATCCAGGACGCCGTTCGCGGCCTCGGCGGAGCTCCCGACGTCATCGCCGACACGGTCGGACGTGTCACGGCCCTGACCAAGATCACTGCCGAGCAGGTGCAGCCCTTCTCGGAGGGTCTGCTCGGAGACCTCGGCCTCGAGCACCAGCTCCGCGACCGAGTGGTCTTTGCCCGTGTGCTTGCCGAGGCACAGGACGAGACCGACATCGTCGACCTCATGCACGACCTCGAGGAGGCGCACACCGAGACGATCGAGTGGATTCGCGTCCGCCTCGCCGAACTCGCCCAAGGTGGCCCTGTCGCTCTGGCCCCGACGCCCGCGCAGGCCGCCGTCGGCGCCCTTGCCCGGTTCGCCACGCTGCCCACCCGCCAGGGTGTGGCGACCTTCAACCGAACCGCCGACGCGCTGCAGCGTGGACGCGACAAGGCGCAGGAGGCCATCGGCAACGCCGCGAAGAAGATCCGCGAGACCGCTGACGCAACCGAAGAGGTCGTCGGCGCAGGTCGCGACGCGGCCGTCAAGCGGGCCGAGGAAGTCGCCCCCAACGCCGATCTGCGCAAGGCCGCCCGGAAGACCCGCGAGGATCTGGGCACCATCGACGCCGACGACCTGCCGATCAAGCACTACGACTCGCTGTCCGGCAAGGACGCGATCGACGCGGTGAACGGTCTTGATGACGCCGACGAGCTGCGCGTGGTCCTGAGCTACGAGCAGCGCCACAAGGCCCGCAAGGGCGTCTCGACTGCGGTCCAGAAGCGGCTCACCGCGCTCGCGGATGCCTCTGTGTCTGCCTGACACACCCGTCGTGCGTGTGGCCGCCGCCAAGGATGACGGCCGGTCAGCCCAGCGCGCGCCGTGCCACCGGGAAGTCGAAGTACCGGTTCGGGAACGGCTCGTCCGCGAGGGTGAAGTGCCACCACTCGTTGGGGTAGTAGGTGAAGCCGACGGCCTCGAGAACCGACTTCAGCAGCAGCCGGTTCTGGTGCGCCTGCCCTTCGATGCGCGGGTCGAGAGTGTGCGACAGCGTGTCGAAGCAGTCGTAGCCGGTGCCCATGTCGATGGAGTTGTCGGGGAAGCGCTCCTCGTACGGCGCGTAGCAGGGCACCAGTCCCATGCTCGGCCGCCACTGCGGCTGCGGGGCGGCGGGGAGATCGACGAGCGTGAGGTCGACGGTGCTGCCTCGGCTGTGACCCGACTTCGCGGCGATGTAGCCGTCCTCGAACAGCTGCGACTTGTCCACGTCGGGGTAGAACTCGGCCTTCATCCGGTCGTCCTTCAGTCGCTCGGCCCACCGGACGAACTGGTCGACCGCGCGCTGAGGCCGGTAGCAGTCGTAGACCTTGAGCGAGTAGCCCAACGCCAGCACTGCGTCCTGTGCCTGCGCCAGCGCATCGGCTGCTGGCCTGGTCAGGATGCACAGCGGCTCCCGGTAGCCGTGAATGCGTCGGCCGACGAAGTTGTGCCGGGTGGTGTAGCGAATGTCATGAAGGATCGTCGGGTCCACGTCGTCGAGTGCCACGAATATCGGCGGCGCCGACGTGGGTCCGGACTTCGCCGAAGCTGCCTGCTGCGTCGGCGCCACCAGGGCACCGACGCCCAGCAGGGCGACCAGCACAATGCGGACAAGGCGGAGGTTTCGGCCGACAGGCATCGCCGCATCGTAGCCAGCAGGGCTGACCCGGGAAAGGGGTGAGGCTGCTTCAGCCGGGGAATCCGCCATGGCGGCTGTGGTCGGCGCCCCCGGTACCGAGTCGGGGGCGCCAACGGCTCCACTGTCGCACGGGCTGTGCTGATACCGGGGCGTAAGTGATGTTCTGGACTGGACGGAGTGTCGTATGCAGCCGTTTGGTCCACCCTGCGGCGATCAGTCCCTTCGACCGGCATCAGTGTCGGCGGCGCAGGGCATGCTCCGGACACAAAGGATCAGATGGAGCAGACGATGACAACCCACGCGGACCTGCAGTGGTGGCTGAGGCTGGCGCCGACGCTGGACTGGACGATCGCCCGGACCTACACCGAGACGGCGCCGCACCGCTACGTGGCGGGGGACCGCACCGCAGGCATGACCCGGGAGGACTGCGTGCGGGCCGCCCAGGTAATCGCCGCCTTCGGACAGCCCGCAAAGTTCTACACCACCACCAACGTCTACCTGACGAGTCCGGATCGCCGCGTGAAATGGTGGACGATGGACAAGAACCTGAGCGACACCAGCCTGATCAACCAGGCAACCACCGGGCGGCTGTACGGCGTCCAGAACGCCCCCTCCACCTACTCGGGAACGTCCACTCCGTACGACGCACTGGCGACCGTGTACGACGAGCAGCACCCCACCACAGACGAGGAGGCGCGGACGCTCCGCGAGCAGGTCGAGCACCACATCGGCAGGTTCCCTCCGGCGGTTCTGGACGTCGGCTGCGGCACCGGTCGCATCCTCGACCTGGGACTCACCACCCCCGACCGCTACGCCGGGGTCGATCCGAGCCAGGCGATGCTCAACCTGCTCGTGCGGAAGCACCCCGACGTCGCCGCCGTCTACCCGATGACCATCGAACGGGCTATCGAGGACCGCGTGTTCACAACCGGACAGTTCGAGATCGTCACCGCATACGGAAGCGCAGAGAACCTCACTCCTCACACCGTGAATGCACTGGCCAGGATCGCCAATCGGGTTCTCCTGCTCAGTCGTGGGAGCGACCGGGGAGAGCTCTCGCTCGTCAGGGCGGTTCCGTGATCGCATACCCGGCGCGCATCTGTCCCACCAGCGACACCTCGACGAGGTCTGGACGGTCCTCGATGCCGGCCATCGGGCTTGACCGCCCGCACGTGTCGAGCCCAGTGGTGCGTGCCTCCGCGCGATTGCGGAGTGACTGGACTCCTGCAGGGGCTCCTGCCAGAAGCACAGCGACGACGTGCCGCGGCAGCTCGCCGGCCGGCATCGCGACCGAGACCCCTCGCTGCCTGTTCGGGGCCGGCACCGCCGGGCTCAGAGCTGCTCACCATCACTGCGGCGCTGCGCATCAAGGGTCAGTGCCGACATGCGCGCCCCAGGCAGAGCCATCATCAGTGCGCTCCGGGATACCGCTTCGATGAGGAGGTGGAGCACGCTGGAGAACCGGCTCACGGCAGTGGTGGAGGGGTGTCTGGTGGTCGTCATGGGTTGACTGTCTGACCTCTCCGCGCCACTTCGCGTCGGGGGAATCCCCTAACCAGGTGTCTGGGATGGCGCCGGCTTGATGGTGCGTCCGGGGCGCTCGGATTACAGTGCCTGCGTGCGTACCCCGAGCCGGGAGACGACAGCTGCGCGGCAGCAGGGTGTGGTCGGCCGGGACGAGGAGTGGGCCACGCTTTCTCGCCTACTGGCGCAGGCGGGTTCGGGACGTCCGGCCGTAGCCGTCATCCGGGGCGAGATCGGATCGGGCAAGACTCACCTGCTCAATGCCGTGGCCGAAGAGGCGCGGACGGACGGTTGGCGATGTCTGCAGGTGCGCGGCGTCGAGTCCGAGGCCGGGTTGTCGGGAGCAGGTTTGCTAGCCGTGCTGTCGCCCCTGCGAGGCAGCCTGGGCGCGATTCCGGAGGCGCAGGCAGAGGCGCTGTCCGCCGCTCTCGGCTGGGGCGCTGCGGGAGGCAGCACAGGTGGCCGGTTCCTGATCGGCGCGGCGACGTTGAGTGTGTTGTCGACTGCGTCGTCGGCCGAGCCGCTGCTGATCGCCGTTGATGACGTGCAGTGGGTGGACGCGGAGTCCGTGGACGCGTTGGTCTTCGCGGCGCGGCGGCTCGGTCACGACCGAGTCGCCGTCGTGATGACACATCGCGACGGGGCACCGCCGCCGGCACCGCTGGAGGGCTTCGACCTCGTTTCCGTCGGCGGCCTCGAGCCGCAGGCCGCGCGAGCCGTCCTCGGGGCGGGGTACGCGGTCGAGGTGGTGGCGAGGCTGGTCGCTGAGACAGGGGGCAACCCGCTGGCTCTGCGCGAATGCCAGCGCGTGCTCAGTCGGGCGCAACGGGCCGGTGCTGCACCGCTGCCTCGCGTCCTTCCCGTTCCGGAGCGTTTGCGGGACGTGTACGCCCGCGAGCTCGGAGACCTGTCGCCGGGGGCATGGCGGGCTGCGGTGCTGTGCGCGGCGAGCAGCGACCAGGAGGCGGCGCCGGTGCTGGCGGCGCTGGCCGCCGACGGACTCGACCCCGTGGCCTGCTTGGTCGAGTCGGGCGATGTGCTGGTCACACAGGGCGGGATGCTCACGTTTCGGCACCCGCTGTTGCGGTCGACCACGTGGGATCAGGCCTCGATGTCCGAGCGGTTGTCCGCACACGCCTCGCTTGCCGCCGTCATCGACGACCGAGCCGCTCGCGCGTGGCATCGGGCCGAGGCCACGCCAGGTCGCGACGCGGCACTGGCCGACGAGCTGGCGCGGGTGGCTGACCTGGACCGGTCCCGCCGTGGGTTCGCAGCCGCTTCGAGGGCCATGGAGCGCGCGGCTCGCTCCACCCCCGCCCCGATGCTGCGAGGAGAGCGGCTCGCCGCGGCCACGGAGGACGCGTACGTCGCCGGTGACGCCGAGCGCGCCCGGCGGCTGGCAGCTGACGTTCTCGGCTCTGACATCGGTTCTGGACCGCGAGCGCGGGTGTTGCTCACACTCGGAATGCTCGAATGGCTGCATGGCCCGCCGGCGCGAGCGCGCGACCTCTTCGAGCAGGCAGCCGACCTGGCCGACGGCCGGTTGCTTGTCCGGTCGCTGTGTGAGCTGTTCCACACGTGTCATGTGCTCGACGACACCGCCGGCATGATTGCGGCCGCCGACCGGGCGTCGGTGGTTGCTGACGGCAACGACCCCGAGCAGGCCATGGTGGGGGCGTACCTTACCGGCGCGGCGCGCGTGGTCGAGGGGCGTCCAGCCGTCGGTGCGCCCCTGATCCAGGAGGCGATCCGTCTGCTCGAGTCGGACCCTGCCCTTCGTGACGACCCACGCCACCTCGTGGTGTCTCTGCTGTGCGCGCGCTGGCTGATGGACCCGTCCGTGGCAGTGAGCTACGCCGAGCGCCGGATCGACCGGGCTCGGGAGGCGGGAGCGCTCGGCGTCCTGGCCATAGGGCTGTCGCTGCTCTCCGCGGGGCTGGCGTGGATGGGCGACCACGTGCGTGCCTATGCGTTCGCCGGCGAGGCGGTCGAGCTGCTGGAGGCACTCGGCATCACCGCGGATCCAGGCGCTGCGTACGAAGCCGCCGCCATCGAGTGCGCCTGCCGGGGCATGCATGACGAAGCCGGGCTGCTGCTTGAGCGGGCCAAGGTCAACGCCGCCCGTAACGGCTTCGACGCGATGCCTCCTCACCTCGCCCACGTGGTCGCCCTGTGTGCGCTGTGCCGCGGTGACTTGGCTGAGGTGGTCGAGGTGTTGGAGGACCAGCTGACTCGTTTCAACGGGGTCGGGAGCTATCTGGAGCCGCTCGGCGTAGCCCCGATGCTGGTGGAGGCCTATCTCGGTATGGGCCGTGTCGAGGACGCCCGTGAGCTGGCGGTCCGATTCAGCGCGGCCCAGTCAAGTCAGCCGTACCCCCAGGTGGCTGCCATGGTCGCCCGATGCGACGGCCTCGTGGCGACCGACCTCGACGAGGCGACCGCCGCGTTCGAGCAGTCCCTGGCGCTGCAACAGGCCTTGCCGGACAGGCTGGAGTTGGCGCGTACCAGGCTGCTCCACGGGATGCGCCTGCGCCGCGGCGGTCGACGGCTGGATGCTCGACCGCACTTGGTCACCGCACGGCGTGAGTTCCTCGCGATGGACCTCACGCTGTGGGCCGATCGAGCCGCTCATGAGCTGGCCAGCACCGGGGAACGGGTTCAGTCCCGCGACGCGACTCAGGAGCCGCTCACCTCGCAGGAGACGAGAGTGGCGTTACTGGTGGCTCAGGGCATGAAGAACCGCGAGGTGGCGGCAGCGCTGTTCGTGAGTCCAAAGACGGTTGAGCACCACCTGGGAGCGGTGCTGCGCAAGCGTGGGTTGCGGTCTCGGACTGAGCTGGCGAAGGCGCTCGCCGGCGACAGCGGCGGCGGTGAATCCACCTCGCCGGTCTCATGAGCACGATCGGTGCGCAGAATCGGGTGCAGATCGCCATCCGTGCCTACGAGACCAGACGCGTCCGGCTCTGAGCGTGCCCGTATCCGCACCCGAAGACCCCGCGATCCGGCCCCCGACCCGGCGGGCGCTCCGCTCCAGGCCCGTCCGCGCAGTGGTTGACCGAAACCCAGGGCGGCATGGACACTCGCGCGGTGCCCACGACAGCGACCGCGCCGGAAACCGGCTTCGCGCCGGTGAACGGCCTGGAGATGTACTACGAGATCCATGGCTCCGGGGGAACACCGCTGCTGCTGCTGCACGGTGGGCTGTTCAACATCGACCTGCAGTTCGGGGCGCTGATTCCTGG
>JAQSWV010000013.1 GCA_029266455.1 Nocardioidaceae bacterium
ATATTCCCCACTGCTGCCTCCCGTAGGAGTCTGGGCCGTGTCTCAGTCCCAGTGTGGCCGGTCACCCTCTCAGGCCGGCTACCCGTCGTCGCCTTGGTGGGCCATTACCCGCACCAACAAGCTGATAGGCCGCGAGTCCATCCTCCACCGCCGGAGCTTTCCACCTCTCAAGATGCCCTGAGTGGTCGTATTCGGTATTAGCCCCGGTTTCCCGGGGTTATCCCAAAGTGGGGGGCAGGTTACTCACGTGTTACTCACCCGTTCGCCGCTCGTGTACCCCCGAAGGGGCCTTACCGCTCGACTTGCATGTGTTAAGCACGCCGCCAGCGTTCGTCCTGAGCCAGGATCAAACTCTCCGTTGACATCTACGAACTGCGTCCCCAAGGGAACCTGCGTCCGTCAACAGTTGACCCTGACAAGTTGATCACTTGTCAAAGGAATCCGTCGTCGTCCGGGCCGAGACCCGGGCGTCGACGGGGCGTTATCTGTTCGTCGTCGACTTTTGGCACACTGTTGAGTTCTCAAGGATCACGCGCGCACCGTCTCGGTCAGCCGTGAGGCATCCCGCTCCGGGGCAACTGTCTTACCTTACCGAGCACGGGCCAGCCGGTCAAACCCGGCCACATGACACCTGCTCTGGCCTGATCCTGGGATCCGTCTCGGGAGCTGCTGCTCCCTCGCGGTCAGATCAGGCTCCACCGGAGTCGAGCACCCGGCCTGAGACCTTGTGCTCCGCCACATCCAGCGCCGACCAAAACTCTAGGCAGGGTTCGAACCTGAGTCAAATCTTCCATGGTGTGGGGCGGGCCACGCCTGCCCCACGGCGCGTCGGCTTGTCAGCCGTCGACAATCCGTGCGATGGGTCGCTCCGAGTCACCGCGTCCACTCCTGGCCGCTCGTGCCCACGTCACGCGCCGACGTCACGCCCCCAGGACATCGACGACACCCACCGAGCGCTTGCCCTTGCGGACGACAAGAAAGCGGTCGTGCAGGAGGGCAGCCGGGGGCAGCGGGTCGTCGGGCGCGGTCACCCGCTCGTTGTTGACGTAGGCCCCACCCTCCTGAACGGCGCGCCGGGCCTGGCTGCGGCTGGCGGCGAGACCGGTGGCGACGAGGGCGTCGACGACGCTCGGCAGTCCTTGTCCGCGCTCCACGCTGGCATGCGGCGCCTCCGCGAGGGCAGCGGCGAGTGTGGCCTCCGGCAGGGCGGCCAGGTCCCCGCGGCCGAACAGCGCCTGCGCGGCCTGTTCGGCGTGCAGCCGCTCGGCGTCCCCGTGCACCAGAGCGGTCACGTCGGCGGCGAGAACGCGCTGGGCCAGCCGGGCCGAGGGGCGCTGCTCGTGGTCGGCCATCACCTGGTCGATCTCCTCCAGCGACCGGAACGAGAAGATGCGCAGATACGTGCCCACCATGGAGTCCTCGGCGTGCAGCCAGAACTGGTGGAAGGCGTACGGGCTCATCAGCTCCGGGTCCAGCCACAGGGTCCCGGTCTCGGTCTTGCCGTACTTGGTCCCGTCCGCCTTGGTGACCAGTGGCGTCGCCAGGGCATGCACCTGGGCACCCTCGGCCCGACGGATCAGCTCAACGCCGGCAGTGATGTTCCCCCACTGGTCGCTGCCGCCGCTCTGCAGCCGGCAGCCGTGCCGGCGGAACAGCTCGAGATAGTCCATCGACTGCAGCAGCACGTAGCTGAACTCCGTGTAGCTGATGCCCGCCTCCAGGCGGGATCGGACGACGTCGCGCCCGAGCATCCGGTTGACCGGGAAGTGCTTGCCGATGTCGCGGAGGAAGTCCAGGGTCGAGAGCGAGGCGGTCCAGTCCAGGTTGTTGACCACGCGGGCGGCGTTGTCGCCGTCCAGGTCCACCAGCCGCGAGACCTGCCCCCGGATTCGTTCCACCCAGCCGGCGACGACCTCGGCGCTGTTCAGTGTGCGCTCACCGGTCGCCTTGGGGTCGCCGATGAGTCCGGTGGCGCCTCCCACCAGGATCAAGGGACGATGGCCGGCCTGCTGCAGCCGTTTCGCGGTGACCAGCTGGACGAGGTTTCCCATGTGCAGGCTCGGCGCCGTCGGGTCGAAGCCCACGTAGAACGTCACCGGTCCCCGGTCCAGCTCGGCACGCAGCGCGTCGCGATCGGTCGTGTGCGCGAGCAGTCCGCGCCCGTCGAGATCGTCCAGCACGTGCGTGGGCACCACGGCCTCCTGCCTGGTGGGAACGGTTGATGCCCCCCAGCCTGCCCGACGCCCTCCCGGGCGGGCGAACCCGGCACTCCGCAGGTCGACGGTCTGACCGCCGGCGGCTTTCCCGCGACCCCCCGCAGGATCGGGCCGTTCCTGGCGGGCAGCTCAGCGGGGGCTGAGGGGGAAGCGCGAGGGAGGAGCGGAGGAGCGGGCGGACTGCGGCGGCAGTCAGGCGCGCGGGCTGCGGCGGTAGGCCGAGACGGTCTCGTCACCGGTCACCCAGAACCGCCAGGCCACGTCCGGCGCGCGGCTGACGCCGACCCGTGGACCGACCGACACCCCCAGCGGGCGCGCCCCCGGCTCGATGCTGAGCTCACCGCCGGAACCCAGGTCGATGCCGTCGTGCTCCCTGCCGATGGCCAGCGCCCGGGTGAGACAGGCCGGTCCGCGGGCCAGGGCAGGGTCACCGACCCGCGGTCCGCGTCGCTGCCGTGCGAGCCCGTGCCCGTGCACCACCCGGCCGGCTCTCAGCAGCACGGCGCTGGCCGTGCCGTCGGGCCCGGTCACCACGTTCGCACACCAGTGCATGCCGTAGCTGAAGTACACGTAGAGCCGCCCTGGTGGACCGAACATGACGGCGTTGCGCGGCGTGGGGCCGCGCCATGCGTGCGAGGCAGGGTCGTCGGGACCGTCGTACGCCTCGACCTCGGTCAGCGCCACCGCGACCCGACCCTGGTCGGTGCGGGAGGTCAGCACGGCACCGAGGAGTGAGGGCGCGACGTCGGGGCCGCGTCCGTTCAGCCAGTCGGCCCAGCTCACCCGACGACCGGGGCCCGCCACTGAGCCAGGGAGGCCGTCCGCTGCCTCAGCTCGACCAGCTGGTCGCGCACCCGTGACTCCGCCGTCCCACCGCGTGCGTCGCGGGAGGCCACCGATCCCGCAACGGTCAGCACCTCCCGTACCCCCGGCCCCAGGTGCGGCGAGATCGTCGCCAGCTCGTCGTCGGTGAGGTCGGCGAGCTCCACGTCGCGCTCCTCGCAGCGGCGCACGCAGGCGCCGGCCAGCTCGTGCGCCTCACGGAAGGGCACGCCCTGGCGAACCAGCCACTCCGCCACGTCGGTGGCCAGGGTGAAGCCCTGCGGCGCCAGCTCTGCCAGCCGCTCGACGTCGAACTGCAGGGTTGCGACCATGCCCGCGAAGGCGGGCAGCAGCACGTCCAGGGTGTCGACAGCGTCCAGGACCGGCTCCTTGTCCTCCTGCAGGTCGCGGTTGTACGCCAGCGGGAGGCCCTTCAGTGTGGTCAGCAGGCCGGTGAGGTCGCCGACCAGCCGGCCGGCCTTGCCGCGGGCCAGCTCGGCGATGTCGGGGTTCTTCTTCTGCGGCATGATGCTCGAGCCGGTGGACCACGAGTCGTGCAGCCGCACGAACCCGAACTCGCGGGTCGCCCACAGCACCACCTCCTCGGCGATGCGCGACACGTCCACGGCCGCCATCGCCGCCACGAACGCGAACTCGGCCACGAAGTCCCGGGCCGACACCCCGTCGATCGAGTTGGCCGTCGAGCCGGTGAACCCGAGCTCGACCGCCACGGCGACCGGGTCGAGGCCGAGTGAGGAGCCCGCCAGCGCACCGGAGCCGTACGGCGAGTCAGCCGCAACCCGGGCGTCCCAGTCCTGCAGGCGCTCGACGTCACGCAGCAGCGGCCAGGCGTGGGCGAGCAGGTGATGGCTGAGCAGCACCGGCTGGGCGTGCTGCAGGTGGGTGCGGCCGGGCATGGCGACACCGAGATGGTCCTGCGCCTGGGCGACCAACGCGTCGACGACGCCGAGCAGCTCCTGGGCCAGCACCCGCGCGCGGTCGCGCAGGTACATCTTGAACAAGGTGGCGACCTGGTCGTTGCGCGACCGCCCGGCTCGAAGCCGGCCGCCGAGCCGGGGGCCCAGGCGCTCGACCAGCAGCCGCTCCAGCGCCCCGTGGACGTCCTCGTCGGACGGGTCGGGCTGCACCGCGCCGGCCGCGACGTCGGCTGCCAGGCGGTCGACGCCGGCCTGGAGCTCGGCCAGCTCGTCGTCGTGCAGCAGTCCGGCGGCGTGCAGCACCCGCGCGTGCGCCCTCGACCCTGCCAGGTCGTACGGCGCGAGCCGCCAGTCGAAGTGGGTGGAACGGGACAGCGCGACGAGCTCCGGTGCGGGACCGTGGTCGAACCTGCCGCCCCACAGCCGCCCTGGTGCCGCCGCGCCGCGGTTGTCTGCTGTGGTCACTCCCCCGCCATCCGCTGGTCACGGGCGGCGGCCAGCTTGCTGGGCAGGCCCCACAGCTCGACGAACCCCCGGGCCAGCGACTGGTCGAACGAGTCGCCCGCGTCGTAGGTGGCCAGGCCGAAGTCGTACAGGCTCGCCGGTGACCGACGTCCGGACACGGTCGCGCGTCCGCCGTGCAGCGTCATGCGGACCTCGCCGCTCACGTGCTGCTGCGAGGCGGCCAGGAAGGCGTCGAGTGACCGCTTCAGCGGCGAGTACCACAGGCCGTCGTAGACCAGCTCGGTCCACCGCTGCCCGACCGTCTTCTTGAACCGCGCCAGGTCGCGCTCCACGGTGACGTTCTCCAGCTCCGCGTGGGCAGTGATCAGTGCGGCGGCGCCGGGTGCCTCGTAGATCTCGCGGCTCTTGATCCCCACCAGCCGGTCCTCGACCAGGTCGATCCGGCCGACGCCGTGCGCGCCGGCGCGGGTGTTGAGCTGCTCGATCGCCTGCAGCACCGACACGGGTGTGCCGTCGATCGAGACGGGCACCCCGTGCTCGAAGCCCAGCACCACCTCGTCGGCCTCGCGCGGCACCGTCGGGTCGGACGTGTAGTCGTAGACGTCCTCGATCGGGCCGTTCCAGACGTCTTCCAGGAACCCGGTCTCGACCGCGCGGCCCCAGACGTTCTGGTCGATCGAGTACGGCGAGCGCTTGCTGACGTCGATCGGCAGCCCGTGGGACTCGGCGTACTCGATCGCCTGCTCACGCGTCCAGGCGTAGTCGCGGACCGGGGCGATGACCCGCAGCTCGGGGGCCAGCGCCCCGACTCCCACCTCGAACCGCACCTGGTCGTTGCCCTTGCCGGTGCAGCCGTGGCTGACCGCGGAGGCACCGTGGTAGCGCGCGGCCTCGACCAGGTGCTTGGCGATGAGCGGACGCGACAGCGACGACACCAGCGGGTAGCGGTCCATGTAGAGGGCGTTGGCCTGCAGCGCCGGCAGGCAGTAGGAGTCGGCGAACTCGTCGCGGGCGTCCACGACGACCGCTTCGACCGCGCCGCAGGCCAGGGCGCGCTTGCGGATCGTGTCGAGATCCTCACCTCCCTGGCCGACGTCGACGGCGACGGCGACGACCTCGGCGTCGGCCCGCTCGGCCAGCCAGCCGATGGCCACGGAGGTGTCGAGTCCGCCGGAGTAGGCAAGGACGACGCGGTCGGTCACGGGATCTCCTGGGATGTCGGATCGGACGGTGAGGGGGCGGCCGGACGGGAGTGGTCCGGACGGGAGTGGTCCGGGCGGGAATGGTCCGGGCGGGAGTGGTCCGGGCGGGAGGGAGCCGGTGCGCCACCAGGCGCGTCGTGGGACGACGCGGCCTGCTCGGCGAGCCGCAGGAAGCGCGCGCCGACGGTGGCGCCGCCGTCGGGTTGGCGGGTGATGACGAGGACCGTGTCGTCGCCGGCGATCGTGCCCAGGACGGTACTCATGTCGGCGTGGTCGACGGCAGAGGCGAAGAACTGCGCGGCGCCCGGCGGCGTGCGCAGCACGACGAGGTTGGCGCTGGCCTCGGCACTGACCAGCAGCTCGCCACACAGCCGCGCCAGCCGGCTCTGTGCCGCCGCCGAGTCCTGCCCCGGCTGGGGCCGCCGGTCACCGCCCTCGCCGGGGACCGCGTAGACCAGCGCGCCGGACTCGTGCCGGACCTTGACCGCGTCGAGCTCGACGAGGTCCCGCGACAGCGTGGTCTGGGTGACCGACATGCCGGCCTCGGCCAGCAGCGCCGCCAGCTCGCCCTGCGAACGCACCGGATGCCGGGCCAGCAGGTCGCCGACGAGGTGCTGGCGTGCGGCCTTGGTGGCCGGCACCCGGGCGGTCACGAGAGCTCCTCGACGGGCGACGTCCCACCGGCGAGCAACCAGACCAGCAGTGCCTTCTGGGCGTGCAGTCGGTTCTCCGCCTCGTCCCAGACGACACTGTGGGGTCCGTCGATGACGTCGGCGTCGATCTCCTGGCCGCGGTAGGCCGGCAGGCAGTGCAGCACGATCGCGTCCGAGGCCGCGCGGGCGAGCAGCTGCCCGGAGATCCGGTACGGGACGAACGGGGTCGCCCGCTCGCCTTCCTCGCCCTCCTGGCCCATGGACACCCACGTGTCGGTCGCCAGGACGTCGGCGCCGTCGACCGCGCGGTCGGGGTCGGTGAGCACGGTGACGGACCCGCCCGTGGTGGCAGCGATGCGGGCCGCGTCGGAGAGTACGGCGGGATCCGGCGCGTACTCGGCCGGCGCGCCGATACGCACGTGCAGCCCCGCGGTGGCACCGCCGAGCAGGTAGCTGTGGGCCATGTTGTTGGCGCCGTCGCCCAGGTAGCTGAGCGTCAGACCGGTGAGTGACCCCTTGGCCTGCCGCACGGTCTGCAGGTCGGCCAGCACCTGGCAGGGGTGGTAGGAGTCGGTGAGCGCGTTGAGCACCGGAACGCTGGACACGGCCGCCATCTGCTCGATCCGCTCGTGGGCCGAGGTCCGCCAGGCGATGGCGACCACCTGGCGGTCGAGCACCCTGGTCGTGTCCTCGATGGTCTCGCCCTTGCCGAGCTGCGACCCCTGCGCGTCGATCACGAGCGGGTAGCCGCCGAGCTCTGCGACACCGACGGAGAACGACACCCGCGTGCGCGTGGACGTCTTGTCGAAGACCACGGCGACGGCTCGCGGACCGGCCAGCGGGCGGGCCGAGAACCGATCGGCAGCGAGCGCGTCGGCCAGGTCGAGCATCTGCGTCTGCTCGGCGGGCGACAGGTCGTCGTCGCGCAGGAAGTGCCGCAACCCGGCACGGCCGGTGCGGGAGTCGAGGCCGGGGAGGGTCACGGCGTCACCTCGTCGAGCACGGCGGCGAGCACTCCGACGGCGTACTCGGCCTGTTCGGTCGTCAGCACGAGCGGCGGGGTGAGCCGCAGCCGATCCGGCGCGCAGCAGTTCACGATGACGCCGGCGGACACGGCGGCCTCGTAGGCCTTCGGGCCGACGTCGGCCGTGAGCGCGACTCCCAGCAGCAGGCCGCGGCCGCTGACCTCCCGTACCAGCGGGTGCGCGGCCAGGCCGTCGCGCAGCAGCCGACCGACGGTCGTCGCGTTCTCCAGCAGGCCCTCGGCGTCGATCGTCTCGATGACGGCAAGCGCCGCCGAGGTCGCCACCGGGTTGCCACCGAACGTGGTGCCGTGGTTGCCCGGTTGCAGCAGGGAGCCGGCCGCGCCCAGGGCGACGGTGGCGCCGATGGGAAGGCCGCCCCCCAGTCCCTTGGCGAGGGTGACAACGTCGGGGGCCACGCCGCTGGACGTGTGCGCGAACCAGCTTCCGGTGCGGCCCATCCCGCACTGCACCTCGTCGAGCCACAGCAGGGCGCCGTGGCCGCTGGCCACCGCACGCGCGGCCGGCAGGTAGCCCTCCGGTGCGACGATGGCACCGGCCTCACCCTGCACCGGCTCCAGCACCACAGCCGCCGTGCTGTCGTCGACGGCCGCAGCCAGGGCGCCGGCATCGCCGTAGGGCACGAACGTGACGTCGCCTGGAAGCGGCTCGAAGGGCGCGCGGTAGGCGGCCTTCGCCGTCAGCGCGAGCGCACCCATGGTCCGACCGTGGAACGCGCCGGTGGCCGCCACGATGCCGGTCCGTCCGGTGCGCCGGGTCAGCTTCAGCGCGGCCTCGTTGGCCTCGGTGCCGGAGTTGGAGAAGAAGACCCGCCCTCCGTCGCTGCCTGCGGAGGCGTCCAGCAGCTCGAGCAGACGCTCGGCCAGCCGCACCTGCGGCGCGGTCGTGAAGAAGTTCGAGACGTGCGCCAGGGTGGCGGCCTGCTCGCTGACGGCCTTGACCAGCGCCGGGTGGCCGTGCCCCAGGGCATTGACCGCGATGCCGGCCAGCAGGTCCAGATAGCGACGGCCGTCGGCGTCCCACACCCAGGCGCCGTCGCCGCGCTCGAGCACCAGGCGGGGCGGACCGAACGTGTTCATCACCGCGCCCTGGTAGCGGTCGACCCACTGCTGTTGGGTCATGGCTGCCTCCGAGAGCCGGTCCGGAGCGCGGTGCGGATACGGGTCTCCGCCCCGGGCAGCACCTGCGTGCCCACGCCGTCGTCGGTGAAGATCTCGAGCAGCACCGAGTGGGGTTCCCGGCCGTCGACCACCGTGGCCCGGGCCACACCGCCCCGGACGGCGTTCAGCACGGCGGCCATCTTGGGAAGCATGCCGGTCGAGAGCGTCGGCATGAGCTCGGCCAGCGCCTCCGGCGCGATGGTGCCCACGACGTCGTCGCTCTCGGGCCAGTTCACGTACAGGCCCTCGACATCGGTGAGCACGATGAGCTTCTCCGCATCAAGCGCCACGGCGAGGGCGGCCGCCGCGGTGTCGGCGTTGATGTTGAGCACCTGACCGTCGGCGTCGGGTGCCACGCCGGACACCACCGGGATCCGCCCGGCTTCGATGAGGTCGAGCACCGCCTCCGGGCGCACGCCGACGACCTCGCCGACGAGCCCGAGGTCGACCTCCTCACCGTCGACGGCAACCGACGTGCGCTCTGCGGTGAACAGGCCGGCGTCCTCCCCCGACAGCCCGACCGCGAGGGATCCGTGCTGGTTGAGCAGGCCCACGAGCTCGCGGCCCACCTGCCCCACCAGCACCATCCGGACCACCTCGAGCGCCTCGGGCGTCGTGACCCGCAGCCCGGCACGGAACTGCGACTCGATACCGAGCCGCGACAGCATCGTCGAGATCTGCGGGCCGCCACCGTGCACGACGACGGGGCGGAACCCGGCGTAGCGCAGGAACACGATGTCCTCCGCGAAGGCCCGGCGCAGGTCGTCGTCGACCATGGCGTTCCCGCCGTACTTCACCACGATCGTCTTGCCGTGGTAGCGCTTCATCCATGGCAGCGCCTCCGCGAGCGTGGCTGCCTTCGCGGTGGCGAGCTCCCACTCGGCCGGCGACTTGCCCCTGGTGGGTGCCGGCATCTGGACGCTCATGTGGAGTACGCCGAGTTCTCGTGCACGTACGCATGCGTCAGGTCGTTGGTCCAGACCGTGGCGCTGCTCTCACCGGTCTTGAGATCGATGGTCACGCTCACCTCGCGCTCGGAGAGGTCGACGGCGTCCGCGGGGGCGCCTGGCTGACTGCCGCGACAGACCTGCACGCCGTTCAGGGCCACGTCGAGGTCGGCCGGGTCGAACGCGGCACCGGTGGTGCCCACGGCGGCGAGGATGCGGCCCCAGTTGGGGTCGCGGCCGAAGACCGCGCACTTGAACAGCGCGCTGCGCGCGACGGACCGAGCCACCTCGACCGCATCGTCCTCGCTGGCGGCGCCGCGCACCTCGATCGCGATGTCGTGCTCGGAGCCCTCGGCATCGCTGAGCAGCTGCTGCGCCAGGTCGTGGCAGACCTCCGACAGGGCGGCGGTGAACGCTGCCAGGTCCGGGGCGGCCGCCGTACCGCTGGCCATCAGCAGCACCGTGTCGTTGGTCGACATGCAGCCGTCGGAGTCGATGCGGTCGAAGGTCGTGCGGGTGGCCTCGCGCAGGGCGCGGTCACAGTCGGCCGGATCGACGACGGCGTCGGTGGTGACGACCACCAGCATGGTGGCCAGCGCAGGGGCGAGCATGCCCGCTCCCTTGGCCATCCCGCCCACGGTGAAACCGGCACCGTCGACCCCCACGGTCACGCTGGCCTGCTTGGTCACGGTGTCGGTCGTCATGATGGCCTCAGCGGCGGCCTGCCCCCCGGCGGAGCCCAGGGCCGCCACTGCAGCCTTGGCTCCCGCCAGCAGCACCTGCGGGTCGCTGCGGACGCCGATCAGCCCCGTGGAGCAGACCTGTACGTCGGCCGCCCCCACGTCCAGCGCCTCCGCGACGGTCTCGGCGGTGCGGTGGGTCAGGGCGAAGCCGTCGGCGCCGGTGTAGCAGTTGGCGCCCCCCGAGTTCAGCACCACGGCCCGCGTGGTCCCGCCCGCATCGCCGGGGCGCCGCATCGCCTGCTCGCTCCACAGCACCGGGTTCGCCTTGCAGCGGTTGGACGTGAACACGGCGGCGGCGGCGGCGCTCGGACCGTCGTTGACGACCAGGGCCACGTCGGGCCGACCGCTCGGCTTGAGTCCGGCGGTGACGCCGGAGGCGCGGAAGCCGGCGGCGGCGGTGACGCTCACGGGGCCATCCCCACCGTCGTCAGGCCCTCGGTCTCCGGCCGGCCGAGGGCGAGGTTCGCGCACTGTACGGCCGCGCCGGCCGTGCCCTTGGTGAGGTTGTCGATGACGCCGACCGCGACCAGCCGGCCGGCGCGCGCGTCGACCGTGGCCTGCAGGTGGACGGCGTTGGAGCCCAGCACCGACTGCGTCTGCGGCCACTGCCCGTCGGGGAGCAGATGGAGGAAGGGCTCGTCGGCGCACGCCTTGTCATAGGCGGTCCGCACGTCGGCGGTCGTGACACCCGGCATCAGCGGTGCGGTGACCGTGGCCAGGATGCCCCGGGCCATCGGCGCCAGCACCGGCGTGAACGACACCCGGACCGGGCCGTCGGTGACCGTGGCGAGGCTCTGCTCGATCTCCGGCGTGTGCCGGTGCACCCCGCCGACCCCGTACGCCGACGCGGATCCCATGGTCTCGGCCCCCAGCAGGTGGCGCTTGGCTGCCCGACCAGCCCCTGAGGTCCCGGAGACCGCGACCACGACCACGTCGTCGGCGCGCACGAGCGCGGCGGCCACCGCCGGCAGCGCCGACAGGGACGAGACCGTGGGGTAGCAGCCCGGAACGGCCACCCGGCGGGCAGCACGCAGCCGGTCTCGCTGGCCCGGCAGCTCCGGCAGGCCGTACGGCCACGTCCCGGCGTGGCTGCCGCCGTAGAACGCCTGCCACACCGGGGCGTCGGTGAGCCGGAAGTCGGCGCCGCAGTCGACGACCAGGGTCTCGTCGGGCAGGGCCGCCGCGAGGTCGGCCGAGTGGCCGTGCGGCAGCGCCAGGAACACGACGTCGTGACCCTCGAACGCCTCGGGCCGGGTATCGAGCAGCTCCCGATCGGCCAGCGGGACCAGGTGCGGGTGGTGGTCACCGACGGTCGTGCCGGCGCTGTCGCCCGCCGTCACGGCGCCCACCTCGAGTACGGGGTGGCCGACGAGCAGCCGGAGCAGCTCGCCACCGGCGTACCCACTGCCTCCCGCTACTGCTGCCCGCATCGCTGCACTCCTCGCTTGACTTCCCAGTAGGATGCATGACTATGCGAGGCGACGCAAACCAGGCATGCGAGCACGGGATACCGTCCACGCCATGACCGCTTCGCTTCGCCTGCCGAGTCGCGACTACCTTGCCTTCCTCGACTCGGAGTCGGCGCGCTTCACCGACATGCTGACGCGGGCCGACCCTGCCGGGACGGTGCCCTCGTGCCCGGACTGGAGTGCCGCCGACCTGCTCTGGCACCTCACCGAGGTGCAGTGGTTCTGGGGGTCGATCGTGGGCCGTGAGCTGCACGACCCGGCCGATGCCGAGTCCGACAAGCCGCAACGCCCGGCGAGCTACGAGGCACTGCTGGGCCTTCAGCTCGAGGCGACCGAACGCCTGCTGACCGCACTCGGCGCCGGCGACGACGGCGACCCGGTGTGGACCTGGCTCGACGACGACCAGACCCGGGGCTTCGTCCGGCGGCGGCAGGCCCACGAGGTGCTGATCCACCGGCTCGACGCCGAGCAGCTCGTGGGTGCCGTGACGCCGCTGGACGAGGCACTGGCAGCCGACGGCGTCGACGAGGCGCTGCGCATCATGTTCGGCGGCACGCCGGCCTGGGCGGAGTTCCGCCGGCAGGCCGGGCCGGTGACCGTGGTGTGTACCGACACCGGAGCGCGCTGGTCCACCGAGGTCGGCCGGCTGGTCGGCACCAGTCCCAGCAGCGGCGCGCAGATCGACGAGCTGTCCCTGCAGGTGCACGACGGCCGAGCGGCCGACCCGGTGGCCCAGATCGCCGGCCTGGCGGAGGCCGTGGACGCGTGGCTGTGGGGGCGGCTGCCTGCCGCGGCGGTGGACATGAGCGGCGACCCGGCCGCACTGGGTGCGTTCACCGCCGTGGTGTCAGCCGGCATCGAGTGAGACCGGCACCGCCGTGCCTGTCAACGGACGCGTCATGGGGCCAGGCTTGGGACCGCGCCGTGACCGCCGAATGGGCCCACCGGAGACCTTGCGCCCGTGCAGGCGCAGTCCCCGAGGTCAGTCGCGCAGCGTGGCGCCGAGCTGCTCTGCCGCAGCCGCGACCGCTGCCTGGCGGGCGGCCGCCACCTCGTCGTCGGTGAGCGTGCGGTCCGGTGCCCGGAACCGCAGCGCGTACGCCAGCGACTTCCGCCCGGATGGCACCTGCTCGCCGGTGTAGACGTCGAACAGCCTGATCGACTCCAGCAGGGGTCCGGCACCCTGCCGCAGCGCCGCCTCGACATCGCCGGCGGGCACCGCGGTATCGACCACCAGAGCGACGTCGGCCTTGGCCACCGGCATGGTCGAGAAGACGGGGGCGGGACGCACCTCCGGCGCGGCGGCCACCAGCCGGTCGACGTCGACCTCGGCGTACGCCGTGCGCTCCGGGAGCCCGAACGACCGGCACACCCGCGGATGCAGCTCGCCGGCGTGCCCCACGACCACCTCGTCGCCGGTCCCCGGGATCGCGATGCTGGCGCACCGCCCGGGATGCCAGGGGGCGGCCACGTCGGCGGCGACCGTCGCCTGCAGCCCCAGCAGGCGGGCCACCTCGCGCACCGCACCGACCGCCTCGGCCCATTGCCCCGCCTGTGCACCGACCGGAGCGGCCGAGGTGCCGGGGTGACCGCTCACCACGACGGCGAGGTGGTACGGCTGGTGCGGGACGGCGGCGTCGAGGGCTGCCAGCTCGGCGGCCGTGGGCGCCCGGTCCACCGGCAGCACGGGCGCAGGAGGCGGTGGCCAGGCGTCGGGCCGGAACACCCGCGCGAGCAGGAAGAGCCGGCTGTCGGGGAAGCCGCGCCCGACGTTGCGCGCCAGCACCTTGAGCAGGGCCGGGGCCAACGTGGTGTGCAGGAGAGGTTCGCGTTCGGACAGCGGGTTGGCCACGCGGGCGGCCGTACGACGCGGGTCGTCGGCGGGCAGACCCAGGGCGTCGAGGTCGGCGTCGCCGACGAACGGGTACGCCACCACCTCGGTGAACCCGGCTCCGGCGAGACCGCTCCCGACGCGGCGACGCAGTCGCTGCGCGGTCGTCAGGCCGCGGCCGGCCGGCGCCGTCGGCAGCACCGACGGCACCCGGTCGTACCCGACCACCCGGGCGACCTCCTCGACCAGGTCGTAGGGGTCGGTGACGTCGGAGCGCCAGCTCGGTGGGGTGACCTTGAGGATCCCGGCCGGCGCGGCGGGGTGGCCGCCGGTGTCCCGCCCGGTGTCCGCGGTGTCGCCGGTCTCGGCGCTGCCGTCGTCGACGGCGCAGCCGACATCGCGCAGCGCCTCGACCGTCGTGGGCACGTCGACATCGATGCCCGTCACCCGCGCCGGCAGGTCGGCCGAGATGGCGATCGGAGACCGGGGCGGCACGCTGCCGACGACGGTCATGCCCGGCTCGGTCCGGCCACCACCCAGGGCCACCAGCAGGTCGGCGACCCGCTGAGCGGCGACCGGGGGCAGACAGGGATCGACGCCGCGCTCGAAGCGCCGCGACGCCTCCGAGACCAGCTTGTGCCGCCGGGCCGCCCGGGCCGTCGTCACCGGGTCGAACGCCGCCGCCTCGATCACGACCGCGGTGGTGGCCGGCGAGATCTCGGTGGACTCGCCGCCCATCACGCCCGCCAGGCCGATCGGGCCGCGGTCATCGGTGATGAGCAGGTCCTCGTCGTCGAGTCGGCGGTCCTGTCCGTCGAGCGTGCGCAGCGTCTCGCCGGGCTGTGCCCGACGCACCACGATCGCGCCCCTGAGCCGATCCCGGTCGTACCCGTGGATGGGCTGGCCGAGCTCGAGCATCACGTAGTTGGTGACGTCGACGGCCAGCGAGATCGGCCGCATACCGGCCAGCTGGAGCCTCCGCGCGAGCCAGCGCGGTGTCGGCGCTGTCGGGTCGAAGCCGGTGACCGTGCGGGTGACGAACAGCGGACACGCATCCGGATCGGTCACCTGCACGGGGTACGAGCCGTCGTCGCCCGCCTGGACCGCCAGCCCGGCCGGGTCGCTGAACGGCACCCGGTAGCCCAGGGCGGCATCCCTCGCGACGCCGCGCAGCGACAGCGCGTAGGCCCGGTCGGGGTTGATCTCCATCTCGATGACGTGGTCGCGGATGTGCAGCAGGGCGGCGGCGTCGTCGCCGGGCTCCGCCTCGCCCGGCGTCAGCACGATGATCTCGGCAGCGTCGTCACCGAGGCCGAGCTCGGCCGCCGAGCAGATCATCCCGTCGGACACGTGGCCGTACGTCTTGCGGGCCGAGATCGTGAACCCGCCCGGCAGCACCGCACCCGGCAGGGCCACCACGACGAGGTCACCGGTGTCGAAGTTGTGGGCGCCGCAGACGATGCCGCGCCCGGCGGCACCGTCCTCACCGGACTCGACGGCAGGAGGGTTGTGCTCGGGACCGACGTCGACCCGGCACCAGTTGATGGCCTTGCCGTTCCTGTGCTCCTCCTTGTCGCGCGCCAGCACCCGTCCGACCACCAACGGCCCGGTCAGGTCGGCGCCCGGCGTGCTGAGCGCCTCGAGCTTGAGGCCGAGGCCGGTGAGCCGGGCGGCCAGCTGCGCCGGGGCGACGTCGGCGGGCAGGGCGGCGTAGTCGCGGATCCACGAGACCGGGGCGCGCATCAGACGTCAACCCCGAACGCGCGGGTGAAGCGGACGTCACCCTCGGCCATGTCACGCACGTCCTCGATCCCGTGCCGGAACATCAGCGTACGGTCGATGCCCATCCCGAACGCGAAGCCGGTGAACTCCTCAGGGTCGACGCCGCACGCGATGAGGACGCGCGGGTTCACCACCCCGCAGCCACCCCACTCGATCCAGCCCTCGCCCTTGCAGGTGCGGCAGCTGTCCACGGCAGGCGGCCGTGCCAGGCAGACGAAGCAGCGCAGGTCCACCTCGGCGCTCGGCTCGGTGAAGGGGAAGTACGACGGCCGGAACCGGGTGTCCACATCGGCGCCGAACATCGACCGGGCGAAGTGGTCAAGGGTGCCCTTCAGGTGCGCCATGGTGATGCCCCGGTCCACCGCGAGCCCCTCGACCTGGTGGAACACCGGCGAGTGAGTGGCGTCCGGCTCATCGGTGCGGAACACGCGACCGGGCGCCAGCACGTACACCGGCAGCGGTCGGGTCAGCAGGGCCCGCGCCTGCACCGGGGACGTGTGCGTGCGCAACAGCAGGTGCGCCTCGGGTGGATCGAGGAAGAAGGTGTCCTGCATGCTCCGGGCGGGGTGGTCGGGCCCCAGGTTGAGGGCATCGAAGTTCAGCCACTCGGCCTCGACCTCCGGGCCCTCGGCGATCTCCCAGCCCATGGCCACGAACATGTCGCCGATGCGCTCCTGGAGTGTCGTCAGCGGATGCCGGGAGCCGGGGGGCGGATCACCCAGCGTCGCCGTGACGTCGACGACCTCGTCGACCAGCATCTGCTCCTCGGCTGCGGCCTCGAGCTCGGCCAGTCGCCGGTCGAGGGCTGACCGGACCTCGGACCGTGCCTGGCCGACGCGCATCCCAGCCTGCTTGCGTGCCTGCGGGGGAAGGGAGCCGATCTCCCGGTTGGCCAGCGCCAGCGGCGAGCGATCACCGGCGTGCGCCAGCCGCACCTGCTTGAGGGCGTCCAGGGAGGTGGCCGCGGCGATCGCCGCCAGCGCCTCGTCGCGGCGACGATCGACCTCGTCGGCGTGCAGCGGGGTGACCTCGACCGGGTCGTAGTCGGTGTTCGGGCCGGACATCGCTGCCTTCGGGTAGGGACACCCGGGTCCCCCGGGCTCCCGCAGTCTAGGAAGGCCGCCGCGTGAACCGCGAACCAGTAACGCGGTGCCGCCCGGCTGTCGCGGCCCGGTCAGGTGTCGCGCAGGCTCTCGGGCTCGGACACCGGGAGCCAGACCCGGACCCTGGCCCCACCGGCGGCGTTGTCGAGGATGGTCACCTCACCCGCGTGGGCCTCCACGAGCCCGCGCACGATGTACAGACCCAGGCCGCTGCCGTCCTGGGCACCCGACCGCCAGAACCGGGTGAACGCCCGGTCACGGACCGCGGTCGGCACGCCGTCGCCCTCGTCGTCGACCAGCAGGAAGACTCCGGGCGTCCCGTCGGCGGCCGGCTCCGGACCGAGGGCGACGTCGATCACGCCCTGACCGTGCCGCTGACCGTTGTCGATCAGGTTGGTCACCACCTGACTGAGCTTGTCGGCGTCGCCCCACACCTGCTGCAGGCCCTCGTGCTCGAGCACCCTGATCTGCCGTCCGCCTGCTGCCTGTGAGCTCGCCACCACGCGACCGACCAGCTGGCCCATGTCGACCGGCTCGGTACGCAGAGCCAGCCGGCCGGCGTCGATGCGTGCGGTGTCGAGCAGCTCGGTGATCAGCCTGGCCAGCCTGTCGGCGTCGGCGTCGACCGTCTCGAGCATCAGCCGGCGCTGCTGGTCGGTGAAGCGGTCCCACTTGGCCAGCAGCGTCGCCGTGAAGCCCTTGACGCCGGTCAGCGGCGAGCGCAGCTCATGCGCCACCGTGGCCACCAGGTCGGAGCGGTCCCGGTCGAGCCGCTCGCGCCCGCGGACGTTGCGGATCCCGACGGTCACCCGGCTGACGGCACCCGACGGCCCGCGGCGGATGATCCGACCGGTGACCAGGAGCTCGTGGCCGTCCGGGCGGTACCAGGGTCGCTCGACCAGCCGGCTACGCGTGCTCAGCCCGTCGTAGGGGCGCAGGCAGTCGTACCAGGTGTGGCCGTCGAGGTCGTCGAGGGTGACGACGTCGGCGAGGGACTGACCGACCACCCTGTCGGGGTCGCACAGGAGCATGGAGACAGCCCGGTCGTTCGCAGCGACGACGGTGCCCTGCTCGTCGGCGACGACCACCCCGTCGGGGAGATCGTGGATCTCGACCTCGTCCTGCACGGCTCTGTCCTCACCGGCCCTTGCCACGCGTCGACCGCCTCACCCCGTCGTCGTCCCGGCTCGACGACCGGGTCCACCCGCTGGAGGTTAGTCCCCGGGCAGAGGGCTGTCAGGCTCGGCCGTCTCCGGCGGCAGGGACCCGGCGCTGCACGCGTGCGGAGGCGTACAGGCAGACCGCCGCAGCGGCGGCGAGGTTGAGGCTCTCGGCCCGCCCGTACAGCGGGACGGCCACCGCGGAGTCGGCCAGCTCCAGCACCGCGGACCCGAGCCCGTGCGCCTCGTTGCCGAACAGCCACGCAGTGGGGGCGGCGAGCAGCCCGCTCGCCTCCGCGTCGTCGAGATCGAGCCCGGCCGTGCCGTCGGCGGCCAGCACCTGCAGCCCGGCTGTCCGGGCGGCCGCGACGGCGAGCGCGGGATCGGCCTCGAGGACCAGCGGCACGTGGAACAACGATCCGACGCTCGCGCGGACCGCCTTCGGGTTGTACGGGTCGACGCCGTCGCCGCAGAAGACCACGGCATCGGCGCCGGCCGCATCGGCGCAGCGCACCACCGTGCCGGCGTTGCCGGGGTCGCTCACGTGCACGCCGACGGCCACCAGCCGCGGCCCGCGAGCCGGCGTGGCGGAGAGTGCGGTGGCCAGCGGGACGTCGACGGTGCGGCAGACGGCCACGAGTCCCTGCGGGTGCACGGTGGCAGAGATCGTCCGAACCACGTCGTCGCTGGTCTCATGCCAACTGACCCGCGCGGCGTCGGCCCGGCGGCGCAGCCCGTCATGCCGGGCGGAGGCGTCAGCGGTGGCGTAGACCTCGACGACCAGGCCCGGACTGCCCAGCGCCTCGCGCACCGCCTGTGGTCCCTCGGCGAGGAAGCGGCCGGCGGCGGTGCGCTGGGCACGGGTCCTGAGCCGGCGAGCCGCCCTGACCCTCCCGGTGCGAGGGGTCAGCGGCGGCTCGGCGCGGCCAGCGGGTCCGGTGTGCTCCGGCGTGGAGCTCAGGCGGCTGCCTCGCCGTCCGCGCGCGGGGCGTTGACATCCGCGGGCAGCGCCTGCCTCGCCACCTCGACCAGTGCGGCGAATGCCGCCGGGTCGTTGACGGCGAGGTCGGCGAGCACCTTGCGGTCGACCTCGACCTCCGCGTGCCGCAGGCCCTGCACGAACCGGTTGTAGGTCAGGCCGTGCTGACGGGTGGCGGCGTTGATGCGGGTGATCCACAGCCGGCGGAAGTCACCCTTGCGCGCCTTCCGGTCGCGGTAGCTGTAGACCATGGAGTGGGTGACCTGCTCCTTGGCCTTGCGGTACAGCCGGGAGCGCTGCCCGCGATAGCCGGAGGCGCGCTCCAGGGTGGTACGCCGCTTCTTGGTCGCGTTGACGGACCGCTTGACGCGTGCCACTTCGGACTCCTCTTCTTCCTGGGTGGGACGCCGCGCGGAGGCGCGACGTACCGGGACGTGTCAGGCGGTGGTCAGAGCCCGAGCAGCTTCTTGACCTTGCTGGTGTCGGACTTGGCGACCTCGGTGGTGCCCTCGAGTCGCCGGGTCCGGGTGGACGGCTTGTGCTCGAAGTTGTGACGTCGGTTCGCCTTCTGCCTGCGCAGCTTTCCGGTGCCGGTGATCTTCACCCGCTTCTTGGTCCCTCGGTGCGGCTTCATCTTCGGCATCGGTGTGCCTTCCTGTGCTGGCGGTTGGTGCGTGGTCCTGGGGCGGTTCGTGCCCGAAGGCGTGGTGTCAGGCGTTGGGGTCCATGTCGGAGTCGATGTTCTCCGAGCGCTTGCGCGGCTTCGCCTCGGTCGACGCCGGCGCCCGGTCGGCGCGTTCGGCGCGCCGCTCGGCGCGTCGCCCCTCGGCCTCGCGGGCACGCTCCTCGCGCACCTCGGCACGCGCTTCGGCCTTCTTGCGGTGGGGCCCGATGACCATGGTCATGTTGCGGCCGTCCTGGCGCGGGGTCGACTCCACGAACCCCAGCTCCTCGACGTCGCCGGCCAGTCGCTGCAGCAGCCGGAAGCCCAGCTCGGGACGGTGCTGCTCGCGGCCGCGGAACATGATCGTGATCTTGACCTTGTCGCCCTGGCGGAGGAACCGCACGACGTGACCCTTCTTGGTCTCGTAGTCGTGCTTGTCGATCTTGGGCCGCAGCTTCATCTCTTTGATGACCGTGTGGGTCTGGTTCCGCCGGGACTCGCGCGCCTTCTGAGCGGTCTCGTACTTGAACTTGCCGTAGTCCATGAGCTTGGCGACCGGTGGCCGGGCCGTCGGTGCCACCTCGACCAGGTCGAGGTCGGACTCCTGGGCGAGTCGAAGGGCGTCGTCGATCCGGACGATGCCGACCTGTTCGCCGTTGGGTCCGACGAGCCTCACCTCGGGTACGCGGATGCGCTCGTTGATGCGCAGCTCAGTGCTGATGGGTCCTCCTGGATGTCCGGTGACGGGGTGGTGACCATGACCCGGGAACCACGAAAAAGGCTCCCGCGCCGCACGCACGGAAGCCACCTGGCACGACAGACGCGCCCGCGGACCGCCCTCACCGGAGCGAGGTGCGGTCCAGCCGTACCCGACGACCCGGAGGTCGTGGCGGGTGGGAGGTGACTCCGCTTGTGAGCGGACCTGCCGTGAGTTGCGCACGTCGGGCCCGCTGGCTGGCCCCAAGGCTACCAGCAGCAGATGTCGGGGCACGACCCGTCGCTCTCCGCCGTCCGGAACGACCGTGCACCCCGTCGCCGTTCGTGGTCAGGGCGCATCGTGGGACATCATGGGAACGTGTCCGAGTACACGCTGACGTCGCTGCCCTGGGTGATCGTGCTCTCCGCCTTGGCGGGGTGGCTCGCGCTGCGCGCGTGGCGACGCTCTGACGGCATCGGGGCGCTGCGCTGGTCGGGGTGGGCGCTGGTGCCCCCGGCGCTGCTGCTGACCGGCACGATCCGCCTGGCCGGCCAGGTCGCCGGCGAGGTGGTCGCCTGGGGCGCCAACGTGGTGTTCAACCCGGCGATGTGGATCGGCTGCGTCGTCGCGACTGTCGCGGTAGCCATGATCGCGGGTGCGGCGGCGCTGCGCCGCCGGGCCGGGCCCGCGGCCGTCGACCGGCGGTCGGGGAAGCCGACCGCGGTCGAGCGGTCGTCGTCCTCCCGTGCGGCCCCGGTCGACGACGACATGGCCGAGATCGAGGAGATCCTGCGCCGCCGGGGGATCTGAGCCCCGCCCCCCTTAGGGCCGCGATCCGCGACTTGTGCAGGCGCCCGAGACCCCCGCCCCCCTTTTGGCCGCGATCCGCGACTTGTGCAGGGGCCACCAGCCCCCTGTCCCTCCCGTGATCGACGGTGGAGGCGGGTCAGTGGTCGCGAGGGCTGTGCCGGTCGAGCTGGGCCCTAAGCTCGCGTAACGCCGCCACCGCGCGCTCGCCGTCGGCTCGCTGGATCGCCATCAGCTGCACGGTGGTGCCGTGGCTCGTGTCCAGCACCGCCCACGGCGCGCCACGCCCCATGCCGACATGCACCACCTCCGCCCAGGTCAGGTGGTGGTGCCGGTAGCCGTTGAGGATGTGGATCCCGTCGTCGTCGGTGCTCACCCGGGTGCGCCCGATCCCGTACAGGACTGCCAGGGCTGCGAGCAGGAAGATGGCCATCGTGACGTCCTCGGCGATGCTGAACTGGGCTCGCACCTCCGCCGGTAGCGCCACCGCCACGACGACGAGCACGGCGACGAGGCTGGCCGCCGCTGCGGCGGCGACGAGCAGGGCGCTGATCGGGCGGTACGTCGTCACAGCCGGCAGGCGTGGATGTCGGTGACGAGGATGCCCCGGGCGCCCAGGTCCCACAGCTCGTCCATCACCGCCTGCGCACGGTGACGGCGCACCATGGCGCGCACGGCGGACCAGCCCTCCCGATGCAGCGGCGACACGGTCGGGGACTCGATCCCGGGGGTCACCGCGGACGCCGCCTCGACACGGTCGTTCGGGATGTCGTAGTCCATCATCACGTACGTCCGGGCGACCAGGACGCCCTGCAGCCGGCGCACGAAGACCGCGAGACCCGGCGGGTCAGGCTCGCCCGAACGGCCCACCAGCACCGCCTCCGACTCGAGGATGATGTCGCCGATGATCTCCAGGCCGGCCTGGCGCAGCGTGCTGCCCGTGTCGACCACGTCCGCGATCACGTCGGCCACACCGAGGCGTACGGCCGACTCGACCGCTCCGTCGAGACGGATCACGGTGGCCTCGACGCCCTGCTCCTCGAGGTAGCGGCGCACCACACCCGGATAGGACGTGGCGATCCTCAGCCCGGCAAGGTCCGCGGTCGAGCCGACTGTGCCGGTGGGCGCCGCGAACCTGAACCGCGACCCGCCGAAGCCCAGACCCAGCATCTCGTCGGCGCTCGCGGCCGAGTCGAGCAGCAGGTCACGCCCGGTGATCCCGAGATCGAGGGTCCCCTCACCCACGTACAGGGCGATGTCGCGCGGACGCAGGTAGAAGAACTCCACGCCGTTCTCGGGGTCGGCCAGCACCAGCTCCCGGTTCTCCGCGCGCTGGCGGTAGCCGGCCTCGCGCAGGATCTCGCGCGCCGGCTCGGCCAGCGAGCCCTTGTTCGGGACGGCGATGCGCAGGCAGGCACCACCGCTACTCCGGCCGTCGCTCGTCGTCATCGGGCGGCTCACAGGTGGGCGTAGACGTCGTCGGTGGTCAGGCCGCACGCGAGCATGAGCACCTGGGCGTGGTACAGCAGCTGGCTGATCTCCTCGGCCGCCCGGGCACTCCCCTCGTGCTCGGCCGCCATCCAGGACTCGGCGGCCTCCTCGACCAGCTTCTTGCCGATCGCGTGCACGCCGGCGTCCAGCGCCGCGACGGTGCCGGACCCTGCCGGGCGCTCGGCGGCCTTGGTCGCGAGCTCGGCGAACAGCTGGTCGAAGGTCTTCACGACCAGTCAGCCTACGGCGGCTGGCCCTACGCAGCCCGACCTCCTCGCCCCGGCCACCGCCCTGGCCGCCCGCACTGCCGCCGCCTCAGCGGAGCGTTCGCAGCAAGACGGCGGTACGCACCGCCGCATCCGCGGCCTCGGCTCCCTTGTCCTCGCTGGAGCCGGGCAGCCCGGCCCGGTCCAACGCCTGCTCGTCGGTGTCGCAGGTCAGCAGGCCGAAGCCCACGGCGACGCCGGAGTCGAGCCCGACCCGCACCAAGCCGTCGGTGGCGGCCCGGCAGACGTAGTCGAAGTGTGGAGTGCCTCCCCGGATCACCACCCCGAGAGCGACCACGGCGTCGGAGGACGCGGCCAGCGTGGCGGCGACCACGGGGAGCTCGAACGATCCTGGCACCCGGACGAGCCGGGGCTCGAGCCGTAGCCGACCCAGGGTCGAGAGTGCTCCCGCGACCAGGCCGTCCATCACCTGCTGGTGCCACGACGCCGCCACGACCGCTACCCGGAGGCCGGCCACCTCTTCCGGGTCGAGTGGCGTCGCGGACACCGCCCCGGTGCCGCTCACAACGTGCCTTCGAGCACGTGCGACAGGTCGTGCCCCATCCGCGCCGCCTTCGTCCGCAGGTACGCGAGGTTCTGCTCGGTCGGCAGCACGACGACCGGGACCCGCTCGGTGACCTCGATGCCGTACCGGGTCAGCTGCTCGGACTTCGCCGGGTTGTTGGTCAGCAGCCGTACGGACCGCACCCCGAGGTCGGTGAGGACCTGCGCACCGGTGCCGTAGTCGCGCGCGTCGGACGGCAGGCCGAGGTCCAGGTTCGCGTCGACGGTGTCGCGTCCGGCGTCCTGCAGCGCGTAGGCACGCAGCTTGTGCAGCAGGCCGATGCCCCGGCCCTCGTGGCCGCGCAGGTAGACGGCCACTCCCCCGCCGGCGGCCATGATCGCTGCCAGCGACGCCTGCAGCTGCGGACCGCAGTCACACCGCCTCGAGCCCAGTACGTCGCCGGTCAGGCACTCCGAGTGCAGCCGGGTCAGCACCGGTCTGCCGTCCCCGACGTCGCCGTGCACCAGCGCCACGTGCTCGACACCGTCGATGGTGCTGCGGTAGCCGTAGGCCGTGAACGTGCCGAACTCCGTCGGCAGGGTGGTCACCGCCACCCGCTCGACCAGCCGCTCGTGCCGGCGCCGCCAGGTGATGAGGTCCGCGATGCTGATCATCGCCAGGCCGTGCTCGTCGGCGAAGGCCCGCAGGGCGGGACCACGCATCATGGTCCCGTCGTCGGCGGCGACCTCGCACAGCACGCCGGCTGGTGTCAGGCCGGCCAGGCGGGCCAGGTCGACGGCCGCCTCGGTGTGGCCGGGACGAGCGAGCACACCGCCGGCGCGGTAGCGCAGGGGGAACACGTGGCCGGGCTGGACCAGGTCGCTCGGCTCGGTGGCCGAGTCGACCAGGGTGCGCACCGTGCGTGCCCGGTCGGCGGCGCTGATGCCGGTGCTGATGCCCTCTCGCGCGTCGACGCTCACCGTGTACGCCGTACGCATCCGTTCGCGGTTGTGCGGCGTCATCAGCGGGATCGCGAGGCGGTCGAGCAGCTGGCCCTCCACGCCCACGCAGACGACACCGCTGCCATGGCGGACGGTGAAGGCCATGAGCTGGGCGGTGGCCTTGCTGGCCGCGAAGATCAGGTCGCCCTCGTTCTCGCGGTCCTCGTCGTCGATAACGACCACGCTCCGGCCCGCCGCGATCTCGGCCACCGCGTGCTCGACCGTGTCGAGCCGAACGTTCATGCGCCGACCTGTTGGATCTCGGGACCCCGGGGGTCGACCGGCCGGGCGCGCTCCGCGCGAAGCCAGGTGATGAAGCCGACGACGCAGAACAGCCCGTAGAAGCCGTAGAGCACGGCAGACGGGTAGAAGCCGGCGTTGACGAGGGTGGGCACCCCGACCGCGTCGACGGCGAGCCAGATCAGCCAGAACTCGACCCAACCGCGGGCCATGCCGTAGGTCGCCAGGATGCTGCCGGTGAGGATCCATGCCTCGGTCAGCCGACCGTACGAGCCGATGATGCCGAAGATCCACCAGAACACCGCGGTGCCGACGGCGTACAGGACGACCAGCTGGGCGCGCTCGGCCCAGGTCGCCCATCGCGGCGTGATCGCGGCCCCACCTCCGGCACCGCCGGCGTCCCGGGCCTGCTTCCAGCGGTACCACCCCCACAGCGAGACGGCGATGAAGAAGATCTGGCGGCCCGCCTGGCCCCAGAGGTTCTGGTCCTGCGGGGTGTCGAAGACGGCGCCGACGAACACCGTGAAGAGCAGCACGTTGCCGACGATGCCGACCGGCCACGCCCAGACGCGGCGCCGCATTCCCCCGAGGGCGGACAGCAGCCCGAACAGGTTGCCGATGATCTCCCGCCACAGGATCGCCTGGCCACCGATGTGCAGCTCGGCACCGAAGAGCCAGCCGAGGGGGTCGTTCATCGCGGGATCTCCTCTGTCGCGGGATGGATCAGCAGCCGCTCGACGTACTTGGCCACGACGTCGACCTCGAGGTTGACCGCGGCACCGACCGCCACCGCACCGAGCGTGGTGGAGGTGAGAGTGGCCGGAATCAGTGACACCGTGAAGGCCGTCGGCGGCCCGTCCACGACGTCCACGACGGTGAGTGAGACACCGTCGACCGCGACCGAGCCCTTGGGCGCCAGGTACCGGGCAAGCTCCGGCGGCACATCGATGCGCAGCAGGTCCCAGTGCGTGGAGCGGTCGCGGGACCCGACCGTGCCGATGCCGTCGACGTGGCCCTGCACGAGGTGGCCGCCCATCCGGCCGGAGGCGGTGACGGCACGCTCGAGGTTGACCGGGGTGCCGGGCGCTGCGGCGGACAGCGACGTGCGGCGCAGCGACTCGAGCATGACGTCGGCGGTGAAGACCCCGTCCGAGTGTGCGACCACGGTCAGGCAACAGCCGTTGACGGCGATCGAGTCACCGGTGCTCACGTCGCTCGTGACCAACGGGCCGAGCACGCTGAGGCGTACGGAGTCGCCGAGATCGTCGACTCCGACGACCTTGCCGCGTTCTTCCACGATGCCGGTGAACATCGTCTCCGTGTCTCCTCGTCGTCCGGTCGGACTCCGGGGACGCGGGAATCGCCGGCGCACCAGGCGGCGCGCCCGAGCGGGCACGGACGCCGACGCGCTGCTCCTCCCATCCGGACTCTCACCGTCGGTCCCGGATTTCCACCGGGTCAACCGGTCACCTCGACGTCATCTCGACGCGTCGGCGACCGGGTCGCGGACTGTCACCGCCGGCTCGGAATTTCACCGACCCCGGAGCGCGCGAGCACTGCTGCTCAGCGGCGAGTATGCCACGCCGCCTCGGCCTGGCGACGCAGTCCGTCCACAGCGCGATCCGGCTCGTCGGCACCGAAGACGGCGGAGCCGGCCACGAACATGTCGGCACCGGCGTCCGCGCAGCGTTCGATCGTGTCGGCGCTCACCCCACCGTCGACCTGCAGCCAGACGTCGCCACCATGCTTGTCCAGGAGCTCTCTTGCCCGCTTGATCTTCGGCAGGCAGGCGGCAAGGAACTCCTGACCCCCGAATCCCGGCTCAACGGTCATGACCAGCAGCATGTCCAACTCGGGCAGCAGGTCCTCGTACGGCTCCACCGCGGTGGCGGGTCGCAGCGCGAGGCCGGCACGCGCGCCGAGCCCGCGCAGCTCGCGGGACAGCCGGTACGGGGCACGGACCGCCTCGGCGTGGAAGGTGACGCTGGCGGCGCCGGCCTCGGCGTAGCCGGGCGCCCACCGGTCCGGGTCCTCGATCATCAGGTGGCAGTCGAGCGGCTGGTCGGCCGCAGCGGCCAGCGCCTCCACGACGGGCGCGCCGAGGGTGAGGTTGGGCACGAAATGGTTGTCCATCACGTCGACGTGCAGCCAGTCGGCGCTCCCCACCGACGCCGCAGCCCCCCGGAGGTCGGCGTAGTCGGCGGCGAGGATGCTCGGCGCGATCTGGATGGCCACGGCGTCGAAGTCTAGGGCTCCCTGCCGGCTGGAGTTTTCGCAGCCCACCCAGCGAAAGTGGCGCCTCCAGGGCGCTGTAGCGCTGTGGGAGTGCAGGTTTCGCAGCCCACCCTGCGAAAACTCGCCCGCCTCAGGTCCGGCGCAGCAACGCCACGAACATGGCGTCGGTGCCGTGCAGATGGGGCCACAGCTGCAGGTACGGGGCCCGCTGGCCGGGGATGTCGGGCAGTAGGGACGGGGCGTCCAGCGGAGCGGCGTCCGGCCGGGCGGCAAGCACGTCGGACACGACCGCCTGGGTCTCGGCCAGGTGTGGCGAGCAGGTCGCGTAGGCCACCACGCCGCCGGGTCGGGTGGCGTCCACGGCCGCGGTGAGCAGCTCGCGCTGCAGGCGGCCGAGCGCCTCGAGGTCGGACGGCTGACGGCGCCAGCGCGCCTCGGGGCGCCGCCGCAGCGCCCCCAGCCCGGTGCATGGCGCGTCGACCAGCACCCGGTCGTAGCCGGCCGGCTGCGCTTCTCCCACCGCGCGCCCGTCGCCGATGCGCACCTCGACCGCTTCGCCGAGCGGTGCGACCGTGCGCCGCACCAGCGCCGCCCGGTGGGGCGCCACCTCGTTGGCCACCACCCGCGCGCCTCGCTCGGCGGCCAGCGCCCCGAGCAGCGCCGCCTTGCCCCCCGGCCCGGCGCACAGGTCGAGCCAGCGCTCGTCGCGTCCGTCGACAGGTGCTGCCGCCACCAACAGCGCCACCAGCTGGCTGCCCTCGTCCTGCACACCGGCCCGGCCGTCCCGTACGACGGCCAACGCTCCCGGGTCACCGCTGCTCAGGACCGCGGCGTACGGAGACCAGCGACCCGGCCACGCACCCGCGGCATGTAGGTCGTCGACGCTGCTCAGTCCGGGACGCGCCACCAGGGTGACCCCGGGTGCCACGTTGTCGGCGGCGAGCAGCGCCACCAGGGCTGCGTCCGCCGGTTCACCCGTCGACGGGAAACCATGACCGGCGAGGGCGTCGCGGAACGCCCGCACGATCCACAGCGGGTGACTGTGCATGACCGCGAGGTGCAGATCAGGATCGGTGGACGCGTCCGGCGCAACGCTGGCCAGCCAGTCGTCCAGCTCCCTGGTCGCGACCCGGCGCAGCACAGCGTTGGCCAGCCGCGCCGCTCCCTGTCCCCGCGCCTGACGCGCCAGCGCCACGCTGGTCGACACGGCCGCGTGCGGCGGGGTGCGCAGCACCAGCAGCTGGTGGCAGCCCAGCCGCAGGATGTCCAGCAGGTCGGGATCGGTCCGCGCGATCGGCCGGGTCAGGCAGGCGGCCAGCACGGCGTCGTAAGTGCCCTGTCGGCGGATGGTCCCGGCGGTGAGCTCGGTGGCGAACGCCGCATCCCGCGCGGACAATCCGCGCTCACCCAGCAGGCGGGGCAGCTCGAGGTTGACATACGCGTCCCGCTCACGGACCGCGCGCAGCACGGCGAGCGCGGTGGCGCGGGCCCGGTCGGTGCTCATGCGCGGGCTCAGCCGCCCAACCGGGCATCTTCCGGCAGCCGCGCACCGCGGGCCCAGTCCGCGGCCGGCATCGGCCGCTTGCCCTGCGGCTGGACCTCGCCGAGCAGGACCGGGTCGGTGGAGGTGCCCACCAGCACCGCGTGCCTGTCCACCCGCAGCGCCCCCGGCGCCAGCCGGTCCGCCGCTGCTCGAGCGGCAGCCTCGTCTGAGGCAGCCGGCAGGACGGGGCCGAGCTTGATCCGCTCCCCGGCCAGCGTGGTCCAGGGCCCGGGTGCCGGCGTACAGGCGCGGATGCGACGGTCGACGGCGAAGGCAGGCGCGTCCCAGCGCACCCGGGCGTCGTCGACCTGCAGCCGCGGAGCGTACGACACCCCCTCCACCGGCTGCGGCACCGCCACCACCCGGCCGGCAGCCAGGCCGTCGAGGGTGCCGGCGAGAAGGTCGGCGCCGCTCCGCGCGAGCCGGGCGAGCAGGTCACCGGCGGTGTCCCGCGGCCGGATCACCTCGGTGGTGGTGCCGTACACCGGGCCGGCATCGAGCTCGCGCACGAGCCGGAACGTCGTCGCCCCCGTCACCTCGTCGCCCGCCAGCAGCGCGTGCTGGACGGGCGCGGCACCCCGCCAGGCGGGGAGCAGCGAGAAGTGCAGGTTCACCCAGCCGGCGGAGGGCACCTCCAGCGCGACCTCGGGCACCAGTGCGCCGTACGCCACCACCGGCACGCAGTCGGGCGCGAGGTCGACCAGCCGCCGCTGGAACGCCGGGTCGCGGGGGCCGGCGGGCCGCAGCACCTCGACACCCACCTCGTCGGCGAGCTCGGCGACCGGGCTGGGTCGGGTACGCCGGCCGCGACCGGCCGCCGCATCCGGCCGGGTGAGAACGGCCAGCACCTCATGGGGGCCGGCCAGCAAGGCTCTGAGCGCGGGCAGGGCGACGGTCGGGGTGCCGGCGAACAGGAGCCGCAGGGGCATACCGACCTCCTCGTCGCCGCCGATGCCCGGCGCCGGCCAGTGTAGGGAGCACGGGCGTCCTGCCCCTCGTCCTCAGGCGCTCAGCCGAGAGCGGGTGGGTCGAGCTGCACCCGAACCGGGGGCTGCTTGTGTGCACTGCGCGTCGCCTGCACCGCCCGCAGTGCTCCAGCCAGCGCTGGGCCCTGCGCCCGCGGCACCCGCACCACCAGGCGCGTACGGTCAGGACCGATCGGGACCGGACCCAGCACCTCGCAGGGCGGGGGCCAGCGGTCGTGACTCGCCATGCCGGCAACCTCGTCGGGCGGGCCCTCGAGGGTGGCCAGCCGAGCGGCCGGGGGCAACCGGGCAGCGAGCCGCTCGGCGAGCTCCCGGGAGGCGAACCCCTCCGGATCGGCCCGGACCAGCGCCTGCACGGGTGCGGGCGTCGCGTCCCCGACCACCAGGAGGCGGCCGCCGTCACCGGCCGGACGTACGAGCGCGGCGACGGCAAGCCACCGGCGCAGACACTCCTCACCGGTGCGCAGATCGGCGCGCGCCAGCAGCAGTCCGGTGTCGAGCAGGACCGCAGCGGCGTACCCACCCGTGGCTGGTGGCTCCGCACCCGGCGTCGCCACCACCAGCGCCGGCTCTGCGGGCACGTCGGCAAGCACCGCCTCGCCCGCCGAGCGGCGCACCGCAACGCCGGGGAAGGCTCGTCCCAGCTCCTCAGCCGTCCGCTCGGCGCCCACGACCGGTGCCCGCAGCCGCGCGGATCCGCAGTGTGCGCACGTCCAGTCGTCGTCGGGGCGCCCGCACCAGGCGCAGGAGGGGGACGCGCCGCGGCCGGACTGGCGCAACGGGCCCGAGCACTGTCCGCAGGTGGCCGGGGCGCGACAGTCCTGGCATGCCAGCGCGGGTCGGTACCCCGCACGCGGCACCTGCAGCAGAACCGGGCCGTGCTTCAGCCCCGCACGTACCACGGTGAAGGCGTCGTGCGGGAGCCGCGCCGCCCTGGCGGCCGGGTCGCCCGCAGGACCACTGCTCGGGCCGGTCCGGGAACCACTTCCCTCGCTGCCGGTGACGAGCACCCGGGGCCACCGGGCCCGGACGCGCTCGCGCGTCGACCCGAGCGGCGCCAGCCACCCCGAGTCGACCAGCAGCTGCGTCTCCGGGGTGCGGGCGTGCCCGGCGAAGACGGCGGCCGCCCCGGTGAGGTGGGCGCGGTGCACCAGGATCTCGCGCACGTGCGGGTACGGCGCCCTCGGCTCGGCGTGCGTGTCGTCGCCGTCGTCCCAGCACGCGACCAGGCCGAGGTCCCGCACGGGGGCGAAAGCCGCTGCTCTCGTGCCCACCACCACCTGCACCCTGCCCCTGAGCGCGGCCAGAAAGGCGCGGTAGCGCGCCGCGGGACCGAGGTCGGCGGTCAGGACCACGTGGCGCCCCGTTCCCAGCGCTGCCGTGAGGGCGGCGTCGATCCGCGCGACGTCGCGGGCGTCAGGCACGCAGAGGACGCTGCCCCGACCGCTGCGCAGGCAGGCCGCGGCGGCGGAGGCGAGCGCCGCAGCCGTGTCGTCGCCGGGCAGGGCGGTCCAGGCAGCACGCGGCGAGCCGTCCGCGGCCAGCCGGTCGAGCAGTGCGGGACCGCCGTCGACCTCTGCCCAGTCACCGAGCCCGGGATCCGGCTGCGGCCCGGCGTCCGCGGCCGGCGCTGCCTCCTTCTCGACGCGGGCGTGTCGAGGGGGCACGGCAAGCCTGAGCACGTCGGACAGAGTGCCGGCGTAGTGGTCGGCCACGGCCCGGCACAGGCGGGCGACCGGCGCGGTGAGGACCGGCTCCGGCGAGACGACCCGGCGCAGCCGCTGCAGCGCACCAGGGTGCTCGCTGGCGTCGACACGCTCGAGGACGAACCCCGCCACCTGCTGGCCGGCGAAGCGCACCGTCACCCGGCAGCCCGGCACCGCTCGCTCGTGCTGGTCGGCCGTCACGCTGTAGTCGAACGGACGGTCCAGATGAGCCAGGCCGACGTCGACGGCGACCCGCGCGACCGGATGGTCGGGTGCGGGGGTCTGCGGTGCCGGAAGGCGGGCGCGCCGCACCTGGGCACGCGCCCGGCCCAGCTGCTGCGCCATGGCCTCGCTCACCCAGTGGTTCTACCAGCCGCCGCCCGCACCCGGTCCGCGCGCCCACCTCCCCGACTCCTCCGCGACGCACTACCCGATCATCCGCGCGTTACGACGATGCAGTGATCGTCGTACTGCACGGATGAGCACAGGGTGGTGGGGCCGCGGCGTCAGCGCGATCGTCGTACTGCGCGGATGATTGCTCAGGGGGGAGACGTCAGACGGCGGCGGCGGAGCGGAGAGCGTCGACCCGGTCGAGACGCTCCCAGGTGAACTCGGGCAGCTCACGGCCGAAGTGTCCGTACGCCGCCGTCGTCGCATAGATCGGGCGCAGCAGGTCGAGGTCGCGGATGAGCGCGGCCGGGCGCAGGTCGAACACCTCGAGCACGGCGTCGGCGATGCGCCCGACCGGCAGGGTCTCGGTGCCGAAGCAGTCGACGTAGAACCCGACCGGCTGCGCCTTGCCGATCGCGTAGGCGACCTGGACCTCGCAGCGGCGCGCCATGCCGGCGGCGACGACGTTCTTGGCCACCCAGCGCATGGCGTAGGCGGCGGACCGGTCGACCTTGCTGGGGTCTTTGCCGCTGAACGCGCCACCGCCATGGCGGGCCATCCCGCCGTAGGTGTCGATGATGATCTTGCGGCCGGTGAGGCCGGCGTCACCCATCGGACCGCCGACCTCGAAGCGCCCGGTCGGGTTGACCAGCAGCCGGTAGTCGCTGTGCTCGATGTCGAAGCGGTCGAGCACCTCGTCGACGACGTGCTTGCGCACGTCAGGCGCCAGCATCGCCTCCAGGTCGATGTCGGGGGCGTGCTGGCTGGACACGACGACGGTGTCGATGCGCTGCGGGGTGCCAGCGGCGTCGTACTCGACTGTCACCTGCGTCTTCCCGTCGGGGCGCAGGTACGCCATGGTGGCGTCCCGCCGGACCTGGGACAGCTGCTCGGCCATGCGGTGCGCGATCGTGATGGGCAGGGGCATGAGCTCCGGCGTGTCGTCGCAGGCGTACCCGAACATCAGCCCCTGGTCGCCCGCCCCCTGGGAGTCCAGGGGGTCGGAGGACCCTTCCTTGCGGTCCTCGTGGGCGGTGTCGACGCCCTGGGCGATGTCGCCGGACTGGGCCCCGATCGCGATGGTCACGCCGCACGAGTGACCGTCGAAGCCCTTGCGGGACGAGTCGTAGCCGATCGCCAGCACCCGGTCGCGCACGATCTTCGGGATGTTGGCCCAGCCGGTCGTCGTGACCTCGCCCGCGACCACCACGAGGCCGGTGGTGAGCATCGTCTCGACCGCCACCCTGCTGGCCGGGTCCTGGGTCAGCAGGGCGTCCAGGACGCTGTCGCTGATCTGGTCGGCGATCTTGTCCGGGTGTCCCTCGGTCACGGACTCAGACGTGAAGAGGCGGCGGCTCAAGGCTTCTCCCGGGTCGTCGGTGCAGGCGATTCTGCTGGGTGCCGGAGCTCGCAGCCTACCGCTGGCCCATCTGGTCAGTGGGTGTCCGGCTCCGGCGCGGCGACGATCCTGGCGACCACCGCGTCCCAGACGACCTCCGCCAGCGCCGCCTTCGAGCCGGCCGGCACGGAGGTGCTGGTGCCGTCAGAGGCGAGCAGCACCGCCTCGGTGTCCTCGCGGCCGAAGACCTTGCCGGCGCTGACGTCGTTGACCACCAGCAGGTCACACCCCTTGCGGGCGAGCTTGGCGCGGCCGTACTCGAGCACATCGGCCCCGTCGTCCCCGGTCTCGGCGGCGAAACCGACGATCACCGGCAGGGCGGCCCCTGCCCGCACCGCGACCAGCTCAGCCAGGATGTCGGGATTCTGCTCCAGCTCGACGACCGGTGCCGAGCCGTCGGCCGCCTTCTTGATCTTGTCGCGGCTGGCCGCGACCGGACGGAAGTCTGACGGGGCGGCGGCCATCACCAGCGCGTCTGCTCCCGCAGCGGCGGCGAGCATCGACTCGCGCAGCTCGGCGGTGCTGCCCACGGGTACCACGTCGACGCCCGCAGGCGCGGCAAGCGACACGTTGGCGGCCACCAGGGTGACCTTGGCCCCGCGTGCGGCGGCGGCTCCCGCCAGGGCGTAGCCCATCCGTCCGGAGGAGCGGTTGCCGAGGAAGCGGACCGGGTCGAGCGGCTCGCGGGTGCCGCCGGCGCTCACGACCAGCCGGCGCCCGGCCAGGTCGAGACCCGCCCCGGTGATCCCACGGGCGAGCACCGAGGTGACCACCTGCATGATCTGCTCGGGTTCGGGAAGCCGCCCCTTGCCGCTGTCGGCACCGGTGAGCCGGCCGACCGCCGGCTCGACCACCAGCGCTCCGCGCGCGCGGAGAGTGGCCACATTGGCCTGCGTCGCGGGGTGGTCCCACATCTCGGTGTGCATGGCCGGCACGAACACCACCGGGCAGCGGGCCGTCAGCAGCGTGGAGGTGAGCAGGTCGTCGGCAAGGCCGTGCGCCGCCCGTGCCATCAGGTCGGCAGTGGCGGGTGCGACCACCACGAGATCGGCAGAACGGCCGATCCGCACATGCGGGACGCCGGGAACATCGGTGAAGACATCGGTGGACACCGGCCGACCGGACAACGCCTCCCACGTGGGCGCCCCCACGAAGCGCAGCGCCGCCGCGGTGGGGACCACAGTGACCTCGTGGCCGGACTCGGTGAGGCGGCGCAGGACTTCGCACACCTTGTACGCGGCGATGCCGCCCCCGACGCCGAGGACCACCGACGAGCCCGGCTGCGGTCCGGCACCAGCGCCGGAGCGGGAGGGGGTCACTCCTCGACGGGTTCGATGTCCTCGCACACCAGCAGGTCCTGCTCGATCTCTCGCAGCGCGATGGAGAGCGGCTTCTCCTGCACGTGGGTGTCGACCAGCGGTCCGACGTACTCGAGCAGGCCCTCACCGAGCTGGGAGTAGTACGCGTTGATCTGACGGGCCCGCTTGGCGCTGAAAAGCACGAGCTTGTACTTGGAGTCGGCCTTCTCCAGCAAGGAGTCGATCGGGGGGTTGGTGATTCCCTCGGCGGTGGCGGGAGTACCGGACACGGAGTGCGCCTCGCAATGGTTCGACAGCAGATCAGGACAGCGTCGGCCCGCGTGACACGGCGCCTAACCCCACAAGGCTACCAACTCGTCGGCCGCCGTCCGAACGTCGACGTTGACGATGCTCACGTCGAACTCGGTCGCCGCTCCCAGCTCGGCGCGCGCCGTCTCCAGCCGCCGCTCCTGCTGCTGCGGCGTCTCGGTCCCCCTGCCCACCAGCCGGCGGACCAGCTCGTCCCAGCTCGGCGGTGCCAGGAAGACGAACAGCGCCTCCGGCATGGAGGCCCGCAGCTGACGCGCTCCTTGGAGGTCGATCTCGAGCAGCGCGCGGCGCCCCGCCGCGAGCGCCCGCACCAGTGGCTCACGCGGAGTGCCGTAGCGGGCCCGTCCGTGGACCACTGCCCATTCCAGCAGCGCTCCCTCAGCGATCATGCGGTCGAACTCGTCATCACTGACGAACAGGTAGTGCTCACCGTGTCTCTCGCCGGGCCGCGGCGGCCGGGTGGTCGCCGACACGGACACCCAGACATCGGGGTGGCGGGCGCGGACCTGCCGGACCACGGTGCCCTTGCCCACGGCGGTCGGTCCGGCCAGAACGATCGGGCGTGGCGCTGCTGCCTCCGCCTGGTCAGGCGGAGCCGGTGAACTCACGTTCCAGCGCGGCGATCTGGTTGGCACCGAGGCCTCGGACCCGCCTGGTGGGTGCGATGCCGATCCGCGCCATCAGCGCCTGGGCCCGCACCTTGCCCACCCCCGGCATGGACTGCAGCAGGTCGAGCACCTTCATCTTGCCGATGACGTCGTTGCTGTGCCCGTCGCGCAGCACCTGGCTCAGCGAGCCCCCGGCGTGCTTGAGCCGGTTCTTGACCTCGGCCCGCTCCCGTCGAACCGCCGCCGCCTTGACCAGCGCAGCCTGCCGCTGCTCGGGCGTCAGGGGCGGCAGGGGCACGGGGGTCACCTCATCACGGTTCGGGCCACGGGTCGAGACACAAGGTGCCGGCGCGCGGGTGGAAACCTAGCGACGTCGACCGGACCGGGCAACAGATGAGGCGGTCGGCACTCGAACAGGCGCCGCCCTTGCGGCACTCAGCCGCCGGAACCGCCACCCGAACCGCCGAGGTCGACACCGCACTCCTGCTCGGCGTGCTCGCTGATGGAGGTGAGCGCGTCGTCGAACTGTGGGGTGTCGAGGCTCTGCAGCTCCTGCTGCAGCTGCTGGATGGTCTGCTGGTCGAGCTCCAACAGCGTCTGGGGGTTGCTGAGGTCATCGAAGGTCAGCCCGGCGTCCGCCAGCGCCTGCTCCACTCTGTCGAAGCCGGCCCGCACCACGTCCCAGTCTCCGGCAACCTGCTCGGGGGCGTCGGTGCCGAGCGACTGCAAGGTGTTGAACGCCTCGTCGATCTGCGTGGGGTCGGCCTGGCTGAGCGAGTCGAACTCCGTCTGGGCGGCCGCCAGCTCGTCGCAGTACGACGCGCTGCTGGCGTCCCCACCCGTGTCCCCACCCGTGTCGCTGCTGCTGTTCTCGCTGGTGCCCCCGCCGGCGTCCCCGCCCCCACTGTCGTCACCGCTGCAGGCCGCGAGCGACCCGAACACCAGCACCACACCGGCGAGGCCGGTCGCCAGCCGTCGTCCACCCGGTCGTGTCACTGGACCTCACTTCCCTCCAGGTCGAAGCCGCACTCGCTGCGAGCGTGTTCGGAGATGCTGCTGCCTGCGCGCTGGAACCTCTTGCTGTCCAGGCTTCCGAGCTTCTGCTGGAGCTGCTGCAGCTCCTGCGGCTTGATGTCGCTCATCGCCTGCGGGTCGGAGAGGTCCTCGAGGCTCACCCCGGCCTCGTCCAGCGCCTGCACGAACGTGTCGAAGCCGTCGAGGAGCACCCGCCAGTCGCCGGCGACGTTCGCGGGGGCTTCGTCGCTGACGCTGCGCAGCGCGCCGATCGCCTGCTCGAACGAGGCGGTGTCACCACCCTGGCCCTCCAGTGCCTGCAGCCTGTCCCTGGCATCCTTCAGTGCCTCGCAGTAGGGACCGTCGGCGCCGTCGGCTGAGCCGTCCGTGGGCCCATCCGCCGGCCCGTCTGTCTGCTCGCCCCCCGAGTCGCCCCCCGAGTCCTCCGTCGGCTCGTCGGCCGACTCCGAGCTGGAGTCGCTCCCGGAGTCGGAGGCACTCCCCGCCTCGTCTCCTCCGCAGGCGGTGAGCGTCGCCAGCATCAGCAGCACGCCGGCCAGGCACGCCACGAGTCGTGTCATAAGCGTCATTGCGAAATGTCCCCTTCGAGTGGCCCCCATGAGCCGTTTCACCAGCATGTCACGCGCGCCGGACCAGCCCAACGACCCGGCGGGAAGGCGGTGCGAAACCGTGATGGTTCCGTGCTGAGGTCGGTACGGACGCAGGACAGCCAGCGCAACAGGGGTCAGCCCTGGGGTCAGCCCGCCGCCAGAGCCGACAGGAGCTCGTCCCGCTGGTGCAGTGCGGCCGCGCGCAACGCTGCCGCGCTGGGACCCGCCGCCAGCACACTGCGGGAGACCGACGGCACCACCCGGTCGAGCAGTCCGGGGAACAACCGGCGCACGTCGGCGGCTGTGCCGCCCTGGGTGCCCAGCCCGGGCACGAGCAGTGGCCCTCCGCAGTCGAGGTCCTCCCCCGCGTGGTCCAGCGTGGCACCGACGACGGCCCCGACCGACCCGAGGGCACGGCGACCGGTGGCGGGGTCGGACGCGTTGTGGTCTGCCACGGCGGCGAGGAGGGTGCCGGCAACGGTGCGCCCGGAGGAGGTCACCGCCCGCTGCACCTCGGCCCCCTCCGGGTTGGAGGTCAGCGTGACCACGAACACACCGGCACCGGACCCGGCCGCAGCGTCCAGGAACGGACGCAGGGAGCCGAAGCCGAGGTAGGCGTTCACCGTCAGTGCGTCCGCCGCCAGCGGTGCGCCGGGGCGCAGGTAGGCGTCGGCGTAGCCCTGCACGGTGGAGCCCAGGTCGCCCCGCTTGGCGTCGAGGATCACCAGTGCCCCCGCAGCGCGCGCCCCGGCGATGGTGCGCTCGAGCACCCCGATCCCGGCCGCACCGTGCCGCTCGAAGAAGGCGGACTGCGGCTTCAGCACGGCGACCTCGCCCGCAAGAGCGGTGACGACCGCGGTCGCGAACCGGTCCAGGCCGTCGGCGTCGTCGGACAGACCCCACTGGCCGAGCAGACCCGGATGGGGATCGATCCCGACGCACAGCGGCCCGCGGGCCTGCAGCGCCGAGTGCAGCCGCGGCCCGAACGCCGACTCGGACCCGCGCGAGCTGCGGGTCCGGTCGTAGGGGTCCGGCCGGCCGGACCGGGCCGGCGGGCTTGCCGGCATGGACGGCGTCGGCGGCATCGACATGGCGTGCTCCTCAGCTGGGGGCTGCTGCTGGTGGCCGGTGCGCCAGGCCCACGACCTCGGACGGTGACCGGAACCCGCGCTGGGAAAGCTCCGCGCGGAGCTCCTCGGCCACCCGGTGCGGGGCGGACGGGTCGTTGAACAGCACCGTTCCGATCTGGACTGCGTGAGCACCGGCGAGCAGGAACTCGAGGGCGTCCCGGCCCGTGCGTACCCCGCCCACGCCGACCACGGGGACGTCCGGCATCGCCGCGTGCACCTGCCACACACACCGCACGGCCATCGGCCTGATGGCGGGGCCGGACAGGCCACCGGTGACCCCCCCGAGCACTGGCGCAAGCGTGTCGGGATCGATGGCGAGCCCCAGGGTGGTGTTGATCATGGTCAGCCCACTCGCGCCTGCCTCCATGACCGAGGCCGCGACGGTGACGATGTCGGTGACGTCGGGAGACAGCTTGGCGAGCAGGGGGAGGTCTCGCGGGATCCCGCGGCGCACCGCGGAGACCGCGCGGGCGGCCTGGACGGGGTCACAGGCGAAGACCTGCCCCCGATCCTCGACGTTGGGGCAGGAGATGTTGACCTCGACGGCGGCGACGCCGGGGCTGGCACCGAGCCGACGGCCCAGCTCGGCGTACTCGCCCAGTGAGCCGCCCGCGATCGAGACCACGGCGCGGGCACCGCGCTCGACCAGCCACGGCAGGTCGCGGGCGAGGAAGGCGTCGATGCCCGGCCCCTGGAGGCCGATCGAGTTGAGCATTCCCGACGGCGTCTCCACCATGCGCGGCGTCGGGCGCCCGGACCGGGCGTCGAGCATGACCGACTTGGTGACGACGGCTCCGATCGCGGACAGGTCGAGGAACGGTGACAGCTCGCGACCGGCGGCGGCACACCCCGACGCCGTCATCACCGGCGTGGGGAGGTAGACGCCCGCCAGGGTGACGCCGAGGTCGACGTCCGATCCGGTGGTGGGCCCGCCCGCCGACTCCACCGTGGTCATCGTCCCGGCCCCACCCGCGGTGCGCCGACGGTGCCGGCGGGCACGGTCCCGACGGCATCCCACAGCACCCGCTCACCACGGAACACCGGTCCCTCGACACATGAGCGGACCATCCTGACCAGCCCGTCGTCGTCGCGCACCGGCAGGACGCACGTCATGCAGACGCCCACCCCGCACGCCATCGACTCCTCCACGGCGCACTGGCTCCAGACGCCGTGCTCGGCCGCCAGCCCGGCGACCGCACGCAGCATGCCCATCGGGCCGCAGGCGTACACGACGGGCGCGCCGGTCCTGGCCAGCACCTCCGGGAGTACGTCGATGACCCGCCCGGTGGTCCCCGCCGAGCCGTCCTCCGTGGTCACTGCCACCGTCTGCGCCGAGCGTCGCGCCTCGAGCACGCCGAACAGCCGCCGCTCGGTGGCGCCTCCGAGGACCATGTGCACCGGACACCCACGCTCGCGCAGCCGTTCGGCCAGGGCGAAGAGCGGTGCACTGCCGTAGCCGCCTCCGACCAGTACGCACGGGACGGGCTCGGTGGGCAGGGTGAAGGGACGGCCCAGCGGCCCGACGACGTCCACCTCGTCTGCGGCCCGGCGGTCGGCCAGCCACGCCGTGCCGCTGCCGTGCACGGCGAAGACGACCTCGACGGTGTCGCCGTAGACCCCCGATGCCTTCGCCCGATAGATCGAGAACGCCCGTCGCAGCAGCATCGCCGACGTCTCGCCGCCCACAGCTAGCGCGACGAAGGCGCCCGGTCGGGTCCGCTCCGCGACTCCCGGGGCCACCAGGGTCAGGTGGTGGTACTCGCCGGCCCGGTCCACCGAGAGCACACGCCCCCGCACCTGCAGCGGTTCCCGGTTCACGGGCCGGTCCATGCATCGACGGCATCGACGGCGCGGTTCCCGCGCACCGACGTCGCCCAGTCCTGCAGGGACCGCACCCCGACCTCGCCGGCCAGCAGCGCCTCGATCCCCTGCACCGCTGCCGCCAGGCCCTGCACCGTGGTGATGCACGGAACGTTGCGGGCCACGGCCGCGCTGCGGATCGCGTAACCGTCGAGCCGGGGGCTTCCTCCGGCGGTGGTGCCGTGCGGGGTATTGACCACCAGCCCGACCTCGCCGCCGCGGATCAGCGCCACGATGCTCGAGCCTCTCGGCTGACCCTCGAGGTCCGGCTCATCGGCGGCCGGCAGGAGTTCGTGTGACTCAGTGCTGTCGTCGACCGGACCGCGCCCAGCCCGCTCCGACAGCTTGGGAACCACGGTGGCAGCGACTCCGTTGCGTCGCAGCACGGCCGCCGTGCCACTGGTCGCCAGGATCTCGAAGCCGAGGTCGGCCAGCCGCTTGACCGGGAAGATCATGTGCCGCTTGTCCCGGTTGGCCATCGACACGAAGACCCTGCCCGTGGTGGGCAGCGGCCCGAACGCCCCGGCCTGGGCCTTGGCGAAGGCGGTCCCGAAGCCGGCGTCGATGCCCATCACCTCGCCGGTCGAACGCATCTCCGGGCCCAGCACGGTGTCGACGCTGCGACCGTCGACGGTGCGGAACCGGTTGAACGGCATCACCGCCTCCTTGACGGCGATGGGGGCGCTCGGGGGCAGCGAGCCGCCGTCGCCCTGGTCGGGCAGAAGCCCCTCGCGCCGCAGCTGGGCGATGCTCGTGCCCAGCATGACCCGCGCCGCCGCCTTGGCCAGTGGCACCGCGGTGGCCTTGGAGACGAAAGGCACCGTTCTGGACGCCCGTGGGTTGGCCTCCAGCACGTACAGCACGTCACCGCTCAGCGCGTACTGGACGTTGAGCAGGCCGCGCACGCCCACCCCGCGTGCGATCGCCTCGGTCGAGGTACGGATACGGTCGATCTCCTCGCGCCCCAGGGTCATCGGCGGAAGCGCGCAGGCGGAATCGCCGGAGTGGATGCCCGCCTCCTCGATGTGCTCCATCACGCCACCGAGGTAGAGCTGCTCCCCGTCGAAGAGCGCGTCCACGTCGATCTCGACGGCGTCATCGAGGAAGCGGTCCACCAGCACGGGATGCTCCGGCGAGACCTGGGTGGCCCGTCCGATGTACGAGGCCAGCGCCTCGTCGTCGTAGACGATCTCCATGCCGCGGCCACCCAGCACGTACGAGGGGCGCACCAGCACCGGGTACCCCACCGAGTCGGCCACCCGCTTGGCGCCCTCGAAGGAGGTCGCCGTGCCGTGCTTGGGAGCCGGCAGCCCGGCCTCGGCCAGCACCTCACCGAACGACCCACGGTCCTCGGCCAGGTGGATCGCCCGCGGCGTCGTGCCGACGATGGGCACGCCCTCGTCGGCCAGGGACTGCGCCAGCCCGAGCGGCGTCTGCCCGCCCAGCTGGACCACCACGCCGGCAACGGGCCCCGCCTGCTGCTCGGCGTGCACGACCTCGAGCACGTCCTCGAGGGTGAGCGGCTCGAAGTAGAGCCGGTCGGAGGTGTCGTAGTCGGTCGAGACCGTCTCAGGGTTGCAGTTGACCATGACCGTCTCGTAGCCCGCGTCGCCGAGCGCAAGGCTCGCGTGCACGCACGAGTAGTCGAACTCGATGCCTTGGCCGATCCGGTTCGGCCCACTTCCCAGGATGAGGACGGCGGGCCGGGACCGTGGTGGCACCTCGGTCTCCTCGTCGTACGACGAGTAGTGGTACGGGGTGCGCGCGGCGAACTCCGCCGCGCAGGTGTCGACCGTCTTGTAGACCGGCCGGATGCCCAGCGCGTGCCGGACACCGCGGACGACGTCCGGCCGCAGCTCGCGCAGCTGGCCCACCTGTGCGTCGGACAGCCCGTGCCGCTTGGCTGCGCGCAGCAGCTCGGGGGTGAGGGCAGGCGCAGCACGAACGGCGCCTGCCAGCTCGTTGATCAGGGCGAGCTGGTCGAGGAACCACGGATCGATGCCGGTGGCCTCGTGCAACTGCTCGACGGTCGCGCCGACGCGCATGGCGTCCATCACCAGCCGCAGCCGGCCGTCGTGCGGTATTCGGATCCGCTCGAGCAGGTCGTCGAGGGTGCCCGGGTCGCCCCTCCAGCCGAACGGCGCATCCGGGCTCTCGAGGGAGCGCAACGCCTTGTTGAGCGCCTCGGTGAAGTTGCGACCGATGGCCATCGCCTCACCGACCGACTTCATGTGCGTGGTCAGCTTCGGGTCGGCGGCCGGGAACTTCTCGAAGGCGAACCTCGGCACCTTGACCACCACGTAGTCCAGCGTCGGCTCGAAGCTGGCCGGGGTCTCCGCCGTGATGTCGTTGGGGATCTCGTCGAGGGTGTAGCCGATGGCGACCTTGGCGGCGATCTTGGCGATCGGGAAGCCGGTCGCCTTGCTGGCAAGGGCACTGGAGCGTGACACGCGCGGATTCATCTCGATGACGACCATGCGGCCGTCGGCCGGGTCCACCGCGAACTGGATGTTGCAGCCGCCGGTGTCGACGCCGACCGCGCGGATGACACCGATCGCGACGTCACGCATGCGCTGGTACTCGCGGTCGGTCAGCGTCATGGCAGGCGCCACCGTGATCGAGTCACCGGTGTGCACGCCCATCGGGTCGAGATTCTCGATCGAGCAGACGATGACGACGTTGTCGGCGCAGTCGCGCATCACCTCGAGCTCGTACTCCTTCCAGCCGAGGATCGACTCCTCCAGCAGGACTTCGGTGGTGGGGCTCGCGGCGAGCCCGGCACCGGCGATCCGGTACAGGTCCGACTCGTCATAGGCCATGCCTGACCCGACGCCGCCCATCGTGTACGACGGGCGCACCACCACCGGATAGCCCAGTTCGTCCACCGCCTCCAGGCAGTCCGACATCGAGTGGCAGATCGCCGACCGCGCCACCTCGGCCGCCCACTCGGCCGGCAGCGCCTCCACGACCGCCTTGAAGGACTCGCGGTTCTCGCCCTTCTGGATGGCATCGATCGATGCGCCGATCAGCTCGACGTCGTACTTGTCGAGCACTCCGCCCTCGGCCAGCGCCACCGCGCAGTTGAGCGCGGTCTGACCTCCCAGCGTGGCCAGCAAGGCATCCGGGCGCTCCTTGGCGATCACCTTCTCGACGAACTCCGGCGTGATGGGTTCGACGTACGTGGCGTCGGCGAACTCCGGGTCGGTCATGATCGTGGCCGGGTTGGAGTTCACCAGCACCACGCGCAGCCCCTCGGAGCGCAGCACCCTGCACGCCTGGGTTCCGGAGTAGTCGAACTCGCAGGCCTGTCCGATGACGATCGGACCCGAACCGATGACCAGCACCGACTGGATGTCGTCGCGGCGTGGCATCAGGGGCGCCCCTCCATCAGGTCGGTGAAGCGGTCGAACAGGTACGCCGAGTCGTGCGGGCCCGCGGCCGCCTCCGGGTGGTACTGCACGCTGAACGCCGGGGCGTCCAGCAGCGCCAGCCCCTCGACCACGTCGTCGTTCAGGCATACGTGGGTCACCCGTGCGCGCCCGAAGTCGGTGTCGGCCGTCGCATCCGTCGAAGCACCGCCGCCCGGCCAGGCGACGGCGAAGCCATGGTTGTGCGCCGTCACCTCGACCCTGCCGGTCGTCAGATCCACGACCGGCTGGTTGATCCCGCGGTGGCCGTACTTGAGCTTGTACGTCTCGAAGCCGAGCGCCCGGCCGAACAGCTGGTTGCCGAAGCAGATGCCGAAGAACGGGAGCCTCCGCTCGAGAACGTCGCGCAGCAGGCCGACCACGTGCGGGTTGGCGCTGGGATCGCCGGGTCCGTTGGAGAAGAACACCCCGTCGGCGCCGAGCTCCTCGATGTCGGCGATCGAGCTGGTCGCCGGCAGGACGTGGGTCTCGACGCCGCGCTCGGCGAGCCGGTAGGGGGTCATGGTCTTGATGCCGAGGTCGAGCGCGGCGACGGTGAGCCGTCGTGGCCCGTGGGCGGGGACGACGTACCGCTCGCCGGTGGTGACCTCACCGGCGAGAGCGGCCCCCGACATGGCCGGTGCCGCGCGTACCGCTGCCAGCAGGGCGTCGACATCGGTCGACACCGAGGAGATCCCGATGCGCATGGCGCCGCGGTCGCGCAGGTGCCGGGTCAGCGCCCGGGTGTCGACGCCGCTGATGCCGACGACCTGCTGGTCCCGGAGCTCGTCGCCGAGGGTTCGGCGGGACCTCCAGCTGCTCGGGCGCGGCGAGGGGTCCCGGACGACGTATCCCGCCACCCAGATGCGCTCGGACTCCGCGTCCTCGTCGTTGACGCCGGTGTTGCCGATGTGCGGCGCCGTCATCACCACCACTTGGCGACGGTAGGACGGGTCGGTGAGCGTCTCCTGGTAGCCGGTCATGCCGGTCGAGAAGACCGCCTCCCCGACGGTCTGCCCGATGGCCCCGAAGGCCTCGCCGTGGAAGGCGCGGCCGTCCTCGAGCACCAGCACCGCCGCCGGGTTGCCGCCGCTCACACCAGCTCTCCGTCCAGCACGGTGGGCCGTCCGCGCAGCACGGTCGAGATGACCCGCCCGGGCAGCTCGGTCCCGGCGTACGGGGTGTTCCGCGAGAGGGAGGCCGACTGCCCCGGTCGTATCGTTCGGCGGGCCGCGGGGTCGACCAGCACGAGGTTGGCCGGCTCGCCCACGGCGAGGGGACGACCCTGGTCGCCGACGCGGCCGATCCGCGCCGGCCTGCCAGCCATCCGGTCGGCCACCCCGGCCCAGTCGAGGAGCCCCGTCTCCACCATGGCTTCCTGTACCACCGACAGGGCGGTGTCGAGACCGAGCATCCCGAACGCGGCGGCCGCCCACTCGCACTCCTTGTCCTCGACCGGGTGCGGCGCGTGGTCGGTGGCGACCGCGTCGATGGTGCCGTCGGCCAAGCCCTCACGCACGGCCTCGACGTCGGCCTTGGTGCGCAGCGGTGGGTTGACCTTGAACAGGGGGTCGTACGACTCCGCCAGCTGGTCGGTGAGCAGCAGGTGGTGCGGGGTGACCTCGGCGGTGACGTCCCACCCCTTGCTCTTGGCCCAGCGGATGATCTCGACCGAGCCGGCCGTCGAGACGTGGCAGACGTGCAGGCGTGAGCCGACATGGGCCGCCAGCAGGCAGTCACGGGCGATGATCGCCTCCTCGGCGACTGCCGGCCAGCCGGCCAGCCCCAGCCGGCCGGACAGCTCGCCTTCGTTCATCTGCGCGCCGGCGGTGAGGCCGGGCTCCTGCGCGTGCTGCGCCACGACACCGTCGAAGGCCTTGACGTACTCGAGCGCGCGCCGCATGAGCACGGCGTCGGACACGCAGTGCCCGTCGTCGGAGAAGACACGTACCCGGGCGGCGGAGTCTGCCATCGCGCCGAGCTCGGCGAGCCGCACGCCCTCGAGCCCGACCGACACCGCCCCCACCGGGTGCACGTCGCAGTGACCCGCCTCCGCACCCAGCCGCCAGACCTGCTCGACGACTCCGGCGGTGTCCGCGACCGGATCGGTGTTGGCCATGGCATGGACGGCGGTGAAGCCACCCGCCGCCGCAGCCCGGGTGCCGGTGCTGACGGTCTCGGCGTCCTCCCGACCCGGTTCACGCAGGTGGGTGTGCAGATCCACGAGACCGGGTAGGGCCACCAGGCCGTCGGCCTCGATCACCAGCGCCCCGGGCGCGTCGAGGCGGGGACCGACGTCGGCCACCGCCGCGTCGCGTAGCAGGAGGTCGGCGGGCTCGGCACCGAGCACCCTGGCGCCGCGGACGAGGATCTCGGTCGCACCGTCGCTCATCGGGTGGTCCCCTCTCCACTCAGCAGCAGGTACAGCACGGCCATCCGGACCGCGACACCGTTGGTCACCTGTTCGACGATGACCGAACGGGCGGAGTCCGCGACCTCGGCGCTGATCTCGACGCCACGGTTCATGGGTCCGGGGTGGAGCACCAGCGCGTGGTCGGGGAGCAGCGACATCCGGCGCGCATCCATGCCGTAGCGGCGGCTGTACTCCCGCGAGCTGGGAAAGAACCCGCCGCCCCCACCGCGCTCGCGCTGCACGCGCAGCATCATCACCGCGTCGGCCTTGGCCAGGGCCGGGTCCAGCGCATAGGTGTACTCGACCGGCCAGCTGCCGACGCCCACCGGCAGCAGCGTGGGCGGCGCCACCAGCGTGACCTCCGCCCCGAGCGTGCTCAGCAGCAGCGCGTTGGACCGCGCGACCCGGCTGTGCAGGACGTCACCCACGATCGTGACCCGCCGACCCTCCAAGTCGCCCGTGTCTCCGGCAAGGTGGCGCCGCAGCGTGAACGCGTCGAGCAGAGCCTGCGTGGGGTGCTCATGAGTGCCGTCGCCGGCGTTGATGACCGATCCATCGATCCACCCCGCCGACGCCAACCTGTGCGGTGCCCCCGACGACTGGTGCCGCACGATCACCGCGTCGGCCCCCATCGCCTGCAGCGTGAGGGCCGTGTCCTTGAGGCTCTCCCCCTTGGAGACGCTGGATCCCTTGGCGGAGAACGTGATGACGTCGGCCGACAGCCGCTTGGCCGCCGCCTCGAAGGAGATGCGGGTCCGGGTGGAGTCCTCGAAGAACAGGTTCACCACCGTGCGCCCGCGCAGTGTCGGCAGCTTCTTGATCGGCCGGTCGGACAGCGCGAGCAGCTCGACGGCAGTGTCGAGGACGCGTACGGCGTCGTCGCGGCTCAGGTCGCCGGCGCTCAGCAGGTGCCGCTTCACCGCGACCCCTCACCCTGCTGATCGGCCGCGGGGACAGCGGGTGCGGCCGCCGCTGGTTCCACCGGCCCCTCGATCCGGACCGCGTCGCGGCCATCGACCTCCGCCACCTCGACGTGGACCTGCTCGAGCAGCGACGTGGGGAGGTTCTTGCCGACGAAGTCTGCCCGCACCGGCAGCTCGCGGTGCCCCCGGTCGACGAGCACCGCCAGCCGGACCGCGCGCGGGCGACCCAGGTCGTGCAAGGCGTCGAGCGCGGAGCGCACCGTACGGCCGGAGAAGAGCACGTCGTCGACGAGCACGACGGTCTTGTCGTCGACACCCTCCGGAGGCACGTCGGTGTGCTCGAGGGTCCGGGCCGGGTGGAGTCGCAGGTCGTCGCGGTACATCGTCACGTCGAGGGAGCCCACCGGGACGGGGTGTGACTCGATCGAACCGATCCGCTCGGCGATCCGCCGGGCCAGGGGGACGCCTCGGGTGGGGATGCCGAGCAGGACCAGGCCGTCACTCCCGCGGTTGCGTTCCAGCACCTCGTGCGCGATCCGGGTCAGGGCCCGGCCCATGTCGTGATCGTCGAGAACGACCCGACTTCGGGAGGCGCGGAGGGGATCGGGAGAACCCGAGATGTCGCTGGAGGACGTGCCTGCCGCGGCAGGGGGCATCGTCCGACTCCTTTCCCGCCTCACCGGACGGCCGTTAAAGGATGTCGATCAGAGGGGACGCTATCAGCCCGCCGGGACACGGTCGCCACCAGTTCCGCGGAACTGACAGAAAGTGACCCTGCTCGGGATAGGATTGCGGAGAGTCACCGGGGAGGCAGACGCCACGGGTACTCATCAACAGGCTCACAGGGAGGCCGCGGTGACGAACGAGTACGCACATGCGCTGGGCGCACGATTGCGTTCGATCCGCCAGCAGCAAGGCATGTCCCTGCAGGCTGTCGAGGAGAAGTCGCAGGGCCGCTGGAAGGCGGTCGTGATCGGCTCCTACGAGCGCGGCGACCGTGCCGTGACCGTGCACAAGCTCTCCGAGCTGGCCCGGTTCTACGGCGTACCTGTTGAGGAGCTGCTGCCGGGCGGGAGCCAGACGGCACCCGCGGCGATGGAGCCCCCGGAGCGACTCATCCTGGATCTCACCCAGCTGCACAACCTCGACGAGCACGACGCCGCGCCGCTGGCCCGGTACGCGCAGTCGATCCAGTCCCAGCGTGGCGACTACAACGGCAGGGTGCTGTCCATCCGCCAGGAGGACCTGCGCACGCTGGCAGTCATCTACGAGGAGCAGCCGAGCGTGCTGGCCGCACGGCTGACCGCATGGGGCGTGCTGCGGCCCGCGGCGCGACCGGAGCCGACCGACAGCCCGTCGGAGAGCGACGACGCGCCGATCACCACCGCCGCCGGCGGAGCCGAGTGGGCCTCGCCCGCCCACCCCGCCTGACCGATCATCCGCGCAGTACGGCGACCGGCGGAGGCGTGGAATCGCTGCGCCTCGCCTCCCTGACCCATCATCCGCGCAGTACGGCGACCGGCGGGGGCGTCCACTGTCGTCGAGCCTCGCCGTAGTGCGCGGATGATCGACGTGGTGGCTATGGTGCGTCGCCGTAGTGCGCGGATGATCGACGTGGTGGCTCTGGTGCGTCGCCGTAGTGCGCGGATGATCGACGTGGGGGCTCCGCGCGGCAGTGGGTCCCACGGGGCAGTGGGCTCGCCCCACACAGGGAATCGCCCGGCCCGACGTGGGTCGGACCGGGCGACTCGCTCATGCTGGGTGGTGCTGATGACCTGCCGCGGTCACTCGATGAAGCCCTCTTCCTTGAGGTAGTCGCTGGCCACCTGCTCGGGGGGAAGCCCCTCGGAGCTGACCTGCGCGTTGAGCTCGGACATCACCTCGGTGGTGAGGGTCTCGCTGAGCGGCTGCAGGACCTCGAGGATCGCCTCGCCGTTCTCGTTCTCCTCCTGGACGATCGGCGCCCCGTTGTACAGCGGGAAGAAGCCCTTGTCGTCCTCGAGTGGGATCAGCCCGAGTGTGGCGATACGTCCGTCGGTGGTGAACACCTCACCGAAGTCGCACTCGCCCTGGTCGACCTGCTGATAGATGACACCGGTGCCGAGCGACTGGATGCTCGACGAGGGAATGTCCATGTTGTACGCCTTCTGCATACCCGGCAGGCCGTCGGGACGGGCGGCGAACTCGCTCTCGACGCACACCGTGGCATCGGGGTTGTCGCTCATGTACGTCGCCATGTCCGACAGCGTCTCCAAGTCGTTGTCCTCGGCGAACTCCTCGGTCACCGCCATCGCGTACGTGTTGTTGAACGGAGCGGGCTCGCCCCAGACGAGACCGTTCTTCTGCAGGTCCTCCTCCTTGACCGCCTGGTACAGCTCCTGCGGGTCGGCGATGTTCTCGGTGTGCTTGAGGTAGGTGATCCAGCCGGTACCCGTGTAGTCGTAGTAGACGTCGATCTCACCCCGTAGCAGCGCCTGCCGGGTGGCAGTGCTGCCCTGGATGTTCGTCTCGTCCGTGACGTCGGCTCCCGCGGCCGAGAGCATCTGGATGGTCAGCTGGCCGAGCAGCAGCTGCTCGTCGAAGTCCTTGGAGCCCACGCTCAGGGAGGCGCCTTCGAGTGCGCTGGAGTCGACGGAACCGGCCGCGACCTCCTCGGTGGTGCCTTCGTCCTCGGACAGGCCACAGGCCGACAGCAGGAGGGCGCTGGCGCTGAGGGCGGCGACCCCGCTCATAGTGCGATTCATGGTGTCCCTTCGTGGGAGGTAGGTCGTGTTCAGGTAAGGGCGATAGACAGTCGGGCGGTGGACGGCAGTTGGAGTCAGCGGATCCCTTCCGGCGTGAGCAGTCGCTGAGCGAGCCCGCCGAGCCAGTCGATCATCAGGGCCAGCACGGCGATCATCAGCGCCCCCGCCACCAGCGACGAGATGCGGTCGAGCTTGATCGCCGGGAACACGATGCGCCCGAGGCCACCGGCGTTGAGGTCGGTGCCAAGGGGCACGACCGCGACGGCGAGCACCAGCGAGGTACGCGCACCGGCCGCGATGATCGGGACCGCGAGGGGCAGCTCGACGCCGAAGAGGATCCCCCGCGGGGACATGCCCATGCCTCTGGCGGCGTCGATCACCCCGTCGTCGACCTGCTGGATGCCGACGATGGTGTTCCGGAGCACCGGCAGGATGCTGTACGCCGCGATGATCAGCACCACCGGCCAGAACCCGATGAAGAACGAGCCGACGATGGCGATCAGGCCGACGATAGGGGCTGCTTGGCCGACGTTGCCGAACGCCAGCACGAACGGGGCGATCCATGCGGTGCGGCGTCGGGTGATCAGCACGCCGAGCGGAACCGCCACCGCGAGCACGAGCACGACGATGACGAACGTGATCTGGATGTGCTCGCGGGTGTACTCCCAGATCTTGTCCCCGGAGACCAGATCACGCTCGATCGGGTCGAGGGGCGCCTGGGACAGGTAGAACAGCTCCGCCACCACCACCGCGGTACACAGCGCCGGGATGATCAGGTCTTGCCAGCCGAACACGCGGCCGCGGCGTGCGCCGAGCGGCTCGACGGGGTCAAGCTGCTCTGTCCCTGCGGCAGTCACTCCTGCCTACCCTGGTGCGTGCCCGCCTCTAGCTCCGGGTCAGGAGTGGTGCCCGGCGTCGCACCCGGGCGGGACCCGGTTGAGCCGCCGGTGCGGGCGTCGGCCTCCGCACGCAGCTCCCGCACCCGACCGAGCAGGTCCTCGAGGGTCACGGTGCCGATGACCTGTCCGTCACGGGCGACCGGTACGGCATCGAGGCCGTCCGCGATCATCGCGTCCAGCACGTCGTGCAGGGTGGAGCGGATGGAGAGTGGCTCGATCCCCGCTTCCGCCTCCTCGGCCGGGTGCAGGTCCAGACTGTCGAGGCGCTCGAGCTGCAGCCGCTTGAGCGTGGCACCGTGACCGACGAATCCGGCAACGAAGTCGTCGGCCGGACTGGTGAGGATCTCCTCCGGGGTGGCGTACTGAGCAATGCGGGAACCCTTGTCGAGGACCGCGATCCTGTCGCCCATCTTCACGGCCTCGTCGAAGTCGTGCGTGACGAAGACGATGGTCTTCTTGAGCCGTTGCTGCAGGTTGAGGAACTCGTCCTGCAGCTTCGTCCGGGTGATGGGGTCGACGGCACCGAACGGCTCGTCCATGAGCATGATCGGCGGGTCGGCCGCCAGTGCCCTGGCCACCCCGACACGCTGTTGCTGGCCGCCGGACAGCTGACGCGGGTACCGGTGACCGAACTCGTCCGGGTCGAGACCGACAACGCCGAGCATCTCCGCTACCCGCTTCGACGTCCGCGACCTGTCCCAGCCGAGCAGCTTGGGAACCATGGCGACGTTGCTCTCGATGGTGAGGTGCGGGAACAGGCCGATCTGCTGGATGACATAGCCGATCGTGCGACGGAGCTTCACGTCGTTGAGCGACAGCACGTCCTCGCCGTCGATCAGGATCCGCCCGGAGGTCGGCTCGATCAGCCGATTGATCATCCGCATGGTGGTGGTCTTGCCACAGCCCGACGGCCCGACCAGCATCACGATGTCACCCGGGGCGATGTCGAGATGGATGTCGTCGACGGCGGCGCTGTCGGTCCCGGGGTACCTCTTCGTGACACCGTCGAGCACGATCGGCACCCCACCGCCCTCGGTCTGGCGGGACGCCCCGGCGTTGGTGGTGGCTGACTCAGACACGGATCCCCTTCGGGGTCGAGAAGCGGCGGATCAGAACGAATGCCGCGTCGAGGAGCAGGGCGATGACGGCGATCAGCAGGGTGCCGGCCAGAGCCTGGTTGAACGTGTTCACCGAGCCCAGGTTCTGGAGTGCGCTGAACAGCATCTCCCCCAGACCGGTGACGCCCACGTAGGCGCCGATGGCGACGAGTCCCACGATGAGCTGGCCCGAGACCCGGATGCCGGCGAGGATCACCGGCCACGCCAGCGGCAGCTCGATCTGCCACAGGATGCGGAACCGGCCCATCCCAATGCCTCGCGCGGCGTCCAGGGTGGGCGCGTCGACGCTGTTGAGGCCGGCGATCGTGTTGCGGAGCACGGGCAGCAGCCCGTACATGGTGATGACTGGGTAGCCGGTGGCGAGCCCGAAACCGAAAATGGGGACAAAGAGCCCGAACAGAGCGATGCTCGGAATCGTGAACCACACAGCCAGCGCACCGATCGACGCCGCGGCTGCCAGCTTGTTGCGGTAGACCAGCATCCCCAGCACCACGCCGACCAAGGTTGCGATGACCAACACGTAGACGGACAGGAGGAAATGGCGCTGGAAGCCACCGATGAGCTCTTCGCTGTAGGCGGAGAGGTACTCACCAAAAGGTAGTCCGGTCAATATCCGATCCTCTCCATGTGGCGCATGGGACGAAACCGGACCCTACGCGAGTCGCGGACTCCGGGGTTAACGGACGCGGCTGTGGCAGCCTCACTGTGACCCGGCTGTGACCTTTGGCCGTCGCCCGAGCCCATCGTCGGGTCGCCTGCCACCGGCCGTGTGACCGGCTCTATGACTGGCCGTGTGACCGGCCCTATGACTGGCCGTGCGACCGGCCCTATGGCTGGCCGTGTGCCTGGCCGTGGAGCTGGCGCTGGGAGACGCGCGCCAACAGACCGTTGACGAATCTCGGTGACTCCTCGGTCGACAGCTGCCGTGCCAGCGCGACCGCCTCGCTGATGGCCACCTCGTCGGGGACGTCGTCGACGTGCAGGATCTCGAATGCGCCGATACGGAGGAGGTTCCGGTCGATGGCCGGCATGCGGTCCAGCGTCCACCCGACGGCATAGTCCTCGATCAGTGCGTCGATCTCCGCCTGGTGCGCCAGGACGCCTTGGACGAGGCGAGCCGTGTACGGGTTGAGTGCGGTGCCCTCGGCGGCGCGTTCGTCCGTCCGCTGTGCGAGCGTGCCGTCGAGCCGGAGACCGCGCAGCTCGGACTCGAAGCAGATGTCGAGCGCCCGCTTGCGCGCCTTGCTGCGGGCGCTCACCCGGTGACGCGTCCGAGGTAGCTGCCGTCGCGGGTGTCGACCTTGACCCTCTCGCCGGTGGTGATGAACAGCGGGACCTGGACCTCGAACCCGGTCTCCAGGCGGGCCGGCTTCGTGCCGCCGGTGGACCGGTCACCCTGCATGCCCGGCTCGGTGTACTCGACGCTGAGCTCGACCGAGGCGGGCAGCTCGATGTACAGCGGAACCCCCTCGTGCAGTGCGACGACGGCTTCCTGATTGTCGAGAAGGAAGTTCGCGGCATCGCCCACGATGTCGTTGCCCAGTGGCAGCTGGTCGTAGGACTGCGAGTCCATGAACACGTAGGAGTCGCCGTCGTGGTACAGGTAGGTCATCGGTCGCTTGTCGACGCTGGCGATGTCCACCTTGACGTCGGCGTTGAACGTCTTGTCGACGACCTTTCCGGACAGCACGCTCTTGAGCTTCGTCTTCACCATGGCGCCGCCCTTGCCGGGCTTGTGGTGCTGGAACCAGATCACCGACCACAGCTGGCCGTCGAGGTTCAGCACCATGCCGTTCTTGAGGTCGTTGGTTGTGGCCATGTCTCGTCGCGTCCTGTCGTCGGTGTCGTCGGTCGGCTGGATGCGTAGGCCCCGGCCGACCTCGTCGGGCTGCGCGTCAGCCGACGACGAGAAGCTCCCGGGGGGCATCGGTCAGCACCTGCGGCGTGCCGGTCCCTACGACCAGGGTGTCCTCGATCCGCACTCCGCCACGGCCGGGCAGGTAGATACCTGGCTCCATCGTGACCGGGGTGCGATCCATCAGTCTACCGGGGTGACGTGGCCCCACGAACGGGTCCTCGTGGATCTGCAGCCCGACCCCGTGCCCGATGCCGGTCGTGAACCGCTCCAGCCACCCCGCCTCGTCGAGGACCTGGCGTGCCACTGCGTCCGGTCGCACCACGGCCGCACCGGCCACCATCGCGTCAACGCCAGCCTGCTGAGCGCTGCGTACGGCGGCGTGGATCTCGCGTTGCCAGTCGGCTGGCTCGCCAAGCACCGACGTACGGGTGCAGTCGGCGTGGTAACCGTCTACGCGCGCCCCGAAGTCGATCTTCAGCAGGTCGCCCCGGGCAAGCGGCCGTTCCGTGGGCATGTGATGCGGGACGGCGCTGTTGGGCCCCCCGGCGACGATGGTGTCGAAGGCGATCGCCTCCGCACCGAGGGCGAACATGCGCCACTCGAGGTCGCGTGCCACCTCGCGCTCTGACCGTCCCTTGAGCGGACCGGCGAGGACCTGCTGCAGCGCCTCGGTCGAGATGGCACAGGCTCGCTGCAGGGCGGCGATCTCGCCGTCGTCCTTGACCACGCGGAGCGTCTCGACGGCACGGTCCAGGGACACCACCGTGGTGCCGGGATCGGCGGTGGCAGACAGGGCGGCGTACGCGTCGACGGTGAGCGAGTGCGTCTCCACAGCGAGTCGGCCGATCCGGCCCGCCGTCTGCAGGAGGTCGGCGCAGAGTCTCCTCGTGGTGGTGATCGGCAGGTCGGGGCACTGCAGCGCGGCCTGGCCGGTGTAGCGACCGTCGGTGGCGAACACCGCGGCACCGGACGCCTGCACGAGCAGGGCTCCGTTGGAGCCGGTGAAGCCCGTCAGGTAGCGCACGTTGACCATATCGGTCACCAGGGCCGCGTCGATGTCTCGGGCCGCCAGCTGCGCCGCGAGCCGGTCGCGTCGTCCGGTCTCCACCTCTGGCACGTCCTCACCATAGGCCGATCCGGCCGTCATCCGGCGGCTGACAAGTGCCCGGGCCGCCGGATTCATCACTCGAGACGCTGGGTCAATCAGCTGACACCCGGGCGTACGCGGCGGTCAGGAGGGACGGGTCAGGGGCGACGAGCGCGGCCGGGCGGGCGATGCCCTCGAGCACCACGAACCGCAGACCGTCACCTCGCGCCTTCTTGTCCCGGCGCATGGCGTCGAGCAGCGCCGGCCAGGCGCCGCCCCGGTACGCCGTCGGCAGGCCGACCAGCCGCAGGACGGAGCGGTGCCGCTCAGCCGTGGCGTGGTCCAGCAGCCCGGTCAACCGCGCCAGCTCGGCGACGAACACCATGCCCACAGCGACTGCGGCTCCGTGCCGCCACGTGTAGCGCTCGACCTGCTCGATCGCGTGACCGAACGTGTGACCGTAGTTCAGCACCTCACGCCCCAGCCCGGAGCCGCTGGCGGCGTCTGTCTCGCGGAGGTCACCCGCGACGACGGCCGCCTTCACCCGCAGCGTGTCGAGGTCGCACAGCACGCCCGCCGGCTCGTGGAACACCCCGACCAGGTTCTTGCCGGCGTCGGTGTTGATCCCGGTCTTGCCCCCAACCGCGGCGTCGACCATGC
>JAQSWV010000063.1 GCA_029266455.1 Nocardioidaceae bacterium
GTGACGATCACCACGTGCAAGGTGCGGGGCCCGTGCACACCCTCCACGCGCTCGAGCTCGATGTCGCTGGTGGCGGAGGGGCCGCTGATCAGGGTGAGCGGTCGGGTGGGTTCGACGCGGGCCAGCATCTCGGGAACGCTGTGCACCACCTGGTCGGCGCGGACCACGCACACGTGCAGGTCGGGCACCAGGCTGATGGCGCGCCGACCCTGGTCGGAGGAGCCGTCGAGGACGATCGTGCCGGTGACGGCGCAGGCGACCGTGGCGGCCGTGACCACGCCGTCCAGCCGGTCCAGGTCGAGCGGGGTGAGGCTGGCGTCGTCCAGCACGCGCTCTGCACTGGTGACCCACTCGGGGTCGAGGCCGGACGGCACGACGACCCTGGACGCGCCGGTCAGGGCAGCGCTCACCGCAGCCCCGATGCCCTCGGGGCTCGTTCTCGTGACCGTGGCCTTGTAGTCGACCAGCCTGTCCTCCAGCAGGTCGACGGCGTCGGCCGAGCCGGGCGCCATGGCGCCGGTGAGCGCGTAGTCGCGGGGCGCGTCCGCCAGCGGCGCCGCACCGGAGGCGTTGGCGCTGCGGATACGCGCCAGCACGTCGTCGCGCGCGCTCACGGGGACCCTCCCGTCCCGTCGCTCCCCCCGGTGTCCTGCCGGCCACCACCGTCGCCGCGGGTGCGCGTCCACCAGTCGCGGAACGTCTCAGCCGGGGGCGCCGGCAGGTCGCGGCTCCCCGTCCACCCCGACAGCGGCGGCGGCAGGGACGAGATGCGGCCGCGGCGACGGGACAGCAGCCGGCCCAACCGGCCGGCCCTCCCCGCCAGCCGCCAGCGCCGGGCGTCGCCCATCGCCCAGGCGGCGGCTGCCATCGTCACCGACTCGGCCGACGGCACGCGGGAGTCGTCAGCGACCGCCTCGACGTGGCGGCGGCGCAGGTCGACCAGCAGCGACGGGATGTCGATGCGCACCGGGCAGACGTCGAAGCACGCACCGCACAGGCTGGACGCGTACGGGAGGCTGGCGTTGTCCTCGACTCCGGTCAGCTGCGGCGACAGCACCGCCCCGATGGGCCCGGGGTAGACCGACCCGTACGAGTGCCCGCCGGTCCGCTCGTACACCGGGCACACGTTCAGGCAGGCGCTGCACCTGATGCAGTGCAGCGCCGAGCGGCCGACCGCGTCGGCCAACACGTTGGTCCGGCCGTTGTCGAGCAGCACCAGGTGGAACGCCTGCGGGCCGTCGCCCGGGGTCACGCCCGTCCACATCGAGGTGTACGGGTTCATCCGCTCGCCGGTCGACGAGCGGGGGAGCAGCTGCAGGAAGACCTCGAGGTCGCGCCAGCTCGGCAGCAGCTTCTCGATGCCCATCACGGTGATCAGCGTCTCGGGCAGCGTCAGGCACATGCGCCCGTTGCCCTCGGACTCCACGACCATGGTGGTGCCGGTCTCGGCGATGGCGAAGTTGGCCCCGCTCACCGCGACCTTGGCGGACAGGAACTTCGCCCGCAGGTGCCGGCGCGCCGCCTCGGCCAGGGCGGTCGGGTCGTCGGTCAGGTCGGGGTCGACGCCGACCATCTCGCGCAGGAAGATCTCGCGGATCTCGGACCGGTTGCGGTGGATGGCCGGGACCAGGATGTGCGACGGCCAGTCGTCACCGAGCTGCACGATCAGCTCGGCCAGGTCCGTCTCGTACGCGGCGATGCCGGACTCGGCCAGCGCCTCGTTGAGGCCGATCTCCTGGGTGGCGATGGACTTGACCTTGACCACCTCGGTCTCGCCGGTGGCGAGCACGATGTCGGTCACGATGCGGTTGGCCTCGTTGGCGTCCCGGGCCCAGTGCACGACTCCGCCGCGGGCGACCACGGCGGCCTCGAGTGCCACCAGGTGCTCGTCCAGGCGGGCCATCGTGGCGGTCTTGATGGCCTCGCCGGCCACCCGCAGCTGCTCCCAGTCGTCAACCTCCCCGACGACCCGGGCGCGCTTGGCACGGATGGTGCCGGTGGCGTGAGCCAGGTTGTGGCGCAGCTGGGAGTCGCCGAGCGCGACCCGGGCGGCGACCGGGAAGGAGTGCTCGCCGCGCAGGGCGCCGACACCGCGCGGTGCCGTGGTGGGCAGACCGAGGAACGTCTCGCTCATGCCAGACCGTCCTGACCGGCCCCGGGTGACGGACGGACGGCAGCCGACACGGGCGCCGACTGTGGCGAGATCTCGGCCTCCACGCTGGCGAGAATCTCGGCCAGGTGCAGGCTTCTGGTACCGGTGCGCAGCCGGGACAGCCCACCGCCGATGTGCATCAGGCAGGACGAGTCGCCGGCGGTCACCACGTCAGCGCCCGTGCCGAGTACGTCGCGCATCTTGTCGGCCAGCATCGCGGTCGACGTGTCGGCGTTCTTGACCGCGAAGGTGCCGCCGAAGCCGCAGCACTGCTCGGCCGCCGCCAGCTCCACCAGGTCGAGACCCCGCACGTTCCGCAGCAGCCGCAGCGGTTTGTCCCCTACCCGCAGGATCCGCAGCGAGTGGCACGTCGGGTGGTAGGCAACCCGGTGGGGGAAGTAGGCACCGACGTCCTCGACCCCCAGCACGTCGATCAGCAGCTCGGACAGCTCGTAGGTACGGCTCGCGGACCGCTCGGCCGCGACGGCCAGCTTCTCGTCGCCGTACTGTCGCGCGACCATGGCGTGCTGGTGGCGCACACAGCCCACGCAGGACCCTGAGGGTGCGACCACGACGTCGCAGTCGGCGAACACCTCGGTGTGATGACGCACCAGCGGGAGCGCCTGGTGGTGGTAGCCGGTGTTGACGTGCATCTGCCCGCAGCAGGTCTGCTCGACGGGGAACACCACCTCGTGCCCGAGCCGCTCCAGCAGGGTCACGGTCGCCTGCCCGACCGACGGGAACATGGTGTCGGCGAGGCAGGTCACGAACAGCCCGATACGCATCGACGGCAGTTAACCACGCCCGCGACGCCGTGGCGCGGCGCCCGAGGCCGGGCACGTACCGTGTGCAGCCTCATGAAAGCAGTCGCGGCTCTCGTCGCAGCGGTCGTGCTCGCGGTCCTACCGACCGCCGCCGGGGCGGCGGACCCCGGGTCCGCACCCGGACAGGTCAGGGCCTACGTGCAGCCGAGCCTCGTGCACCTGCAGGTGAGCTGGGAGGGCTACGTCTGGGACACCGTGCGCAAGGAGTACGTGCGGGGCGGCCGGCCGTTCGAGGTCGACACGCACTGCACGGGCTACGTGGTCAACCCGCGCGGGTACGTCGCCACCTCCGGTCACTGTGTCGACCCGAAGGGGCAGAGCTATCGAGCCATCGCCGCTCAGGCTGCCCGGCACCAGACCGGCGGCGGCAGGTATCCCGACGGTGTCACCGTCGCCGAGGTTGCTGCGAACTTGCGGGTGGAGGGGTACGACACCTCCGACCGGGGTCCGGACCGGGCGGTCGAAGCCGCCTGGGGAGTGCCGGTCGCAGGCATGCGGCCCGGACGGCCCCATCCGGCACGGGTTCTGGGGTACCGGTCGGTCGACCGCGGCGATGTGGCCGTGCTGAAGGTCGCCGCGGCGGGTCTGCCGGCGCTTGCGCTCGCGGATCGCGAGCCCCTGGAGGTCGGGACCCGGATCGTGTCGGTCGGCTATCGCGGCTCCGTCGAGCCGGTCCCCGACCGGTCGTTCCTCGCGTCGGCCCGGGCCGCGACCATCCGGGCACGGACTGCCCAGGGCGGTGCCGTGACGGGGTACACGCTCTCCGCCCCGCCTCCCGACGGTGCTGGCGGTGGGCCCGTGGTCGGGCCGGACGGTGACGTCGTGGGCTTCGCGGCGGCGCCAGCAACGCCGACGGCGCCGACGGCGAAGAGATCAGGGCGGCCGGCAGCGCGCGGGACCGCCTTCGTGCGGCCGGCCTCGGTCGTCACCCGGATGCTGGCCGACATCGGCGTCCGCAACCGGCCGGGTGCCACCGCAGCCGCGTACCGCGCCGGGCTGGACGCGTACTTCGCCGGGGACAAGGAGACGGCGGTCGCCCGGCTGCGGGCAGTCGTCCGGGACGGGCCGCCGCACGCCATGGCCGCGGTCTACCTGGACAAGGCCCGGGAGCTCGAGGAGCCGGAGACCATGCCGATCCCGTCCGAGAACGGCGGGGACGTCCCGGTCATGGCGCTCGCCGTGGGTGGCGGCGGGGCGGCGCTGCTGGTCGCCCTGGGCGGCCTGCTGCTGGTCAGGCGTCGCCGGAGCCCTGCCCCCTGACTGTGGCCTGCCGGTGCGTCAGGCCGTTCGGCGCAGCTCGGAGAGGAAGTCGGAGGCCCACTTGGCGATGTCGTGCTCGCTGACCTGCCGGCGCATCGCGCGCATCCGGCGGCTGAGGTCGCGCGAGTCGGCACGCATGGCCGCCAGCAGGGTCGACTTCAGCCCGTTGATGTCGTACGGGTTGACGTGGAAGGCCTGCTTGAGCTCGGCCGAAGCGCCGGCGAACTCACTCAGCACGAGCGCGCCCTTGTCGTCGTACTTGCAGGCGACGTACTCCTTGGCCACGAGGTTCATGCCGTCGCGCAGCGGGGTCACCACCATGACGTCGGCGGCGCGGAACAGCGCTGCCATCTCGGTGCGCGGGTAGGACGTGTGCAGGTACGTGATGGGCTGCCGGCCGATGTGGCCGAGGTCGCCGTTGACGCGGCCCACCAGGCGGTCGATGTCGTCGCGGAGCACCCGGTACTGCTCGACGCGCTCGCGGGACGGGGTCGCGACCTGCACGAACATGACCTCGTCGGCGTCGACGGCCCCGTCGGCCACCAGCTCGCCGAAGGCGCGCAGCCGCTGGGTGATGCCCTTGGTGTAGTCGAGGCGGTCCACACCGAGCAGCAGCGTCTTGGGGTTGCCGAGGTTGTCGCGGATCTCACGAGCGCGCTGCTGGGTCTCGGGCTCGCGGGCCATCTCCTCGAGGCCGGCGGAGTCGATCGAGATGGGGAACGCGCGCGTGTCCACGTTGCGCCCGTCGGGCAGGTGGATGGTGTTGCGGGTGGTTCGGTGGCCGACCCGCGAGCGGATCAGCCGCACGAAGTTGGTCGCCGCGCCGGGCAGCTGGAAGCCGACCAGGTCGGCACCGAGCAGGCCCTCGAGCAGCTGGCGCCGCCACGGGATCTGGTTGAACAGCTCGGCGGGCGGGAACGGGATGTGCAGGAAGAAGCCGATCCGCAGGTCGGGGCGCTGCTCGCGCAGCATCTGTGGCACCAGCTGCAGCTGGTAGTCCTGGATCCACACCACGGCGCCCTCGGCCGCGACCTCGACGGCCCGGTCGGCGAAACGGCGGTTGACGGCGACGTAGGCGTCCCACCACTCGCGGTGGAACTTGGGCGCCGCGATCACGTCGTGGTACAGCGGCCAGAGGGTGCTGTTGGAGAAGCCCTCGTAGTACTCCTCGACCTCCTGTACCGACAGCGGCACCGGCACCAGGGACAGCCCCTCGTGCTCGAAGGGGTCGACGTCGTCGTCGGCGCCGTGCCAGCCGATCCACGCGCCGGCGTTCTTCCGCATGACGGGTTCGAGGGCGGTGACCAGGCCGCCCGGCGAGGTCTGCCAGTGCGTGGTGCCGGCGTCGTCGACGGTCCGGTCGACGGGGAGACGGTTGGCGACGACCACCAGATCGGCCTGCGAGATCGTGCTGCTGGAGGAAGGCATCGCCCCGACCCTAGCGAGATCTGGTGCTGGCTCGAGTCCGATCCCTCACCGGTCTCCCGGCAGCACCACGCCGCACGCCTGTCGGGCCTGGTCGAGGAGCCGGGCCACCAGCACGGTCTCGTCCAGCGGCACCAGCGGGCTCTCTGTCAGCCCGGCCTGCAGGCAGCGGTGCACCTCGATCGCCTCGTGCGCCATGCCGACGCCGATGATCGGGTCGGTGAACAGCTCCGGGTCAGGGTCGTCGCCCGCCGTCGCCACCAGGCGCAGCGACGGGGGCGCCATGATCGGCGCGGCCACCTCGATCCGTCCGCGGTCGCCGCTGACGGTCGCGGTGGAGCCGGTGCGCGCGTGCTGCGAACAGGTCACGGTGGCGATCGCGCCGGAGTCGTACGTCAGGACCAGCCCGGCCGCGTTGTCCACCCCCCGCCCGGAGAGCACGGCCTGTCCCACCAGCGCCTTCGGCTCACCGAGCAGCATCGTCACGAAGGTCAGGGGGTAGACGCCGACGTCGAGCAGGGTGCTGGCGCCCAGGTCGGGGTTCTGCCACCTGGCGGCGGGGTCGGTGGACAGCTGGTCCCCGAGGTCTGCCTGCACGGAGCGGACCTGGCCCACCCGGCCCTCGTCGACCAGCGACCGGAGCCGCCGTACCCCCGGAGTGCACCGCATCCACATCGCCTCCATGAGGAACGTCCCGCGTCGGCGGGCCGCGGCGACCATGGCCTCGGACTCCGAGGCGCGCATGCCCAGGGGCTTCTCGCACAGGACGGCCTTGCCGGCCTCGATCGCCGCCAGCACCGCCTCCATGTGGAAGGGGTGCGGAGTCGCCACGTACACCACGTCCACGTCCGGGTCCGACAGCAGCCCGGCGTGGGAGCCGTACGTACGCGCGGCGCCGTGCCGGGCGCCGAACTCGGCCGCCCTCGCGGTGCTGCGCGACCCCACGGCGGCGATCTCGGCGCCGGGCACGAGGGCGAGGTCGCGGCAGAAGGTCTCGGCGATCCCGCCGGTGGCCAGGATGCCCCACCGCACTGGCCCGGTGGCGGGTGCGTGGGCGGGCTCGTGAGCGGCGGGCTCGGAGGCCGGCGGGTCGGCGGCTCCGGTCGGGGGCCCCTGGATCGCGCGGCCGGTGGACGGCGGGTCAGCGGAGGTTGGCATGGGCACCGGCATAGTCTGCGACCACGGGCCGCGACGCGCGTACCCAGGCGAATGACACTGATGTTGTTCGTCGCCTACGATGAGCAATGTCCCGCCCTGTCCGACCCCGTCCAGCTGAGCTGGGGAGCGCCCATGGATGCCGCCGACGTCGTCACCTCCGGTGTCTCGGCACGCGCCGCGGAGGAGCTGTCCGAGCGCGACCGTGACCTGTTGCGCTTCGAGCGGCAGTGGTGGAAGTTCGCGGGCGCCAAGGAGCAGGCGGTGCGCGACCAGTTCGGCATGTCCGCGACCCGGTACTACCAGGTGCTGAACGCGCTGATCGACCAGCCGGCTGCGCTGGCGTACGACCCACTGCTGGTGAAGCGGCTCCGGCGGCTGCGCGCGGCTCGACAACGGGCGCGCAGCGCCCGCCGACTCGGCATCGACGTGTGAGTCCGGTGCGGGGGCTGGCTCTACCGTCCTGGCTGGTCGGCGTGTGCGCCGCCCTGGTGGCGCTCGCGCTCGTCGGCTTCGTCGTGACCGGCGAGCGTGACGCCGAGGTGGCGGCTTCGCCGACCGGCGACGAGCCCTCGGCGCAGCCGCGGGACCGGCCGGCCGACCGGTCCGGGAGCGGCGAGACCTCGGAGCAGAAGCGCAAGAAGAAGCGAGACAACGGCGATCGCCACAAGCAACCGGTCGACCGCAGCGCCTATGTCGACGTCTACAACAACTCCGGCATCACCGGCCTGGCCGACAGCACCGGTGCCACCCTGCAGGGTGCCGGATGGCAGGTCGCGGTCACCGACAACTGGTACGGCGAGATCCCGGCCAACACCGTGTACTACCCACCGCAGCTGCGGGCACAGGCCCGCCTGCTCGCCGACGACATCGGGTTCGACCGGCTGCATCCGGCGGTGGCGCCGATGAACACCGGGAGGCTCACGGTCATCCTCACCACCGCACCCTGACCGCCCCCACCCCGCGCCGCCCCCCACCCCGCGCCGCCCCCCACCCCGCGCCGCCCCCCACCCGCATCATCCCCGCACTACGACGACCGTCAGGCCGCCGCACGCGCCTCCGCCCAGCGCATCATCCGCGCACTGCGACGACCGCCGGCCGCGTTCGTGGGCCGCCATGCGCGGAGGAGCCTCGAGTGAGGCCTCGAATGCCCTAGGACGAACTCTCCAGGCGGTCGGCGAGATGCTCGAGCCAGGCGATCGCTCCGTCGGGGCCGGGAACCACAAGGTCCGCTCGCTTCCCGAGGGCTTCAGCCGCTGCGGGTGACTCGTCCGACTCCGACCAGATCAGCAGGCCGTGCCGCTGCGCACCGCCGTTGCGGTACGCCTCCACCGCGTCGTACGCAGGGATGTCACCGACGTCGTCGCCGAGGTAGACGAGCGTGGTGGCGCCTGTCTCCTCGAGCAGGGTCCGGATCGCGTCGCCCTTGTCGAAGCCGACGGCGCGCAGCTCGAAGACGTGCTTGCCCGGTTCGACATGCAGATCGTTCTCGGCGGCAAGCTCGGCCACCGGCCGGCGCAGTCGCTCCAGGGCGCCGTCAGGGTCGGGAAGCCGGCGTACGTGCAGGGCCAGGGCGCGACCCTTGTCCTCGACCTGGGCATCGCGCAGGTCGAGCTCGGCGAGGAGGCCGGGCACGCGTCGGCGTGCGGGCTCGATCCCGGGTGGGGGTTCGGGAGCCGTGATCTCTCCAGTGGCGGCTTCCCAGCGCTCGACGCCGTACTGCCCGAGCACGACCAGGTCGGCGAGGCCATCGGCACCCTCGAACCCGCCGAGACTCACGGCCTGCGCGGCCGGGCGTCCGGTGACCACGGCAACGCCCCGCAGCCGAGCCGCCACCCGGCTGAGCGCCGCGACCGCGCCTGGGTGCACGTGGGCGGTGTCGGGATCGTCGACGATGGGTGCCAACACCCCGTCGAAGTCGCTCGCCAGCAGCGCGTGCGCGGGGTCCTCGAGAAGGGCGGCCAGGGCGGCTCGTCCGATGTCTGTGGTGGGTGTCTGCATGGGCACGCCTCGACCGTACGGGGTGGGGGGCTGAGCTCAGTCCCGTGTCCTGCGTCGCCGTAGTGCGCGGATGATCGGGTGGGGAGTGGTCGTGGAGCGCCTCGGCGTCGTCGTAGTGCGCGGATGATCGGGTGGGGCGTGGTCGTGGAGCGCCTCGGCGTCGTCGTAGTGCGCGGATGATCGGCTGGGCGGCGGGGGCGGGAAGCGGGTGGGTGGGGCGGCGGGTCGTCTTGCATTGCGAGATGTAGCGCCACATGCTGGACACCGGTTCGGCTGCCGTCGGTCGTGCCGCATACGCTGACGGCTGCTCATCCAGAGGGACTGAGGGAACGGCCCGACGACGTCCCGGCAACCTGCCAGCACCATCCCGTTGGTCAGGTGCCAACTCCGGCCCGCGGTGAGAGCCGCCGCGGGGAAGATGAGAAGGAGCCTCGTGACCGCGAGCACGTCCACCGTCGTCCCCACCGTCTCTCCCGCCGGGGCGGTGCGCCCCGGCGCCTTCGGTAACGCCGTCGCGCTGTCCTGTCGCGAGTGCGGTGCCGCCCAGGAGCTCGGTGCGCTGTACGCGTGTCCGGAGTGCTTCGGTCCGCTCGAGGTCGCCTACGACACCGACGTACGCGTCACCCGGGCCGACATCGCGGCCGGCCCCCAGAGCCTGTGGCGCTACCAGCCGCTGCTGCCGGTCCCCACCGACGTCGCGACCTTCCGCGGACTCGACCCGGGCATGACCCGCCTCGTGCGGGCCGACCACCTGGCCCGCGAGCTGGGCATACGGACGCTGTGGGTCAAGGACGACTCGGGCAACCCGACGCACTCGTTCAAGGACCGGGTCGTGGCCGTCGCGCTGACCGCCGCGCGCGAGCTGGGCTTCCGGGTGCTGGCCTGCCCCTCCACCGGCAACCTGGCCAACGCCACCGCCGCCGCGGCCGCCCGGGCGGGCATCCGCAGCGTGGTGCTCGTCCCCAAGGACCTGGAACGTCCCAAGGTCCTCACCACGGCGGTGTACGGCGGCGTGCTGGTCGCCGTCGACGGCACGTACGACGACGTGAACCGCCTCGCCTCGGAGATCGCGGGTGAGCAGGAGGACTGGGCGTTCGTCAACGTCAACGTGCGGCCGTACTACGCCGAGGGCTCCAAGACGCTGGCCTTCGAGGTCGCCGAGCAGCTGGGCTGGCGCCTGCCCGAGCAGGTGGTGGTGCCGGTCGCCTCGGGCTCACAGCTGACCAAGATCGACAAGGGCTTCGGTGAGCTCGGCCGGCTCGGCCTGGTCGAGCCCACGCCCTACCGGGTGTTCGGCGCCCAGGCGGCCGGCTGCTCGCCGGTCGCGACGGCGTACTCGCAGGGCCACGACGTCGTCCGGCCCGTCCGCCCGGACACGATCGCCAAGTCGCTGGCGATCGGGAACCCCGCCGACGGCCCGTACGTGCTGGACGTCGCGCGCCGCACCGGTGGAGCCGTCGAGTCGGTGACCGACGACGAGATCCGCGAGGGCATCCGGCTGCTGGCGCGGACCGAGGGCATCTTCGCCGAGACCGCCGGCGGCGTCACGGTCGCGACGCTGAAGAAACTGCTGGAGTCGGGGCAGCTCGACCCCGACGCCGAGACGGTGGTGTACAACACCGGCGACGGGCTCAAGACCCTGGACGCGATCGCGGACCGGGTCGGGCCCTCGGCGACCATCCCGCCGACGTACGACGCGTTCGAGCGTGCCGTGGAGCGGGAGGGGCTGGCATGAGCGTCCAGGTGCGGGTGCCGACGGTGCTGCGCAGCTATACCGGCGGAGCCAAGGAGGTGCCCGCGGACGGGGAGACCGTCGGTGAGGTCTTCGACGCCCTCGACTCGGCACACCCCGGGATCAAGGAGCGGGTCGTCGACGAGCAGGGCGAGCTGCGCCGTTTCGTGAACGTCTATGTCGACAACGAGGACGTGCGCTTCGCCGACGGGCTGAAGACGCCCGTCGCCGACGGCGCCAAGGTCTCGATCATCCCGTCGGTCGCGGGCGGCTGACCCGTCCGACCGCGATGCGGCAGGCGGGGGACGGCTTGCACTCTCCAGGCCCGAGTGCTAAACCTGACGCTGGCACTCTCGACAGGAGAGTGACAACACGGCCGGTGCTGTCGAGGTCGTCGAGCGGGCGGGACGTGACCGTCCGGCCGACGTCCGTCCGTCGCGGGCGGCACACCGGTTTGCCCACCCGAACTCTCGCGTGAGGACTCGCAGGACTTATGCCCAAGACCATCGCCTTCAACGAGGACGCCCGGCGCGGACTCGAGCGTGGCATGAACACGCTCGCCGACGCCGTCAAGGTGACCCTCGGCCCCCGGGGCCGCAACGTCGTCCTGGAGAAGAAGTGGGGCGCTCCCACCATCACCAACGACGGCGTCTCCATCGCCAAGGAGATCGAGCTCGAGGACCCGTACGAGAAGATCGGCGCCGAGCTCGTCAAGGAGGTCGCGAAGAAGACCGACGACGTCGCCGGCGACGGCACCACCACCGCCACCGTGCTGGCCCAGGCCATGGTCCGGGAGGGCCTGCGCAACGTGGCCGCCGGCGCCAACCCGATGTCGCTGAAGCGCGGTATCGAGGCGGCCGTCGAGGCCGTCACCGAGCAGCTGCTCACGATGGCCAAGGACGTCGAGACCAAGGAGCAGATCGCCTCCACCGCCTCCATCTCGGCTGCCGACACCCAGGTCGGCGACATCATCGCCGAGGCCATGGACAAGGTCGGCAAGGAAGGCGTCATCACCGTCGAGGAGTCCAACACCTTCGGGCTCGAGCTCGAGCTCACCGAGGGCATGCGCTTCGACAAGGGCTACATCTCGCCCTACTTCTGGACCGACGCCGAGCGCATGGAGGCCGTGCTCGAGGACCCGTACGTCCTCATCGTGAACTCCAAGATCTCCTCGGTGAAGGACATGGTCCCGGTCCTCGAGAAGGTCATGCAGTCCGGCAAGCCGCTGGCGATCATCGCCGAGGACGTCGAGGGCGAGGCGCTCGCGACCCTGGTGGTGAACAAGGTGCGTGGCACGTTCAAGTCCGTCGCCGTGAAGGCCCCGGGCTTCGGCGACCGCCGCAAGGCCATGATGCAGGACATCGCGATCCTGACCGGCGGACAGGTCATCTCCGAGGAGGTCGGCCTCAAGCTGGAGAACGCCGGCATCGAGCTGCTCGGCCAGGCCCGCAAGGTCGTCGTCACCAAGGACGAGACGACCATCGTCGAGGGCTCCGGTGACGCCGACCAGATCAGCGGCCGGGTGAACCAGATCCGCGCCGAGATCGAGAACAGCGACTCCGACTACGACCGCGAGAAGCTGCAGGAGCGGCTGGCCAAGCTGGCCGGCGGCGTCGCGGTGATCAAGGTCGGCGCTGCGACCGAGGTCGAGCTCAAGGAGCGCAAGCACCGGATCGAGGATGCGGTGCGCAACGCCAAGGCTGCCGTCGAGGAGGGCATCGTGGCCGGGGGTGGCGTGGCGCTCGTCCAGGCCGCCGCGGTCGCTTTCGAGAAGCTGGACCTGTCGGGCGACGAGGCGACGGGCGCCAACATCGTCCTGGTCGCCGTCGAGGGTCCGCTCAAGCAGATCGCGATCAACGCAGGCCTCGAAGGCGGCGTTGTGGCCGAGAAGGTCAAGGGCCTTCCGGTCGGTCACGGCCTGAACGCCGCGACCGGCGAGTACGAGGACCTGCTGGCCGCGGGCGTTCCCGACCCGGCCAAGGTGACGCGCTCGGCGCTGCAGAACGCCGCGTCGATCGCCGCGCTGTTCCTCACCACCGAGGCAGTCGTCGCTGACAAGCCGGAGAAGGCCGCGGCCGCTCCCGCCGGCGGCGGCGACATGGGCGGCATGGGCGGCATGGACTTCTGAGTCCTGCCGCTGGGTTGCTCGCCCAGCACACTGCACTGCCCGACGGGGCGGGTCCGGTTCGCCGGGCCCGCCCCGTCGGCGTACGTGGGCGCCGTCGCCGGCCCGGGACACTGGCAGGCTCGCCCCATGGGAGTCGTGGGACTGCTGCTGGCGGCCGGAGCCGGCCGGCGCATGGGCGGGCCCAAAGCGCTGCTCCGGGACCCCGACGGCACGTCCTGGGTCGTCCGTGCGGCGCGCGACCTCCGGGGCGCGGGCTGCGAGCCGGTACGTGTGGTGGTCGGCGCCGCGTACGAGGACGTGGTCACGCTGCTGTCCGAGGAGCGGGTGGAGGGGTCGCTCGACGTCGTCGTGGCCGCCGACTGGCGCGAGGGGATGGGCGCCTCGCTGCGCGCCGGCATCGACGGCCTCACCCGGATCGCTCCCCACGCCGATGCGGCACTCGTGCACCTGGTGGACCTTCCGGACGTACGGGCCGAGGTGCTGGCGCGGGTCGCTGCGCTCGCCGGTCCCCACGTGCTGGCCCGCGCCGTCTACTCCGACCGGCCCGGCCACCCCGTCCTGCTGGGCCGCGAGCATTGGCAGAGCATCGCGGCTGGTGCGGTCGGCGATGCCGGCGCGCGCGCCTATCTCGCCCGACGCCATGTGCGGGCGGTCGAGTGCGGCGATCTGGCGTCCGGGGCGGACGTGGACATGCGTTGAACGGTTCTCACCGGAAGCTGTCTCGACATGCGAGACGACGTCAGGTGATCGTCCACTGCCGTCGTCCACAGCCTGTGCACGAAGGACTCCACAGCCCAGCGGCGCGACGACGTCGGCTGCTCTGTCTCGACGCGCCACTTGTCCACCACAGTGTCCACAGCCCAGGTCGGCACTCCGCGAGGGACGCGAAGGTCCGGACGCCCAGAGCCCTGTACCGGCAGGGATTTCGCGCAGTATGGTCCTGACTCCGCCATCGAAGGCGGGGCGCCCAAGCCGCCGGGGCAACCCGGTGGGGCATGCGTCCCATGGCTCGGTGGTGGTCCGGTCGGGAGACCGACGGGCCAGACCTGCGGGGCGACTCGTAGGCGGTGTCGATGACGCGGCACCGGGTCCGGACGGAACCGATCGGGCGGTGTGCGACTGGGGTCGGCTCTGATCGCTTCGGTGATCGCGTCGGCTTCGGACGGGGCGTCGTCCCCGGTCGCTCGTGCCGCCGGTCCGCCGGCGTGCGAGTGCAGCACCGCAAAGGCGAGGCCCCTCCAACTCGTACTTGGAGGGGCCTTCGCCATGTCTAGCCGACCCGGTACCCAGGGTCACCCACCGGGTCCGGCGTGTCGTCTGACGCGCCTGCCTCGTCGACCCGCCCCCCGGTTCGCGGCCACCCGCCCCCAGTCCGCGATCCGCGAGTTGTGCAGGTACGGACCGCACCCCCAGTCCACGACCACCCACCCCCAGTCCGCGATCCGCGAGTTGTGCAGGTCAACGCCGCCGCCCACCGGTAAGCGTGGGCCGAGGCGCGAGTGCGTCGGACCCGCTGGGTGCGACAGCATCGCCTCATGGCCAGGATCGAGGCAGCCGGCTCGGAGCACGTCCCCGCCATCGCCCGCATGTACACGGCGGAAGCCGAGCGCGGCTACGCCACCTTCGACGTAGAGGGGTTGTCGGATGAGGTGTGGGAGGAGCGACGCCGCTCCAGCGCGCCCGGCGACGCGCTGCTCGTCGCGCTCCGCGGAAACTGTGCCGACGAGGGCGACAGTGCCGTGCTCGGCTTCGCGTGGTCGCACCCGTACCGCCCCAGGCCCGCCTACGGGTCCACCCGCGAGACCACTGTCTACGTCTCGGCGGGCGAGGCCGGGCGGGGCATTGGCACCGCGCTGTACGCCGACCTGCTGAGGCGGATCAGCGATGCCGGCATCCACCTGGTGGTGGCCGGCATCGCCGAGCCCAACCGCGCCAGCAGGCGCCTGCACGAGCGGGCGGGCTTCGGCCTCGTCGGCACCATGACCGAGGTGGGTTACAAGTTCGGGCGCTACTACGACGTCAGCTGGTGGCAGCGCCGGATGGGGCCACCCGCCTGAGCCTGATGCCGCCTGACCTGGGATTATGCTGTCTGGTGTCGGCGAGTGTCTTGGCTGTTTACGACGCTGTTGTGCACTGGATGTGTCCCGCTAGCGCTAGCTCGCACATCGATCCCGAGATCTTCGCTGCCTGGCTTGGCAGCGGCGTCTACGTACCCAATGACGCAACCAGCGGGCCGGGTTCAGTTCAACTTCCCGTCAGGACGTCACGTTGTACCGCGGCGTACCTTGGCCAGGCTTAGTACTGCCGCCTACCTTGGCCAGGCGGAACTGCCGGTTAGCGGTCAGCCGATCGTCCCGATGAGCGGACTGCCGGATCAGGGGGCGTCCGGCGCACACCACGCGGCTCCCGACTCTCGCTGACGCGGCTTGTCGGGCCGCGCGGCCGCTGCTTGGCCCGTCGTCGGTCAGCGACCTCGCTCGAACGTCACCAGCAGCCCCTCGACCCCACCCGGTCCGATCCGACCCTTGATCTCCGTCGCGGTGATCGCCTTCAGCTGCCACCCCTGTTTGCCGTACTCGTTGAGCAGGTTCTCCAGCTTGTCACCCGACATCTTGCCG
>JAQSWV010000064.1 GCA_029266455.1 Nocardioidaceae bacterium
CACCAGGCCGGTGAGCGCGGACATGATCATCGCGATGATCGCGGCGGCCGTCACCACGCCGGGTCGCTGCGTGGGATAGGGGGAGGGCGCACCCGGCTGTTGACCGTAGGGCTGTTGCCCATAGGGCTGAGCCCCGTAGGACTGCTGACCTGAGGGCTGCTGACCGTACTGCGGTGGCTGGCCGTACGGCTGCTCGCCGTACTGGGGCGGCTGCTGGCCGTAGGGCTGCTGCGCCGTGGTGTCGTCCTCGTCGGAGCCGCCGTAGGGCGGGGGCTGCTGGCCGTACTGGGGAGCGGGCGGAGGTTCGTGGCCGGGGTCGCGCTGGCCCTCACCGGGCGGCGGGCTGGTGCTCGACATCTGATCTCCTCGACGCGCGTCGGCGGTGGCTGTGGTGGCCCTGCTCCCCACAGCCGAGAACCAGGCCCGGGAATCCGCCACCCACAGCCACGCAACAGCACCGAGGGCGATCAGGGCTGGCACCAGACTCCATCCTGACATAACCGCCGGTACCACCATGAGAGGCACGACCACGGTCAGCCCGATGCGTGACGGCCGGTGGCCGCGGTGCGCGTAGATGCTGAACACCACCGCGGCGACCGCCAGCACCGCGGCAGCCGTGAGCGCCCAGCGCCAGGTCTCGAGCACGACCTCGGCCTGCACGCCGTTCGTGACGTCGAACCGCTCCAGCTCTCGCGTGAGGTCGCTGCGCACCTGGGGGGAGTCGAGCTGCGAGGCGCCGTACAGGCTCAGCAGGCAGACCGCGGCCGACGCCGACCCCGCCAGCCGGCACGCCCGGGTGACCGATCTCGGTCGCGACGGCGTGCTCGGGGGGTACGACATGCCACTCATCCCACCATGCACGCCGTCCCGCCTCTGCGACCTCTCCCCAGAGCGGCTCAGGCGACGCGCAGGCCGTCGGCATCCGGGTCGGCGTCCACGTGCACGGTCGAGCCGTCGGTGACCTCGCCGGCCAGCAGAGCCTTGGCCAGCCGGTCGCCGATCGCACTCTGGACCAGCCGGCGCAGCGGCCGCGCCCCGTACGTCGGGTCGAAGCCGGTGACGGCCAGCCACTCGCGGGCCGCGTCGCTGACCTCGAGCACGATCCGCCGGCTCGCGAGACGCTGCGCCAGCGCGTCGACCTGCAGGTCGACGATGCGGGCCAGCTCCTCGGTGCCGAGCTGGTCGAACAGCACCACCTCGTCGAGCCGGTTCAGGAACTCGGGCTTGAACGCCTGCCGGACCACGGCCATCACTGCGTCGCGCTTGGCCGCTTCGTCGAGCGCGGGATCGGCCAGGTACGACGAGCCCAGGTTCGACGTCAGCACGAGGATCGCGTTGCGGAAGTCCACGGTGCGGCCCTGCCCATCGGTGAGCCGGCCGTCGTCGAGCACCTGCAGCAGCACGTCGAAGACCTCAGGATGCGCCTTCTCGATCTCGTCGAGCAGCACCACGGTGTACGGCCGGCGCCGCACCGCCTCGGTGAGCTGGCCGCCCTCGTCGTAGCCGACGTAGCCGGGGGGAGCGCCGACCAGGCGCGCCACCGAGTGCTTCTCGCCGTACTCGCTCATGTCGATGCGGACCATCGCCCGCTCGTCGTCGAACAGGAAGTCGGCCAGCGACTTGGCCAGCTCGGTCTTGCCGACACCGGTGGGACCGAGGAACAGGAACGACCCGGTGGGTCGGTCGGGGTCGGAGATGCCGGCCCGTGCACGGCGCACCGCGTCGGAGACGGCCCGCACGGCCGGCTTCTGCCCGATCAGCCTGCGGCCGAGCTCCTGCTCCATCCGCAGCAGCTTGCCGGTCTCGCCCTCGAGCAGGCGGCCGGTCGGGATGCCGGTCCAGGCGGCCACCACCTCGGCGATCTCGTCGGGTCCGACCTCCTCGCGCACCATCGGGTCGGCGGCCGAGGCCTCGCTGGCCGCCTGCGCCTCCGCCAGCTCACGCTCGAGCGTGGGGATGTCGGCGTACAGCAGCTTGCTGGCGGTGGCGAAGTCGTTGTCGCGCTGGGCACGATCGGCCGAGACGCGCAGCTCGTCGATGCGCTCCTTGATCTCGCCCACCCGGTTGAGCCCCTGCTTCTCGGTCTCCCACCGGGCCTCGAGGCCGCGCAGCTCCTCCTGCTTGTCGGCGAGCTCGGCCCGGAGCGCCGCGAGCCGCTCGACGCTGCCCGGGTCGGTCTCCTCGGCCAGGTGGAACTCCTCCATCGTCAACCGGTCGACGGCACGCCGCAGCTCGTCGATCTCGACCGGCGACGAGTCGATCTCCATCCGCAGCCGGCTGCTGGCCTCGTCGACCAGGTCGATGGCCTTGTCGGGCAGCTGGCGGCCGGGGATGTAACGGTGGCTCAGGGTCGCCGCGGCCACGAGCGCCGAGTCGGCGATGGCCACCTTGTGGTGCGCCTCGTAGCGCTCCTTGAGACCTCGCAGGATCGCCACGGTGTCCTCCACGCTGGGCTCGCCCACGAACACCTGCTGGAAGCGGCGCTCGAGCGCCGCGTCCTTCTCGATCCGCTCGCGGTACTCGTCGAGCGTGGTGGCGCCGATCATGCGGAGCTCGCCGCGGGCCAGCATCGGCTTGAGCATGTTGCCCGCGTCCATCGCGCCCTCGCCGGACGCCCCCGCCCCCACGACCGTGTGCAGCTCGTCGATGAAGGTGATGACCTGCCCGGCGGAGTCCTTGATCTCGTTGAGCACGGCGGTCAGCCGCTCCTCGAACTCGCCGCGGTACTTCGCGCCGGCGACCATCGCGCCCAGGTCGAGGGAGATCAGCCGTCGGCCGCGCAGCGACTCGGGCACGTCCCCCGCGACGATCCGCTGGGCCAGACCCTCGACGACGGCGGTCTTGCCGACCCCGGGCTCGCCGATCAGCACGGGGTTGTTCTTCGTCCGCCGTGACAGCACCTGCACCACCCGGCGGATCTCCGGGTCGCGCCCGATCACCGGGTCGAGCGCGCCGTCACGCGCCCGCTGGGTGAGGTCGATGCCGTACTTCTCCAGCGCCTGGTACGTCGCCTCCGGATCGGGCGAGGTCACCTTGGCCGAGCCGCGGACCGACGCGAAGGCCGCGCGCAGCGCGGCTGCGGTGGCACCGGCGGCCTCCAGGGCGTCGCGCGCCGGTCCGGCGACGGTGGCGAGCCCGACCACGAGGTGCTCGGTGGAGACGTACTCGTCGCCGAGCTCACCGGCCAGGTCGGTCGCCCGCTGGAAGACCTCCAGCAGGCTGCGGGACAGACCCGGCGCCTGGACGGCGCTTCCCTGGGCGCGAGGCAGCCCGGCCAGCAGCTTGTCGGCCTGCTCGACGGCAACACCCGGGTCGGCGCCCGCGGCGCGCAGCAGCGCCTGCGGTGTGCCGTCGGCCGGTGCGAGCAGGGCGGCCAGCAGGTGTGCGGTGTCGGTCTGCGGGTGACCGGAAGCGGCGGCACGCTGCACGGCCGCGGAGACGGCTTCCTGGCTACGGCGGGTGAGGCTGGAGGCGTCCATAGAGCGCTGTCCTGTTCTTCTCGGGCGAACTGAGTCTGCCAGGAGCAACGCAGCGGAAGTTGAGTCGATTCCCCTCAACTTTGCCGACCGGGGACAGGCCGAGCCGGGGCGCTCAGGCTGCGCCGACCAGGCGCACCAGCGCCTCGGTGACCGCATCGGTGTCCGCCGAGCCGCCCAGGTCGCGGGTGCGGCTGGCAGGGTCGCGCAGCGAGTGCTCCACGGCGCGGAGGACATCGGCGCCGGCCGCCTCGTGGCCGAGGTGGTCCAGCATCATCGCCGCCGACCACACCGCACCCAGCGGGTTGGCCAGTCCCTGGCCCGCGATGTCCGGGGCCGACCCGTGCACCGGCTCGAACATCGACGGGGAGCTGGAGGTGGGGTCGAGGTTGGCCGAGGGCGCGATGCCGATGCTGCCGGCGACCGCAGCGGTGAGGTCGCTGAGGACGTCACCGAACAGGTTGCTGGCCACGATCACGTCGAAGCGACCAGGGTCGAGAACGACCTTGGCGCACAGCGCGTCGATGTGCTCGGCGTCCCACTCGACGTCGGGATAGTCGGCCGCGACCCCGGCGACGACCTCGTCCCAGAACGGCAGCGTGTGCACGATGCCGTTCGACTTCGTGGCCGAGGTGAGGCGGCCGCGTCGAGTGCGGGCCAGGTCGAACGCGTACCGCGCGATCCGCTCCACCCCCACCCGCGTGAAGACCGACTCCTGCACGGCCATCTCGTCGGGAAATCCACGGTTGAGCCGACCGCCGATCTCGGAGTACTCCCCCTCGACGTTCTCCCGCACCACCACCAGGTCGACGCTGCCCGGGGTCGCGCTCCGCAGGGGGCTGGTCACCCCGTCCATGACCTTCACCGGCCGCACGTTCGCGTACTGCCGGAACGCGCGCCGGATCGGGATCAGCAACCCCCAGAGCGAGACGTGGTCCGGGACCCCGGGCCACCCCACGGCACCGAGCAGGATGGCGTCGTAGGCCCGCAGGACGTCGATCGAGTCGGGCGGCATCATCGACCCGCTCTCGGCGTGGCGCTGGCACGACCAGTCGAAGTCGTCGTAGGCCAGATCGAGCCCGTGCCTGGCGGCGACGGCGTCGAGGACGGCGCGCGCCGACGCGGTCACCTCGGTCCCTATGCCGTCGCCGGGGATGACGGCGATGCGGTGCGCGCGCTCGGTGGCCACCTCAGTCGAGACCGACGGCGACGATCATCAACGGCAGCAGCAGCGTGACCAGGATCCCGCCGATTATGTCGAAGCTGATACCCGACCGGATCATCTTCGTGATCGGCACCACGCCCGAGCCGTAGACGATCGCGTTCTGTGGGGTCGACACCGGGAGCATGAACCCGAACGACGCCGCGAACGTCGCCGCCAGTGCCGGCGTCAGCGGGTTGACCCCGGCCGCTTCGGCCAGCGGCAGGATGATCGGCACCACGACCGCGGCGCTCGCGGTGTTGGAGGTCGTCTCGGACACCGTGATGGCGAGCACGACCGCCAACGCGGTGATGGCGAACGCGCTGCTGAATCCGAGGGTGTCGAAGGCGGCCTTGCCGATGACCTCGGCGAGTCCGGTCGAGTCCAGCAGTGACCCGAAGACGATGCCCGTGCCGAACAACACGATAGTGCCCCAGTCGATCTTGGCCGCGTCCCCCCACGTCATCGTGTACTCCCGCTTGCCCCAGTCGGTCGGCAGCAGGAACAGCAGCCCAGCGCCGACGATGGCGGCGATGCCCTCGTCCAGCCGCTCGCCCAGCTCGAGGTACACGTCCGAGCTGGTGCCCGCCACGAGCGCCACGACTCCAGGGGTGATCCACAGCGCGACGGTGATGCCGAACGCGAGCAGCGTGTTGCGCTCGGCCCGGCTGAACGGGCCCAGCTGTGCGCGCTCCCGGGCGACGTACTCCTCCACGCCGGTGAGGTGGCGGATCTCCGGCTTGTTGAGCAGCAGCAGGATGACCGCGAGCGCGACGAACATCAGCGCGCACACCGGGATCGCCATGCCCATCCAGGCGGCGAACGAGATCGCCTCGCCGGTGCGCTGCTCGATCAGGTCGCGGCCGATCAGGTTGGGCGGGCTGCCGACGGGTGTGAGCAGGCCGCCGACACTGGCACCGTAGGCGAGCATCAGCATCAGGGCGACCCCCACCCGCAGCCGGGTGGGGTCGAAGCGGCCTTCACTGTCGGTGTAGCCCTTCTCCTGCAGCAGCTTGGCGATCACGGTGAGGATGCCGAGCGCGGTCGGCAGCAGCATCGCCACGGTGGCGGTGTTCGAGACGAACGCCGACAGCAGGCAGGTGATGGCGCCGAAGGCGAGGATAATCTTGGTGGTGCTGCGCCCTACTCCCGGGAGGGCGAGGATGCGGAAGGCGAAACGCCGCGCCAGGCCGTGCTTCAGCATGGCCTGCGCGAGGATGAACGCGCCGATGAAGGTCAGCACCGTGGTGTCGCCGAAGGGCAGGAACGCCTCCTCCGCGGGCACCGCCCCCAGCAGGGCGATTGCGGCGATCCCGAGGAGGCCACCGACCGGGATCGGCACCGGCTCGGTCATCCAGAGCACGACGACACCGAGAAGCACGGCGGCCAGGGTGTGCTGGGCGTAGTTGAGGTCGAGCGGCAGGAAGTAGAAGACGATCGTCACCAGCGGTGCCAGGAACAGCCCGGTCGTCCGGCGCCGGCGCTCGAACCGCTCCTCGCCCGGGGAGAGCTGCTGCTCAGCGATCCCCCGGTACGTCGAACCGCCGAGCAGCGCCTTCTCGACGTCGACCTTCCCGCCAGCAGGTTCGGGCCCAGCAGGTCCGGGCCCATCCGTCGTAGCAGTCATCGCACCCGCCCCTCTGCCTAGGTTGAGTCGGCACAACCTAGCGACTACCGGGGCCGCAGCGCACTAGTCTGGCCGGCCCGGTTGCGGCATTTCTCAGCCGGTTCCGCCGTGCCTGTCGAGGCCTGTCGAGCCTGTCGAGGCTGTGCTCGGGTGCTATTGGCGGACGACCTGTGCCTGGCAGCTCAGCTCACCGTCGGCGGAGACGGGTAGGTCACCGACCCTGACCGGCTCGGACGCCCCACCGGGCACCGCAACGACCCGCTGTTTCGCCTGAACAGTGGTGCTCTCCGGACCAGCGACCACGACCGTCAGGACGTACGACGCGTCCTTCTTCCCGGTGTTGGTCAGCGTGCCCTTCGCTGGCCAGCTCCCGTCGGCGCGGAGGCCACACGCGAAGCCGTCCAGCGCGTCGATGTCCGACCCGTCGTCGGGGCCGGCGGCAAGCCCCGCGCCGGCCGACTCCGACTCGGTCGGCTCGGAGGTGGCCACCGGCTCGCTGGCAGACGTGCTCGTCGGGGGGCCACAGGCCACGAGCACCGCTCCTGCCGCGGCGCTGCTCCACGCGGCCGCCACCCGGCGCATCCGGCGAGCACCGGTGACCGATCTCATGAGCCCGATCCCATCACGCCGCGGGGCGGGACCAGCTCAGCCGCGCCGCCAGAGGACCACCTGGCTGGCCCGGCTGGCCACCGGGACGGGCAGGTTGGGCGTGGTCATGCTCGCCTGGACAGCGGCCACGAGCTCGGCCTGCAGCTCGTTGACCCGCTGCCGCAGCTCGATCACCTGCTGCTCCAGCTCGAGCACGCGCCGCACGCCCTCGAGTCCCAGCCCCTCAGCGGTCAGTCGTACCACGGCCTGGAGCATCTCGATGTCACGCAGGGAGTACCGGCGACCGCCGCCGACGGTGCGACCGGGTGAGACCAGACCGAGCCGGTCGTAGGTGCGCAGTGTCTGCGGGTGCAGACCGGTGAGCTCCGCCGCGACACTGATGACGAACACGGGAACGTCCGGCCCCGGCAGCTGCTGCGGGTCCACGATCATCCTCCGGCCGCATCGAACAGCGCCGACCGGGGATCCTTGTCGCCACGCGACTCGCGATAGGCCTGCATGGCCGCGCGCGCCTCGTCGGTCATCTCGGGCGGGACCTGTACCTCCACGGTCACGAGGAGGTCACCGTTGAGACCGTCGCCGCGCCGTCCGCCCTTGCCGCGGGCCCGGAAGGTACGTCCGGTAGGAGTGCCGGGCGGGATCTTGAGCGACACTGGACGCCCGTCGAGGGTGGGCACCGAGATCGTGGCACCGAGCGCGGCTTCGTCCAGGGTCACCGGGACGGTGACCGTGAGGTTGTCCCCGCTGCGCCCGAACAGCTTGTGCGGCGAGACGTGCACGGTCACGTACAGATCGCCGGACGGCCCGCCGCGCTCGCCGGACGCGCCGCGACCGCGCAGCCGGATCCGCTGGCCGTCCTTGACCCCCGCCGGGATGCGCACCTGCATGGTCTTGGAGGAGGTGGCCCGGCCTGAACCGTGGCAGGTCGGGCAGGGGTCGTCCACGACCATGCCGCGGCCGCGGCAGGCGGTGCACGGCTCGGTCATGGCGAACACGCCCCCGGCGGCCGACGTCTGCATGCCGCTGCCCTCGCAGTGCTCGCACACCCGGGGCAGTGTCCCTGCCCGGGCCCCGGTGCCGCGGCAGTCACGACAGGCCGCGTCACTGGTGGTGCGCAGCGGCACCGTGACGCCGGCGATGGCCTGGTCGAAGGTGATCCGGGCCTCGGTCTCGACGTCGGCGCCACGTCGCGGCTGGCCGGCCGTGCTGCGCGTGCGCCCGCCGCTGGTGAAGATTCCGCCGAGCAGGTCGGAGATGTCGAACCCGGCCGGGCCCCCCGGGCCGCCACCTCCGGGGAAGCGCATGCCAGCGGCGCCTGCGCCGGACCCGAACATGGCCCGCTGGTCGTCGTACTCCTTGCGCTTCTGCGGTGAGCTGAGCACCGAGTACGCCTCGGAGATGGCCTTGAACCGACTCTCCGCCTGGGAGTCCCCGGGCTTGGCGTCAGGATGGTTGGCGCGCGCCAGCTTCCGGTACGCCTTCCTGACCTCGTCGGTCGACGCGTTCTTGTCGACCCCGAGGACCTTGTAGAAGTCCTTGCCGATCCAGTCGCTGCTCACTGCCACCTCCCTCCCATCGACTGCCCCCGATCAGTCACGTCCTGCTGCTCTCGTCTCTGCTGGCACGCCCCTCGACGACGTCGCCCACACTGCCGTCATCCGCGTCGTCGGCGCTGCCGTCGTCCGCACCACCGTCCAGCGGGGCATCGTCCACGACGTCAGGGCCCGCCACGTCGGCGTCGACCGGTCCGGGACCGGAGGGCGCCTCGGCCTCGTCCACAGTGACCCCCGAAGCGGTCGTGAGCGGCTCGACCACCGCGACCCGGGCGGGCCGGACGATGCGATCGGCGATCCGGTAGCCGGGCTGCAGGATGGTCTGGGCGGTCGGGCCGTCGACGTCGTCGGAGAGCTCGTGCATCAGCGCCTCATGCACCTGCGGGTCGAACGGCTCACCGGGCTCGCCGAAGCGCACCAGCCCGAGGCCGGTCACGGTGCGCTCCAGCGACTCGGCCACGGCCTTGAACCCGCCGGTGAGCTCCCCGTGCATCCTGGCCCGGTCGATGTCGTCGAGCACCGGCAGGAGTGCCGTCAGCACGGTGGCGGTGGCGTTGTCCCTGACCACACCGCGATCCCGGTCGACCCGGCGCTTGTAGTTGACGTACTCGGCCTGCAGCCGCTGGAGGTCCGCAGTGCGCTCGGCCAGCTGCGTCTCCAGCTGACCGAGGTCCGTCGTGTCGGTACTCGCCTGCTCCGCCGAGCCGGCGGGAGGAGCCCCGTCACGGGCCCCCTCCCCCGGCTGTGCCTGCACGTCCGGCTGCTCGGGCTGCAGGTGGTCGTCCGGCTGGGGCTGCTGGGTCACTTCTTCTCGTCCTCGTCGATGATCTCGGCGTCGACGACATCGCCCTCGGCGTCCGCGCTCTCGCCGGACGCGCCGGCGTCCTGGGCCCCGGCTCCGGCGGCATCGCCGGCGGCGGCGTACATCGCCGCCCCCATCTTCTGGCTGGACTCACCGAGCTTGGTGACCGCGGAGCGCACGGCCTCGGTGTCGTCGTTCTCGAGCGCCTTCTTCAGCGCGTCGACGTCGGTCTGCACCTCGATCTTGACGTCGTCGCCGACCTTGTCGCCGTTCTCCTCGAGGAACTTCTCGGTGGAGTAGACGAGCGACTCGGCCTGGTTGCGGGTCTCGACCTGCTCGCGGCGCTGACGGTCCTCGTCGGCGTACTCCTCGGCCTCGCGGACCATCCGGTCGATGTCGTCCTTGGACAGCGCGGACCCACCGGTGATCGTGATCGACTGCTCCTTGCCGGTGCCACGGTCCTTGGCGTGCACCTGGACGATGCCGTTGGCGTCGATGTCGAAGGTGACCTCGATCTGCGGCACACCGCGAGGTGCCGGGGGCAGCCCGGTCAGCTCGAACGTGCCGAGCATCTGGTTGGCGGCCGCGATGTCGCGCTCACCCTGGTACACCTGGATCGCCACCGACGGCTGGTTGTCGTCTGCTGTGGTGAACACCTCGGACCGCTTGGTCGGGATCGTGGTGTTGCGCTCGATCAGCTTGGTCATCACGCCGCCCTTGGTCTCGATACCGAGGGACAGGGGGGTGACGTCGAGCAGCAGCACGTCCTTGACCTCGCCCTTGAGCACGCCCGCCTGCAGCGCCGCTCCGACGGCGACGACCTCGTCGGGGTTGACGCCCTTGTTGGGCTCCCGCCCACCGGTCAGCTCGCGGACCACATCGGCCACGGCCGGCATCCGGGTCGAGCCACCGACCAGTACCACGTGGTCGATCTTGCTCACGTCGACCGACGCGTCCTTGATGACGTGGCGGAACGGAGCCTTGGTGCGCTCGAGCAGGTCGGCCGTGATCCGCTGGAAGTCCGAGCGGGTGATCGTCTCGTCGAGGAACAGGGGGTTCTTCTCTGCGTCGACGGTGATGTACGGCAGGTTGATGGACGTCTGCTGGCTGCTGGACAGCTCGATCTTCGCCTTCTCCGCCGCCTCGCGGACGCGCTGCATGGCCATCCTGTCCTTGGTCAGGTCGATGCCGTTGGCCGACTTGAACCTGTCGACCAGCCAGTCGACGACCTTCTGATCCCAGTCGTCGCCACCGAGGTGGTTGTCACCGCTGGTGGCCTTGACCTCGACCACGCCCTCACCGATCTCGAGCAGGGAGACGTCGAACGTGCCGCCGCCGAGGTCGAAGACGAGGATGGTCTGGTCGTGCTGGCCCTTGTCGAGGCCGTACGCGAGCGCCGCCGCGGTGGGCTCGTTCACGATGCGCTGCACGGTGAGGCCCGCGATCTCGCCGGCCTCCTTCGTGGCCTGCCGCTGCGCGTCAGAGAAGTAGGCGGGCACCGTGATGACGGCGTCGGTCACCGGCTCGCCGAGGTAGGCCTCGGCGTCCCGCTTGAGCTTCTGCAGCACGAACGCGGACATCTGCTGTGCCGTGAACGTCTTGTCGTCGATCTTGGTCGACCAGTCCGTGCCCATCTGCCGCTTCACCGAGCGAATGGTCCGGTCGACGTTGGTGACCGCCTGACGCTTGGCGACCTCGCCGACCAGCACCTCGCCGTTCTTGGCGAAGGCGACAACCGAAGGAGTCGTACGCGAGCCCTCGGCGTTGGCGATGACGGTCGCCTCGCCGCCCTCGAGGACGGCGACGACGGAGTTGGTGGTGCCGAGGTCGATGCCGACCGCTCGGGCCATGGTGTTCCTCCTGCGAGTTCCGGTGCGGCACGGCCGGGTGCCATGCCTTGAGTCTGTCTGGCTCAACTTTAGTCAGCCACGGATTGTTCCCCTGCCCAGCCTCGGACTGTTCCCGTGCCCAGCCTCGATCGGGCCTGCTCAGGAAGCGGGCGGGGGCGGACTGATGAGAGCGGTCGCCTCGGGCACCAGGCGCAGCCGCACGGGGGTCCCAGCGGTGAGGGCCCCGACTCCCGGCCTCCATGCGCCGACCTCGCCCACGCCGGCGACCGCGACCAGCAGGGTGGTGCCGCCGCGGGTGAACCGCTGCTCGACCACCTGGCCGGACAGGGAGCCGTCAGCGTCGACGACCAGGGACTCCGGGCGCAGCGCCGCGGTCACCGGGCCGGGCGCACCGGAGGGGCTCCCAGCAGGGTCCTGGTCATCGGCGGGCCAGTCCGAGTCCGGGTCCGCCCCGGCCCGGCGCAGAGCAGCCGCCGGCACGAACCAGCGGTATCCGAGAAAGCGCGCGACCCGCTCGTCGGCCGGATGCCGCCAGAGCCGCGCCGGGGCGCCCGTCTGCAGCAGGCGGCCGGCCGCCATCACCGCGACCTCGTCCGCCACCGTGAATGCCTCGTCGTGGTCGTGCGTCACGTACAGCGCGGTTGTCCTGGTCTCGGCCAGGATGGAGGAGAGGTCGGCACTCAGCCGCTCGCGCAGGGTCCGGTCGAGCGCGGACAACGGCTCGTCGAGCAGCAGCAGGCGCGGGCGGGGGGCCAGGGCCCGAGCCAAGGCGACGCGCTGCTGTTCGCCACCGGACAGGGTGGGTATGGCCCGACGCTCGTAGCCGGTGAGGCCGACCAGCTCGAGCAGCTCGCCGACACGGCGCCGACGGGTGGCCCGGTCGACGCTGTTCATCCGGAGCCCGAACTCCACGTTCCCGGCGACGTCGCGGTGCGGGAACAGCTGCCCGTCCTGGAACATCAGTCCGAAGCCGCGGCGGTGCACCGGCACTGGCGCCAGGTCCGTGCCGTCCCAGGCGACGGTCCCCGCGGTAGGCAGCTCCAGCCCGGCGACGGCCCGGAGCAACGTGGACTTTCCGCAGCCGGACGGCCCCAGCAGGGCCAGCACCGCGCCCGGCGCCACGTCGACGTCCGCTCCGTCCACGGCCGCGGTGGCGCCGAAGCGGACGACGAGGTCGCGGACGGTCAGGCCGCTCACAGGTCAGCCCCGGCCGACTGCACGCGCAGCCGCTCGGCAGCCGCGATCACGGCCGTGGTCAGCAGCGCGAGCACGACGGAGGCAGCGAGGGCCATCCCCAGGTTGTCGGTGCCCGGCTGCCCGATCAGGCGGAAGATCACCACCGGCAGCGTGGGCCGGTCGGGACGGGACAGGAAGCTGGTCGCACCGAACTCGCCCAGGCTGACCGCGAAGCAGAAGCCCACCGCGAGACCCAGGGAACGGCCGAGCACCGGCAGGTCGACGGCGGCGAACACCCGGCCGGGACTCGCCCCCAGGACGGACGCGGCCTCCCGCAGCCGCTGGTCGATCGCCCGCAGGACCGGGAGCAGGGTCCGGATCACCAGCGGGATGGCGACGACCGCCTGCGCGATGGGCACCAGGACCACCGACGAGCGCAGGTCGACGGGGGGACGGTTCAGTGTGATCAGGAAGCCGAAGCCCACGGTCACCGCCGACACGCCGAGCGGCAGCATGAACACCCCGTCGAATACTCCGACCGCCCACCGCTCGGCCGGGCGCCGCGGACGGCGCGAGAGCACCACGCACGCGAGAACCCCTACCAGCAGGGCGATCCAGGTGGCGTCGACCGCGATCCGCAAGGAGTTGAGCACCGCCTGCCAGACGGTGACCTCGAGGGTGCCCCCCGAACCGGTCGTGGCGAGGTTGGCGTAGTTCCCCAGACCCCAGCCCCCCGCTGTACGCAGTGAGCCCACCAGCAGGGAGGCCATCGGGGTGAGGAGCAGGCCGGCGGCCACCAGCGCGGTGACGGCGACCAGCGGCGCATCCTGCCGGCGTACCGATCGCTCCCTCGTCACGTCCGCCTGCAGCCGCAGCGCCGTCTCTCGCCGGCGCCGCGACCAGCCCGAGGCAGTCAGGCTCACGGCGACCACCACGAGCTGGACCACGGACAGCACCGCCGCTGCACGCAGATCCAGGAACTGCGTGGTCTGCACCCAGATCTCGGTCTCGACCGTGCCGTAGCCCGGCCCTCCCAGCACGAGCACCGTCCCGAACGCGGTGGCGCAGAACAAGAACACCAGCGACGCTGCGGAGGCAATCGCCGGCGTCAGCGCCGGCAGGGTGACCTCGCGGAAGGCGCGGAGCGGCGAGGCGCCCAGGGCCCGCGCCGCCTGCTCGGGGCGGGGGTCGAGGTGCGCCCACATCGAGCCGACCGTGCGTACCACCACGGCATAGTTGAAGAAGACCAACGCGGCCACGACGGCACCGAAGGTCCCGTCCGCGCCGAGGGAGCCGAGGAGCCCGCCCTCGACCAGCAGGGACCGGAACGCCACCCCGACCACCACGGTGGGCAGGACGAAGGGCACGGTGACCAGCGCGCGGGCGGCGGTACGGCCCGGGAAGCGCAGTCGGTACAGCACATAGGCACCCGGCACGCCCAGCACCACAGCGATCGCGGTGCCGGCGCCCGCCTGGGCGAACGTGTATCCGATGACCCGCCAGGTACGTCCTTGACTGAGCACCTCGGTGAAGGCACCGAGGTCGAGGGCGCCCTCGACGAAGAACCCGCGACCGACGATCGACGCCACCGGCCAGGCGAAGAAGAGGCCGAGGAACGTCAGCGGCACCAGGGCGGCGAGCCCCAGACCCAGTGCCGTCAGCCGACCACCGTGGCGGTCCACCGCTGGATCCACTCCTCACGGTTGGCGTCGATCTCCGCCGAGCTCACCCGGTACGGGTTGTCGGCCAGCGGGGCGAAGCGCTTCCACTTCGCCGGAAGCGGCGTGCCCTTCACCGCGGGGTAGACGTACATCTGTTGCGGGATGTCCTTCTGGAACGGCCGGGACAGCAGGAAGTCGACAAGCTCCTGCGCACCCTCGGGGTTCTCCGCCCCGGCCAGCACCCCGGTGTACTCGACCTGCCGGTAGCAGGTCTCCAGCAGGGCCCGCGTCGTCGGCTGGTCGGCGCCCTTCTCGATCGTGTACGGGGGAGAGCTGGCGTACGACAGCACCAGGGGACGGGAGCCGTCACCTCCTCCGCCGGTGAAGGCGACGTAGTAGGCGTCGGACCACGAGTCCGCGACCTCGACCCCGTTGTCGCGCAGCTGCGCCCAGTAGTCGGTCCAGTCGTCGCCGTACGCGTCGATGGTCGCCAGCAGGAAGGCGAGGCCCGGGGAGGAGGTGGCCGGGTTGCTGACCACGAGCAGGTCGCGGTAGGCGGGATCGGCCAGGTCGGCCAGCGTCTCGGGCTCGGCCAGCCCGCGCTGCTTGAACCACTTGCGGTCGACGTTGACGCACACGTCGCCGTAGTCGACGGGGGTCAGCCGGTCGGTGGAGTCGACCTCGAGGCCACTCACCACCCGATCGGCCAGCGGGGAGGCGTACGGCTCGACGATGCCCTCGTCGAGGGCACGGCTCGCGAAGGAGTTGTCGATGCCGTACACCGCGTCGCCGAGCGGTGCGTCCTTCGACAGCACCAGCTGGTTCACCAGCGAGCCCGCGTCTCCGGGCGCCCGCAAGGTCACGTCGAGACCCGAGTCGGCCTCGAAGGCCGCGAGCAGCTTCTTGCTGACGGAGAACGAGTCGTGCGTGACGAGAACGACTCGGCCCGTGGCGGCGCTGCCGGAGCCGCCGTCGCCCGTCTCGCCCACGGTCGAGCATCCCGCGGCCAGAACGGCCAGAGCCAGCGCCGTGAGCACCGCAGCAGTGCCCCGGCGCCGATGGCCGCGCCGCCGCGTGGGTGACGTGAGCCGCGGAGATGAAGTACGAACGGTCATGGTCGTTCCCTCCTCGACGTGCAGGAGGGGGCCCTCCGGCCCGGAGACCGGACGGACAAGAGGTTCCCGACTTCCTTCGCCGGTGCTAGCCGGAGCAGGTTCGAGGGTCTGCGGACATCCGCACTCTCAGCGCTTGCGCGCTCCCCTGTCGTACCCGCCCGACGTTACACCTCGACCGGGCAGCGATCAGC
>JAQSWV010000065.1 GCA_029266455.1 Nocardioidaceae bacterium
CTGGAGGGCTGGCCTGCGTAAGTCGCGGATCGTCGACTGGGGGGTGGGTCGGGCCCTGCACAACTCGCGGATCGTCGACGGGGTGGGGGATCGGTTGTGGGCGGGGATGGTGGCGCGTACGCTCGCCGGACCAGTGGTGCGCTATGAGAAATGGGTTGTGCGATGCGCAACGTGACACGGGCGACAGCGGTACGAGCCGCCCTCTCCCACGCACGGTACGAACTGCTGCCCACGGCCAAGGTGGAAGCAGCCGTGATCGAGCACGTGCCGACCGACATCAGGCTGACCGTGACCGCCTCTCCCGCCAAGGGTCTGGACGCCACCCTCGACTGTGCCGAGCGGTTGCTGGCGAAGGGCTATCGCGTCAGCCCGCACCTGGCCGCGCGGATGGTGCGCGACCGCGCCCACCTCGCTGATCTGGTCGACCGGCTGGTGGCCCTCGGCGTGGACGATGTCTTCGTGCCGGCCGGTGATGCCGATCCTCCCGCCGGGATCTACCCCGGCTCGCTGGACCTGCTCCGTGACCTCAGCGAGCTGGGGCGCCCGTTTCCCGCAGTGGGGATCACCGGTTACCCCGAGAGCCATCCCACGATCAGCGACGACGTGACCGTGCAGGCGATGTGGGACAAGCGCGAGCACGCGACGTACATCGTCAGCAACCTCTGCTTCGACGCCGGCATGATCCGTCGCTGGGTCGAGCGGCTACGGCGTCGAGGCGTCGGCATGCCGGTGCTCATCGGCATGCCGGGCCCCGTCGAGCGCGCCAAGCTCCTGGCGATGGCCACCAAGATCGGCGTGGGTGAGTCCACTCGCTTCCTGTCGAAGAATGCGTCGGTGTTCGCGCGCATCGCCGCACCCGGCGGCTACCGCCCCGCGAGGCTGCTCGAACAGACCGCGCCGCTGTTCGCGGACGAGGCCATGGCGGTCAACGGCGTGCACCTGTACACGTTCAATCAGATCGCCGAAACCGAGCAGTGGCGCACCAAGCTGCTGGGCGAGACCCTCACCGCCCGCTGACGTCGTCAGGCGGCTGCCGGCCGCTCCGGGCGGGTGTCCGTCGCGGGCTCGCCGAGGACGTCGGCGAGCGAGCGTTCGAGCCCTGCGTTCCCGACCTCGACGGTCAGCAGCGGCAGACCGAGCGCGGCCGCAGCGGCCTCGGCGCGCTCGCGCAGGTCGTCGTCCGTGTGCTGGGCCAACCACACCGCCCTGGTGTAGTGGGCGAAGTAGGCGTCGCGGAGCTCCGGGTGTGTGTCGAGCCCGAGCTCGGCCAGCACCGTGCGCGCGAACGACCGGACCAGGAAGTCGGTCAGCACGTACGTGCCCGGCTGCTCCTCGAACCACCGGGCCAACCGCTCGGCCCCGCCGTACACGTCGTAGCAGTGCAGACCGGCCAGTCGGGACAGGCCCATCCGCTCGCAGACGTCGTCCAGCGCGCCGTACGTGCCGCAGTCCGCGTAGCCGATCACCACGCGGTCGTAGTGTTCGACCAGTCCTGCCGCCAGGGCCTCGACCTCGCCGGCGATCCGCTGCGGCTGGTTGTGCAGCAGCGGGGGCAGGGGATGGACGTCGAGCGGCCAGCTCCGCCTGGCGGCGACCTCGGCAACGCCCTGCGCCAGCGCGCCGCAGGCGATCACGGCGGTGCGAGCGGCTCGCGAGCCGCCGTGGACGTCAGCCGGGGAAGGCCAGCTCGTCGACGAAGCGGTCGTTGAAGTCGGTGCGGTCGGACAGCTCGACATAACTCACCTCCCTCAGCAGGGTGTCGGCGCCGGCACGCTCGTTGGCGCTGAGCAGCGTCATCTTGGCGCCCTCGCCGGCGACGTTGCCGGCGCTGACGATGCGCAGCACCGGGATGTGCGGGACCAGCCCGATGCGCACCGCGTTGCCAGGTGAGAGGTACGAGCCGAACGACCCGGCCAGCAGCACCTGCTGCACGTCGCCGGGCTCCACCCCCATCTCCTCCAGCAGCAGGGACCATCCGGTGGCGATCGCGGCCTTGGCGAACTGCAGCTCGCGCACGTCGCGCTGGGAGACCTGCACGGAGTCGGCAAGGTCACCGCGCTCACCGCGCCAGGCCAGCACGAACACCCGCTCGTCGCCGATCTTGGTGAGCCGGTCGGCCAGGCCGGGCAGGCGCTCGGCGGTCTGCTCGTCCGGCGCGAAGCGGCCGCTGGGCTCGATCACACCGACCCGGACGAGCTCGGCGACGGCGTCGACCAGGCCGGAGCCGCACAGCCCGAGCGGCGCGACGGTGCCGCTGCCGTCGTCGCCGATGACCTGGCAGGTCACGTCGTCGTCGCTGACCCGGACCCCCTCGATCGCCCCGGGAGCGGCACGCATGCCGCACCGGATCGACCCACCCTCGAAGGCAGGTCCGGCCGGCGCCGCCGTCGCCAGGATCCGCTCGCCGTCGCCGAGCACGATCTCGCAGTTGGTGCCGACGTCGACGAACAGACGCAGTCGCTTGTCCCGGTCGACGCCCGAGGCCAGCATGCCGGCCACGATGTCGCCGCCCACATAGGCGCCGAGCGCAGGGAAGACCCGGGCGGGGGCAGCCGGGTGCAGCGAGAGGCCGAGGTCGGTGGCCCACAGCCCGTCGAACGACTCGGTGGTGAGCACGAACGGCGCGACCCCCAGCGGCTCCGGGTCCATGCCCAGCGCCAGCGCGGTCATCGTCGCGTTGCCGGCCAGAGCGACCTCGTAAACCTGCTCCCGGGCGATCCCCGCCTCGGCGCACACGTCGCCGGCCAGCGCGTCCAGCGTCTCGTGCGCCAGCTGCTGGAGCCGGGGCAGGGCGTCCGGGTCGAGCATGGTGGCGCTGATCCGGCTGATCACGTCCGCGCCGTGGGGCTGCTGCCGGTTGAGCATCGACTGCACCGCGACCGGCGTGCCGGTGGAAAGGTCGAGCAGGGTCGCCACCACTGTGGTGGTCCCGAGGTCGAAGGCGATCGCGTGCCGCGTCTGGCTCGTGTCGCCGTCCTCGACGTCGATGAGCAGGTCGTCGACGACGACGGCGGTGACCTTGAAGTCGCTGCGGCGCAGCGACTGCGCCAGCCTGCGCAGCGCATGCAGGGTCGGGCGCACCTCGAGGTCGTCGATGGCGCCCATGAGCCGTTCGATGTCGGGGCGCTGGTCGGACAGGGTGGGCTCGGTGAGCTCGACGTACCGCTTCTGCACGGCAGGACGCAGGATGACCTGCCGACCCACGCCGACCGTCGCAGCCTTGGGCCGGGTCGTGAGCGGCGGCACCTCGACAGTCAGGTCGCGCATGGCCGCCGCGCGGCAGGCGAGCCGCCAGCCTGCCTTGAGCTCCTCGACGCTGAAGGCTCGGGCATCGAGCCGGGAGACAGGAACGCCTTCGCCGGCTCTGCCCGCGATCTGCACCTTGCACTTCTTGCAGGTGCCGTGACCCCCGCAGGTGGAGTCGATCGCGATGCCGTTCCAGCTGGCGGCGTCGAAGACGGTTACCCCTGCGGGCACCCCGACGGAGCGGCCGGACGGCGTGAAGGTGAGGTTCACCCGACCGGTGCCGTCGTGAGCTCCGTTCTGACCGTCGCGCGCCGTGCCTCCGGAGGGCGTGCCGCCGTATCCGGGTGGCCGCTCGATCAGCCCCTCGCGGGCGAGGTCCTCGACCGCGCTGGCTGGAGCTATGGACGCGTCCCGGCGTGGCACGTCAACCCGTCCCCAGGACCTGCCCGGCGGCCTGCTCGGTGGCGGCAGCCGCCGCGGCCTGCCGGGCCCGGTGTGCGGCGATCCAGCTCATGCCCCACTCGTCGTGGCCCAGCAGCAGGTCGGCAGCACGTACGGCCTCGACGATCTGCGGCGAGCGCGCGTCCATGATGGCGCTGGTCAGGCCGGCGGTCATCGCCATCGGCAGGAACGCCGCGCCGAGGGCATGCCGCGCGGGCATCCCGAACGACACGTTGGACGCGCCGAGGGTCATGTTCAGCCCCCAGCCCTGCCTGATCCGCTGGATGGTCTCGAGCGCGGTGTTGACCACCTGGGTGTCGGCCCCGATCGGCATGGCAAGCGGGTCGATGACGATGTCCTCGAGCGCGATGCCGTACTCCTTGGTGGCCGTCTCGACGATCTTCGCCACCAGCTCGATGCGCTTGTCTGCCTCCATGGGGATCTCGTCGGCATCGTTGGGCAGTGCGATCACCGCGGCGTCGTACCGCTTGACCAGCGGCAGTATCTGCTCCATGCGCTCGTCCTCGGCGGTGATCGAGTTCACCAGGGCCCTGCCCTGGTAGGCGTCGAGACCGACCTCCAGCGCTTCGACCACGGACGAGTCGATGCAGATCGGCAGGTCGGTGCGCGACTGCACGAGCCGGATCGCGGTGGCCAGCAGCTCGGGCTCGTCCGTCAGTGGCACGCCCATGTTGACGTCGAGCACGTCGGCGCCCCCGGCCACCTGCGCGGCGACGTCACGCTCTATCGCCGAGAAGTCCCCGGCGCGTAGCTGCTCCTGGAAGATCTTGCGACCAGTCGGGTTGATGCGTTCGCCGATGATCGTGAACGGCCGGTCGTGTCCGAGCACGACCTCCTTGGTCGCGGAGCGCAACACGGTGTGCTGGTCAGGCATGAGGGTCCTCGGTCGGGGCGGGCGTGGGGGGAAGGGCTGGGCGACCGTCGTGGTCGCTCAGCGCGGTCAGACGGGGACGGGCGCGCCGCGGCGCCTGGAGATCAGCTCCTTCGCCTTCTTGACCGTGGCGGAGGCATCGGCGGCATACCCGTCGGCGCCGACCGCGTCGGCGTACTCGGGGGTGACCGGTGCGCCGCCGACCATCACGATCACGTCGTCGCGCAGTCCGGCCTTCTGCAGGGCGTTCATGTTGGCCTTGAACATCGGCATCGTCGTGGTGAGGAACGCGGAGAAGCCGACGATGTCGGGCTTGTGCTCGACGATGGCCTCGACAAACTTCTCCGGGGCCACCTGCACGCCCAGGTCGATCACGTTGAAGCCGGCTCCCTCGAGCATGATGTTGACGAGGTTCTTGCCGATGTCGTGGACGTCGCCCTTGACCGTGCCCATGACGAAGGTGCCCACGGTCTGTGCGCCGGTCTCGGCCAGCAGCGGACGCAGCACCTCCATCGAGCCGGCCATGGCCCGGCCTGCGATCAGCATCTCGGGCACGAAGAAGTCGCCGCGCTCGAAGCGAGCACCGACCTCCTCGAGCGAGGGGATCAACGCGTCGAACAGCATGGTCTCGGGACCCATGCCGAGGTGGAGCCCCTGGTTCGTGAGCTCCAGCACGGCAGGAGCGTTGCCCACCAGCGTCTCGTCGTACAGGGCTTGGAGAATCTCGTCGGGCGTCATGCGGCGCCTTCCTTCCGGGTCGGTCTGATCAGCAGCGCGGAGATCTTCTGCGCGTGCTCGGCCAGCAGCTGGCCCACCTGGTCGAGCTGGCCGGAGATCCGGGTGCTCGGCCCATGTACCCCTACTGCGGCGATGACACCGCCGTCGCGCCCCCGTACCGGGGCGGCCACGGCGGAGAGGCCGACCTCCAGCTCCTGGTCGGTCGTGGCGTAGCCGCGGCTGCGGACGACGGCCAGCGCCTCGACGAGGTCACGGCGGGTGCCGATCGAGCGCGCGGTGAGCCGGGGCAGGAGCAGGTCCGGCCCTTCGCCGTCAGGCAGGTCGAGGCAGTTCCAGGCGTAGAGCACCTTTCCCGCGGCCGAGCAGTGCGGGGGGACGTCGACGCCGCGCCAGTCCTGGGCACCCAGTACGTACGACGCATCCACCTGCGCGATCTGCACGGTGCTCTCCCGGCCCTGCGGAATGGTCAGGTAGACGCTCTCGCGGACCGTGTCGCCGAGGCGCTGCAGCTGGGGGCGGACCAGTCGCACGACCTCCGCCCACGGGTCGTGCCGCGCGGCGTACAGGGCGAACAGCGGGCCGGCGCGGAAGCAGCCCTCACCGTCGCGCTCCAGCAGCTGGTTGCGCTCGAGTGCGGCGAGCAGCCGGGAGGTGGTGGAGCGGGCCAGGCCGCTGTCGGCAGCGAGCTCGGTGAAGCTGATGGGCTCGTCGGCGTGCACGACCATCGCCGCCAGGGCGGCGGCACGGTCGATCGCCTGGGTGCCGGTGGTGCTCACTGGGGGTTCCTCGAGACTTACTGGAGAAGTTCCATGGGGTGGAACCTCGGTCCCACATAATGAGGTTAGGATCCTCACGGCAGTCGGTCAAGCCGAATCGCGATCTGAAGGGCCCACAATGTTCCACAACCGCATGCCGCGCTACGACGTGCTGTCGGAAGACGCGATGGCGACCCTCGACCGGGGATGGCGTCGCCTGCTCACCGAGGTCGGCATCGAGTTCATGTCCGACCGGGCGCTCGACCTGTTCCGTGCGGCCGGCCAGCGCGTCGAGGACAACACGGTCTTCCTGGACCCCGACTTCGTGCTCGAGCAGGTGGCCAAGGCGCCGCGCGAGTTCGACATCCAGGCGCGCAACCCCGACAACACCGTTCACATCGGCGGGAACGCCATGGCATTCGGAGCCGTGTACGGGCCGCCCTTCGTCCGTGAGGGGGAGGTGCGCCGCGACGCGACGATGAACGACTTCCGCAACTTCACCAAGCTGGCGCAGGGCTTCGGCGTGCTCGACTCGGCCGGCGGAGTGATCTGTGAGCCCAACGACACACCGCTGGACTCGCGGCACCTCGACATGACGTACGCGCTGATGACCCTGACCGACAAGATCTACATGGGCAACGTCGTGTCGGGAGGAAACGCCGCGGACACGATCGCGATGTCGGAGATCCTCCTCGGTGGCCGGGACTCGATCGAGCAGACGCCGGCCTGCATCTCCCTCATCAACTGCAACTCACCCCTGCGGTGGGACGACCGGATGCTCGATGCCCAGTTCGAGTACTCCGCTGCCGGCCAACCGGTGGTGCTCACGCCGTTCCTGTTGATGGGCGCCATGTCGCCGGTGACCATCCCGGCGGCGCTGGTGCAGCAGATCGCCGAGGCGCTCAGCGGGATCACGCTGTCGCAGCTGATCCGGCCCGGCGCTCCCGTGGTGTTCGGATCCTTCCTCTCCAACATCGACATGCAGTCGGGGTCGCCCACGTTCGGGACGCCGGAGTCGGCCATGGGGCTGCTGTGCACCGGCCAGATCGCGCGGCACTTCGGGCTGCCCTTCCGTACCGGCGGTGGCCTCACGTCGTCACAGGTCAGCGACGCGCAGGCAGGCTACGAGGCGCTGATGACCCTGCTGCCGACCTTCCTGGCCGGCGCCAACTGGGTGATGCACTCGGCCGGCTGGCTCGAGGGTGGTCTCGTTGCGGGGTACGAGAAGTTCATCGTCGACGCGCAGATCCTCGAGATGCTGCAGCACGAGTTCACCCCGCTGGAGATCACGGAGGAGTCCCTGGCCTTCGGTGCGCACGAGGAGGTCGGGCACGGCGGACACTTCCTCGGCGCCATGCACACGATGGAGCGGTTCCGCACCTGCTTCTACCGGCCGTTCCTGAACAGCTCGGACAACTACGAGCGGTGGATGCGGGGTGGCGCTGTCGACACCACGGGTCGGGCCTCCGCGCTGTGGCGGAAGCGCCTGGAGGAGTACGAGCAGCCGCCCCTCGACGACGGCATCCGGGCCGAGCTGGAGGACTACGTGAACCGGCGGCGGACCGAGCTCGGCGACTGAGGCCGTGCCTCACCGTGCGACGTAGACGGTGTTCGCCGATGTGCCGCCGGTCAGCGGGTTGGGGAACGTCACCACATGGGCGGTGGCGCGGTCGAAGACCTCCTCCGTCACGGACAGGAAGGACGCGTCGGGGGGATCGTCCGACCACAACGCGAAGACCCCCCCGGCCCGCAGCCGTCGTCTGAGCCGCCGCAGTCCCGCCGGCGTGTAGAGGCCGGCATGGCTCGGGTGGAGGAGATGGTGCGGTGTGTGGTCGATGTCGACGAGGACGGCGTGGAACGGTCCGGTCGGCCACTCGTCAGGAGGCTGGTGCGAAGCCGCCAGGTCGAAGAAGTCGCCGTGCACGAGGCGCGTGCGCGGGTCCGACGTCAGCCCGGCCACCGGGGGAAGCAGCTCGCGCACGTGCCAGTCGATGACCTCGTCGAGCGCCTCGACGACCACGAGCGACCGCACCCGGGCGTCGTCCAGAACGGCACGAGCGGTGTAGCCGAGGCCGAGCCCTCCGACCAGCACGTCCAGGCCGTCGGCTGCGACGTCGCGGAGACCGAGCCGTGCGAGCTCGACCTCGCCGGTGACGAACAGGCTGGACATGAGGAACTCGTCGCCGAGCTTGACCTCGTAGACCTCCACGCGCAACGACGGCTCCACGCGCCGGCGAAGGCTGATGGCGCCCATCGGCGTCTCACGCCAGGCGAGCTCCTCGAAGCGTGAGCTCACGGACTGGCGGCGGGGGCGTACGTCATGGACCGCGCTCAGCCCTTCGGATCGGAACGTTCAGTGGCTGGTGACGCCCTGCCGGACCTCGAGTCGCGGAGTAATGAGGCGGTCGGCAAGGAGTCCGGTCGCCAGCGAGTATGCCGCCTTGTGCATGACGTCGACCACCTGCTCACGAGGCGGCCAGGTGTGCGGCGGAGCGCCCACACCGGTGGCGTTCTCGAGAGTCTGGTCGACCGCCAGTCGCACCACGGTGTGAGCAAGGCTGGCGCGAGGACCGCGCATCCCCGTGACCGTCCAGATGCCTCGCAGCGCACCGAGCGCCGCTCCGGTGCCCCAGTGCATGGCGTGGTTCCAGGCCGGCGGCGTCGCGTGCGGCGCCGGCTCCCGGCCGAGGAGGGTCAGCAGCGCCCGGGCGGGGACATAGGAGTCCGGCCGCTGCGTGACCCGCTGTTCGAGCTTCTCCGCGGCGGTCATCGCCGCCACTCCCAGCAGCCCCGCCATGGCACCGCGGCCGCTCGCACCGAGAAGCGCCGTCAGTCGTCCACGGACGTCGTCCGTCGTCATGCCCGCTCCCTGCCTGGGTCTGGTCCATTGGCGGTCGTACCCAGGGGGCTAGGGCTCAACCGGGCAGGCGCCCGGACGGATGCTCACTCCGGGTCGTTCGCGTGCTCTCCGCCGATGACGTACGGCGTGGTGACGCCGGCGTACATGAGGTGGGTGACCAGGCCCTCACTCGCGTGCGGGAGGTTGTGGCAGTGGTCCATCCAGATGCCGGGGTTGTCGGCCACGAAGGCGATCTCGTAGCTCTCGCCGTCCTCGACGTCGAGGGAGTCGACCCACCAGGGGCTGCCGCTCGCCTGCTCGCCGTCGCGGGAGAGCACGACGGCGTGATGCCCGTGCAGATGCATGGGATGCACTTCGCCGCTGTCGTTGGTGATCGTCATGGTCACGATGTCGCCTTCCTCGACCACGTACATCGGCACGTCGGGATAGAGGCGCCCGTTGATGGTCCACCAGAACCCCGGCCGTCCGTCGAGGAAGGCGATGCGTCTGCCGATGCGGTACTCGAAGTCGCGGTCGGCCTGCGCGGGGTCGAGACCGGTCCTGGCCGGCTCGCCGTACGACAGCAGGTCGAGGTCGACGCTCGGGTCGTCGCCGATGACCGGCCCGCCGTCGGACGGGCCCACCGCCACCCGGGCGCCGCCGCCGAAGTCGACCGTCGCCGCCGTCCCGTCGGACGGCGCGGTGACGAGCAGGTCGGCTCGGCCACCCGCCGGCACGACCACGGCCTGGTCCTCGACCTCCTCGGGATCGTGGACGTCGCGCCCGTCCACGGCCAGCACGCGGTACGCCGACCCGCTGACCCAGGTGCGCAGCGGGCCGTCGTTGGTGTTGATCACGCGGACCCGGGCAGTAGATCCCGGGTCTGCCTCGACCGACTCGGTCCCCACCGTGCCGTTGACCGTACGGAGCCCCGAGTAGCTGTGCACCACAGCGACGTGGTCGGCCGCAGGCGGGGTCGCCGAGTCGTCGGCGGGAGGATCGATGACCAGCGCACCCAGCAGCCCCCTGGCCACCTGCTCGTCGGACACCTGGTGCGAGTGGTACCAGTAGGTGCCGGGATCCTCGGCGACGAACCGGTAGACGTGCTCCGCACCCTCCTCGACGGCGTCCTGGGTGACGCCGGCGACCCCGTCCTCGCCGTTCGGCACGTCCACGCCGTGCCAGTGCAGGGCTATCCCGTCGGCGACCGACTCGTTGACGAGTCGTACCTGCACCAGGTCGCCCACGTCGGCGGTGATCTGCGGACCGGGGGACTGATGGTTGAGCGTGAAGCCCGAGACCTCCCTGGCACCCTCGCCGTCGAGGCGGATGGTCTCGGAACGGGCCGTCAGGGTCAGGGACACGTCCGGCTGGCCGCTGGGGCCGAGCAGTGTGTCCACGCCGACAGAGCCGTCACCGCCGTGCGTCCCGTGCCCCCCGTGGCCGTCCATCGCCAACGCATCCGGCTCGTCACCTGGCACCGCGCCGCCGCCGTAGTCCGGGTAGCCCATGTCCATGACCGAGTAGGTATCAGGCAGCAGGCTGCGCTGCCACACCCACGCCACGGACGCCAAGAGGACGACACTGACGATCACCGCCACGGCCAGGCTGATGCGGCGCAGCCGCCGTTGCCGGTCTGCTCCGGCCGCCGCACCGGGTCCAGGAGGCTCGGCGGCAGCGATCACGCGGCGACGGACTCCCGCGTTCTGCCCTTGAGCGACCGACGGGCCGCCATGGAGGCCAGCCCGGCCACCACGAGGGCGTTGATGCCGTGCAGGGCCCCGAGCCACGGCAGCCCGAACGAGACGAACGCGAGCAGGATCTGGACGACGACCGCCAGCAGGACCAGCGCGGCCCACTTCACGCCGCCGTCCACCTTGGCGAAGAACGAGACGACCATCAGCAGCAGGGCCAGCAGCGGGATGACCATCAGGCCGCCGATGGCATGCGCGACATGGCCGACGTTGTAGTCGAAGTTCTCGTCGAGCACGAGGCCCTCGTCCAGGTCATGAAGCGTGATGAACCACGCCAGCGCGATGCTCGCCACCTGTACCACGACACCGAGGGCAATGAGGTTGGCCAGCAGACGGTAAACCTGTCGCATCGGGCCGCTCCTGTTTGGGTGTGGCCGGCGGCACCGGCCTGGTGCCGGGAAGGCTAGTGCTAACCGTTGTCCCGGGGGAGGCTTTTTTTCGGCGGCGCACCACAAGTCGCGGATCGCGCACCACAAGTCGCGGATCGCGCACCACAAGTCGCGGATCGCGCGCCGTAACCCGCGGATCGCGCAGGAGGGGGGTCGGCGCGCTGCCGGCTATCCGGCAGCGGCGCTCACCGTAGGCGCTGGTGGCCTAGTGTTCCGTCATGAGCAATGTCGTCGCGGAGAGCGGAACGATCCCCACCGTCCAGTCGGTCGACCGTGCCGTCACGGTGCTGGAGATCCTGGCCAGTGCCGGTGAGGTCGGGGTGACGGAGATCGCCGCCGAGCTCGGGGTGCACAAGTCCACCGCCTTTCGCCTGGTGGCGGCGCTGGAGCGCCGCGGTCTGGTGGAGCAGCACGCCGAGCGGGGCAAGTACCGCCTGGGTGTCGGCATCCTGCGGCTGGCGGGCGCCACGACGGCGCGGCTCGACCTGGTGCAGGAGTCCCGGCCGCTGTCCCGGGCCCTGGCGGCCAGCACCGACGAGACCGTCAACCTGACCGTGCTCTCCGACGGTGCCGCCCTGTACATCGACCAGGTCGCCGGGTCGTCGGCGCTGCAGCCGCACAACTGGGTCGGGCAGCGGATCCCGCTGCACGCCACCTCCAACGGCAAGGTGCTGCTCAGCGGGTTACCCGACAGTGAGGTGGTCGCCCTGGTGGGCCGCCGCCCGCCGACCTACACGCCCGCCACCCTCGCCACGAGCGCCGAGGTGCTGGCCTCCGTGGCCCTGGTGCGTGAGCAGGGCTACGCGGTCGCGATCGACGAGCTCGAGGTCGGGCTGGCGGCCGTGGCGGCTCCGATCCGGAACGTGCACGGGGACATCGTGGCCTCGGTGAGCGTGTCCGGGCCGACCTTCCGGCTCGACGACGAGCGCCGGTCGACCGCGGCCAAGGCGGTCGTGGAGACGGCCGACGAGGTGTCCCGTCGGCTGGGCTGGCGGGTCTCGACCGGGCAACGGTCGACGGAGAATGCTTGACCCACTGGTCAGTCGCAGGCATTGTCGTTGCGCAGCGAGACCTTGGTTGCATGACACGCAACCGAACTGGGCTGGGGGTCATCTGGGCGGAGGGCCATGCCGGACCTGTACGTCGGGGGCAGCTGGGTGGCCGCGCGCAGCGGCGCCACCAGGGACATCCGCTTTCCCGCCGACGGTCGCCTGGTGGCCACCGTCGACGAGGCCGATCGTGTCGACACCGAGGCGGCCATCGAGGCGGCGCGCGCAGCCTTCGACGACGGGCCCTGGCCGCTCACGGCCGCGCAGGAGCGAGGCGCGCTGCTGCACCGGGTGGCCGACCTGCTGGTCGACCACCGCGCAGACGTGGCCCTGGCGGAGACCCTGGACACGGGGAAGCGCCTGGTCGAGAGCGAGTACGACGTCGACGACGTGGTGTCGGTGTTCCGTCACTATGCGGGCCTGGCGGCCGCGGGTGCCGAGGCGGGTCGCGCGGTCGACACCGGTCGCGCCGACGTCGTCAGCCGGGTCGTGCACGAGCCGCTGGGGGTCTGCGGCCTGATCACGCCGTGGAACTACCCGCTGCTGCAGACGTCCTGGAAGGTCGCACCGGCGCTGGCCGCGGGCAACGCCTTCGTGCTCAAGCCGAGCGAGCTCACGCCGTCGTCGGCCATCCTGCTGATGCGCTACCTCGAGCAGGCGGGGCTCCCCGCCGGGGTGGCCAACCTGGTGCTGGGCGCCGGTCCCACGGCCGGCGCGCCGCTGAGCGAGCACCCCGACGTCGACATGGTCTCGTTCACCGGTGGCGTGGACACCGGCAAGCGGGTGATGGCGGCCGCCGCGGGCACGATCAAGAAGATCGCGCTCGAGCTCGGCGGCAAGAACCCCAACATCGTGTTCGCCGACGCCGACCGTGAGACCGCCATGGACATGGCGCTGACCGCGGTGTTCCTGCACTCCGGGCAGGTCTGCTCGGCCGGAGCCCGCCTGGTCATCGAGGAGTCGATCCATGACTCCTTCGTCGACGAGCTTGTCGAGCGTGCCGGGCGGATCCGCCTGGGCGACCCGTTCGACCAGCGGACCGAGACGGGGCCGCTGATCTCCGCCGCGCACCGCGACAAGGTCGAGGCCTATGTCGCTGCCGGAGTCAGCGAGGGCGCGACCCTGCGGTGCGGTGGAGCCCGACCCGACGATCCCGACCTCGACGACGGCTTCTACTACCTGCCCACCGTCCTGGACGACTGCAAGCCCGGCATGACGGTGCTGCAGGAGGAGTCGTTCGGCCCGGTGCTCACGGTGGAGACGTTCAGCAGCGAGGACGATGCGGTGCGTACCGCCAACGACAGCACCTTCGGGCTCGCGGGAGCCGTCTGGAGCACCGACGGCGGGAAGGCCGAGCGGGTGGCCGCCAGGCTGCGCATGGGCACGGTGTGGATCAACGACTACCACCCGTACGTGCCGCAGGCCGAGTGGGGCGGCTACAAGCAGTCCGGCATCGGTCGTGAGCTCGGGCTGGCTGGGCTCGACGAGTACCGCGAGACCAAGCACATCTGGCACAACATCGCCCCAGAGCCGCAGGGCTGGTTCGGTGCCGATCCAGGCGTCGCACCGTGACCGCGGAGGCGGGGGCTCGCAGCTACGACGTGGTCATCGTGGGCGGTGGATCAGCCGGCTGCGTGCTCGCCAACCGGCTGAGCGCCGACCCGTCCACGAGCGTGCTGGTCCTCGAGGCCGGCCGCAGCGACTACCGCTGGGATCCGTTCATCCACATGCCCGCCGCCCTGCCGTTCCCCATCGGCAGCCGGCTGTACGACTGGCGCTACCACTCCGACCCGGAGCCGGCCATGGGCGGCCGCCGGGTCTTCCACGGCCGCGGCAAGCTGCTGGGCGGGAGCAGCAGCATCAACGGCATGATCTTTCAGCGCGGCAACCCGCTCGACTACGAGCGCTGGGCCGCAGACGCGGGCATGGCGGACTGGGACTACCAGCACTGCCTGCCCTACTTCAAGAAGATGGAGACCTGCCTGGCCGGTGCCGACCGGTGGCGCGGTGGTGACGGTCCACTCGTGCTGGAGCGGGGCCGGGCCGACAACCCGCTGTTCGGGGCGTTCTTCGCAGCCGTCCAGGAGGCGGGCTACCCGCTCACCGACGACGTCAACGGCTACCGCCAGGAAGGATTCGCGCGCTTCGACCGCAACGTGCACCGCGGTCGGCGGCTCAGCGCGGCCCGGGCCTACCTGCATCCGGTGCTGAGCCGTCCGAACCTCACCGTGGAGACCAGTGCGCACGCCACGCGGATCGTGTTCGAGGGGGAGCGCGCCGTCGGTGTCGACTACCTGCGGATCGGACGGCTGCGGCGGTCGGTGCGAGCCGGTCAGGTGATCTGCTGCGGCGGGGCCATCAACACCCCACAGCTCCTGCAGCTGTCCGGAGTCGGCGATGCCGCTCTCCTCAAGGGTCTGGGCATCGACGTCGTCGCCGACCTGCCGGGCGTGGGTGCCCACCTGCAGGACCACCTCGAGGTCTACGTGCAGCACGCGTCGAAGCAGCCGGTGTCCATCGCCCCCGGCATGCGCTGGCGGCACCGCCCGCGCATCGGTGCCGAGTGGCTGTTCCTGCGCAGCGGACTCGGTGCAACCAACCACTTCGAGGGCGGCGGATTCGTGCGCAGCAACGACGACGTGGCCTATCCCAACCTCATGTTCCACTTCCTGCCGATCGCGATCCGCTACGACGGGAGCCCGCCGGCCGGGCAGTCGCCGGCCGACCACGGCTACCAGGTGCACATCGGACCGATGTACTCCGACGCTCGGGGCTCGGTCACGATCCGGTCGACCAACCCCAAGCAGCACCCCTCGCTGGTCTTCAACTACCTGTCGACCGACCAGGACCGTCGCGAGTGGGTCGAGTCCGTACGGGTGGCCCGGGACATCCTCGGCCAACCCGCGTTCGCGGCGTACGACGACGGCGAGCTGTCACCGGGTCCGGACGTGGCCACCGACCAGCAGGTCCTGGACTGGGTGGCCCGCGACGGAGAGACCGCCTACCACCCCTCCTGCACGGC
>JAQSWV010000112.1 GCA_029266455.1 Nocardioidaceae bacterium
GCCGTCGTAATCACACTGCCGCTCGAACGTGAACAGGTAGAAATTGTAGTCACCGGTCGAGAGGTCGCGGCTCACGATCTCGACGAAGGGCTCGCCGCGAACGAAGCCGAGCGCTGTCATTTCAGCCGGCCTCTCGCGCATCTCGGTCACGCGCGGAAAGACGATGAGGCGCGGATTGACCGCAGAGACAGCGCCCTTCACAAGCGAGGTGGAGTTGCCGGTGAGCGCGAAGGCGCGATCCTCGTCGAGCTTCGCAACGCGGAGCAAGCTGGCGAAGTCGGTGATGCTCGGTCGCGGCGTGGCGCACACCGCCTGGAAGAAGCTGTCGCCGCGCGGCGCGGCGCAGAACGCGCTGTACTGCGCCTCGCGCGTGGGTAGGGCCGACAGCTCCGGGTCGGGAGCGCTCACGGGCGGCAGCGTGCCCCAGTCGGTCGTCGCCTCGTCCGTGGCAATCACCTCGCCGATGTCGCCGACGACGCATGCCGGTAGCAGCAGCGAAACCAGGCACAGGCTCGGAAGGTGCTTCATGACGGCCTCCTGCGGCGAGCGCCGAACGTCATCAAACTGGCCACGAGCGCGAACGCCAGGAGCGGCGCGCGACGGTCCGAACGCCCGCCCGTCACGCTGCAGCCTAAGCCTAAGAAGCCTCCGTCCTCGCTCGGCGCCTCCGCATCGTCCTCGCTCGGCGCCTCCGCGTCGACGGTGCCGTCCAGCTGCTGCACATAGGCGATGAGCTGCCCGAGCTCGGCCTCGCTGAGCCCGCTGGTGAAGGCGTGGCGATCGTCGGGGTTGGCCGTGACGAGGACATCGCGCAGCGTCGGCGCGGAGCCGTCGTGCAGGTACGGCGCCGCCTCCCAGACGCCGTTCAAGGTCGGCGTGTCGATGCCGAACAGCGGCTCACCGGCGCGCATCCCGGAGGACGGCTTCACGGTGCCGACGTCGTGCAGCTTGCCACCCGCGCTGTCGGTCCCGTCGACCCCCGTGTGGCAGAAGCCACAACCCAGGCGCTTGAAGATGGCGCGACCCGCGACGCCGTCCTGGGTGAGCGAGCCGTCGGGGTTGCGAAAGGGGCTCGGCCGGTACGTGTCGAGCGAGCCGAGGAACGCCGCCAGCGCGTCGAGCTCGGGGCTCAGGCCGGCCTTCTTGTCTCCGCGCGGCGTGCCGACCGTCCCCACAGCGAGCTGCTCGGCGGTCAGGAAGCCCTTCCCGCCGAACAGGTGGCGGATGTTGTCGTCCGAGTCCTGGATCTCGTCGAAGCTGCCGCTCCAGTTGACGTTGCCGTGGCCCGTGCCGCGCCGCCCCAGCAGCGAGACGGTGTTGCGGAGCCCCTCCCCCGCGCTGCCGAAATCCCAGACTCGCCCGTCCTCCGCGCCGTCGAAGTGACACGACGCGCAGCTGATGTAGCCCTGGTCGCTCATGCGGATATCGGCCGAGTTGAAGAACAGCTGCTTGCCGCGCAGGACCTGCGGGTCGAGCTTCTCGACGGCGACCGTCGGGATCTCCGTCAGCTTCTTGGTGATGAGGTCGTGCGAGCTGACGATGTCGGCGACGTCGTAGACCGTCACCGTGCGGCTGAGCGACGCGTGCACGAACAGCTTGTTGGTCTCGGTCAGCGCCAGGCCGCGCGGCGCGAAGCCCGTCTCTTTCAGCGCGGTCACGAACTCGCCCGTGTAGGCGTCGCGGACCTCCACCAGGGCCGAGCCGGCGACGCTGATGAACGCGTAGTCGCCGAGCGGCGTGAACACGACCTGGTTCGGCAGGTTGCGATCGTCCAGATCGATGCGCCGCGCGACGTCCTCGGCGCCCTCCGCGAGGTTCAGCAGCGCCACGAGCGGACGTACCGTGTTGTCGTCGGTGAGGTCGAGCCCATCGCGAAATGGACCGCGAAAGATGTTGTCCTTCTTGCCCGGCACCCACGCGAACGAGCCGTCGGGCGAGAGCCCCACCGAGAACAGGTAGTTCGGCAGGCCGCGCCCTTGTTGGTCCGTGTCCTCCGTCGTGGTGTCCGCGGCGAGCGCGAAGCGCGTGCTCACCTGGAAGGTCGCCGCGTCGATGCGCGCCACCTCGCCGTGGCTGTCCTCGGAGAGGAAGCGCGTGACGTAGATCTGCGAGCCGTCGTGCGACACCGAGACGCCCCGCGGCGTACCGCCGAGCCAAAGCTCGGCCACGACGGCGCCGCTCGCCACGTCGAGCTTCAGCACCTTGCCGACCGCCATCAGCGTCACGTACGCTGCGTCCCCGGTCGGGCTGATCGCGAGGCCCATCGGTTGCGACGCGTACGGCAGCGCGATCTCGCGCTCCACCGAGAGCGACGCGGTGTCGAGGATGGAGACGGAGTGCGCATCCCGGTGCAGCACCCACAGCGTGCCTTGCGCGGTGAGCGCGAGCCCGACCGGGCCGCGCGCCACCGGCACCTCCGCGACCTTGGTCAGCGCGCTCGCGTCGAGCACGCTCACGCTGTCGTTCTCGTAATTGGCCGTGTAGACCTTCGCGTTCGGCGGGTCGTACACGAGGTCGGTCGAGCCCGCAGCGCTGCCCGTGACGAGCGGCCGGTGCGCCGTGTGCACGAAGGCGACGCTGGTGAACCCGACATCGTCTTTGACCGTCACGAGCACCGGGTAGTGGCCGGGAGCGGCGTAGGTGTGGACCTGCTGCACGTCGTCGACCATGAACTCGGTGCGCGTCTCGTCTCCCATGTCCCAGCGCACCTGAACGGGGCCGACCGCGTCGCCGATCGTCAGGTCGAACGTGACGGCCTCGCCGGCGAGCGAGGGCGCGCGCACGGGGACGCTGGCCGTGACGGCGCGCGCCTCGGCCGGCCAGGCCGCCGCCGCGCAGAGGCCTCCGAGCAGGCCGAGGAGCTTCGGGAGCGAGCGCATGCTCAGGGACCGGTCGTGAACGTCGACTTGAACTCAGCCGCCATGCCGTTGCCGACGAGATCCTTCATGCCGTCCTTCGGCAGGACGATCTCGTAGGTCGTGTTCGGCATCAGGTCCTCGTCGGGATCGAAGCTGACGATGCCCATGTACAGGCCGAAGCTCCCCTTCAACGGCTGCCCGCCCACCGGCCTTACGATGAAGCTGCCGTTGTGAACCGTGGCGATCTCGACGTTGTCGGTGAGGCTGAGGCCGACGCGCGACTTCCTGGACAGCCCCGTCGCCCCGTTCTTCGGCAGCACCGTGTCGACCGCCGGGGGCGTGGTGTCCGGCTCGGTCGAGTGCGCGGCGATGACCATGCCGCGGTAGGGCAGCTCGTCGTCGGCCAGCACCAGCAGGCTGCCGACCGGGATCGAGAACTGGTCGTCGCCGTTCGTGAACTCGAGCCGCCCCCAGACCCGGCTCTTGATCGACATCTTGTGGATGTCGCGCACGTCGATCTTGGAGACGCCGGCGTCCGGCCGCAGGTGACCGAGGAACAGGGTGCCGTCGGAGAAGCTCATGTACTCGGACCCGGCGGGGTAGCCCATGGCCCTGAACGCCGAGTCGGGCAGCGTGGCGATGGGTGAGTTGGCCGAGCCGATGTCGGTGGGGTCGGTCAGCACGTCCCACACGCGCAGCGGCGACTGCACGTAGATGTGCTTGCCGTACAGACCGCAGATGTAGCTCTTGCTCGGGGTGATGAAGTCGAGCGCGACCGGGTTCATCGGATCGCTGATGTCCATCGTCGCGATGCCGCCGTTGTCCTTGGGCGTGGTGATGACCAGCGTATTGCCCACGGCCCACAGCGGACCGGCGCTCACGCCGCCGAACTGCGAGATCGGGATCTTCTTGACGAACTTCACGTCCTCGGGATCCGCGGCGTCCAGGATATGCAGGCCCGTGTTGGTGCCGCCGACGTAGATGACGCTGCCCTGCCAGTACATTCCCCAGACGGAGTCGGTGAAGTCCCCGTAGTTGATGCCGTCGAGCTTGACGAGCCTCACGTGACGAGGCGCGCGGGCGTCGGTGACGTCCCAGATGTCGACGCCGGTGCCCGAGGTGGTGACCTGGTAAAACTTGTCGCCATAGCGGCCGAGCGA
>JAQSWV010000066.1 GCA_029266455.1 Nocardioidaceae bacterium
TCGGGCAGCGCGTCGGGCAGCACCAGCACGAGCAGGCACCACGAGGACCAGGACCGCATCATCGCGGAGCGCGAGCAGCAGCGCCGCGACGAGTACGGCGGCTTCAACTGGGGTGCCGACTTCTTCGGCTGGCTCGTCGCGGTCGCGGTCGCGGTGCTCCTGACCGGGATCGTCGCCGCGGTCGCCGCGGCCATCGGCTCACAGCTCAGCGTGACGCAGAACGCCGCGCAGCGCGCCGCCGGCGAGATCGGCATCGGCACGGCGATCGCGTTGCTCGTGGTGCTGATGATCGGCTACTTCGCGGGCGGGTACGTCGCCGGCCGGATGTCGCGCTACGACGGCGGTCGGCAGGGCGTCGGCGTGTGGATCATCGGGCTGCTCGTCACCATCGTCGTCGCCGTCATCGGCGCCGTCTTCGGCAGCCAGTACGACCCGCTGCAGCAGGTCGACCTGCCGAACCTGCCCGTCCCGACCGACGCCGCGACGACCGGCGGTCTGATCGCGCTCGCAGCCGTACTGGTCGGCACCCTCATCGCGGCCTTCTTCGGCGGCAAGCTCGGCAACCGCTACCACCAGAAGGTGGACCGGGTCGGAGCCTGACCCAACCGCAACGCCGCCCGCGCACCGACGACCGGCGCCTCGGACCTCACCTGGGTCCGAGGCGCTGGTCGTTCTCCCTGATAGGGGTGGCTCTCCGTGCCCGGAGCCCGTGGCGCGCTCAGCTACCGGACTGCGGGATCAGGTTGGCGAGCAGTCCCTTGTGCACCTCGCTGGCGCGCTGCTGCTCGCCGGCGTACGCGTTGACGACGACCAGCGCGCCGGTGATCGCGGGAACCGCCCACTGCAGCATCGACAGCTGCCGTTGCGCGCTGGCGACGTCATCGGGGGTCGCCGGAGTCGGCTCGGTGCCGGACTCGGCTGGGACGTCCTGCTGCTGCGAGACCTTGCGCCCCAGCACGCGGCTGTACGCGGTGACGCCCAGCCCCGCAGCGGTGAGTGCGGTCTTCACCACCGACATCGCGGCAACGCCGCGCTGCGCGGCGACCCGGTCGGAGTTGGCAGCGAGCAGGCCGGCGCTGCCGATCATGTGGGCGCCGATCGCGACGGCGTTGACGGGCGTCCAGCGGTTCCACCCCTCGTTGGCCACAGCGCCGGTACGGCCGGCGTCGCCGGCCTGGGCGGCCGCCGCGTTCAGCGAGACAGCATTCGCCAGGGTGCCGCCGAACCAGGCGGCCAGGCCGACGTCGTGCATGGAGCGGATGAGCGTGTTGCGAGCCATGAAGAGTCCTTTGCGATGAGAGAAGCTCCTCGCGTACGCGAGGAGCGGTGACGAGCGGCGCGCCTGCCTATCGGAAGAACAGCAGGACCAGCACGACCGTCACCGCCAGGGACACGAGAAGTGACCCCAGGCAACCCAGCCGGTTGCTGAAGAAGAAGAACATGTCGAGCGCCGATCGTTAGCGGTTCGTGGTCAGGTGACCGAGGAACGCGGCGGCGGGGCCTGTTGGGCTCGGACCCGGCCGCGGAACCTATGCCGGCACGTCTTCTCGCCCGGCGGGCCCTCCTTTCGACCCTAACCCGCGGTAGGCATACCCGCTGGCCGGCTACTGCGACGCGCGCGCAGGGCCAGCAGCGGTAGCACGACCAACGACAGCATGGCTGCGCCCACCAGGGCTGCCCCGAGGTCGTCGCGCAGTCGCCCCGACTGCACACCGATGTTGACGATCACCACCACCAGTGGCAACGCGGTGGAGGCGAACAGGGCCAGCGCGACCCGGTCGGCGCGATCCAGCGCCGCTCGGTACACGATCGCCACGGGTAGTCCGCGGGTGATCAGGAACAACCCCAGAAGCACCGGCAGCAGGGCCAGGGCGAAGGCGCTGTCGAGCAGCCCGGACAGGTCGAACCGCACACCCGACACGACGAAGAACATGGGGATCAAGAACCCGAAGCCGACCGCTTCCAGCTTGTCGGTGACCAGCGCCGACTCCTGCCGCTCCCCACTGGACAGGAACAGCCGGATGACGATGCCGGCCGTGAAAGCGCCCAGCAGCACGTCGAGACCGAACTCGTCGGCGAGCCACACGAGGGCGACGATGACCAGCAGCGTGAAGCGGACCGCCATCTGTGCGCTGGTCCGCAACGTCATCGCGACGACACGGTTGAGCCGGGCGGGCCGGGGGCGCCTGGCCATGACCACGGCGAGCACCGCCACTGCGGCGAAGGCCAGCAGGAGCGCCGCCGTCCACCCCGGCGCACGCGTGCTCAACAGCAGTGAGATGGCGATGATCGGTCCGAACTCGCCGACGGCACCGGTCGCCAGCACGTGCCCGCCGAAGGGACTCCTCAGATCACCGGTGTCCTTGAGGATGGGAACCAGAGCGCCCAACGCCGTCGTGGTCAGGGCCAGACCGATGACCAGTCCGCTGTCCGGAAGCCCGGACAGGTGCAGCGTCGCGCCGATGCCGAGCCCGATCACCAGGGAGAGGACCCAGACACGCAGTGCCAGCCCCGCGGACCCGCCGCGCATCCGGGCGAAGTCGATCTCGTACCCCGCGAAGAACATCAGCATCGCCAGCCCGAGATTCGCCAGCAGCGACACCAGGTCGTCCTCGGATACCCAGCCCAGCACGTCGGGTCCCAGGAGTACGCCGAGCGCGATCTCGGCGACGACGACCGGCAGCATGACGAAGCCCCGGCAGGCGTCCACGAGCAAGGGAGCGAGGGCGGCGACCAGTGTCAGCAGCAGCAGCGAGGTGAGGGTGCTCGTCGTCATGTCGGACCGCCCCTCGTGCTCGCCGCGTCCGGGCGATGGCTGGCTCGACGACCGCACCCGGCGAGCGACGAGGTGACACCTGACGCCCTGTAGCCGGGAGGTTACTCAGGGACCAGGGGAGGCGCGAATGACGCGGCCGGTGTCCCGAAACCGTATGCAGCGGACTCCGTCGGCGTCGTGGCCGGGTACCATGGCCGTCATGACGCGGGGGGCGGCGTCACCGTTTCGATCCACCCATCGCACACCCAGGTAACCTCATGAACCCCTCGTTGTGGCTTCTCGTGGCCGTGGTGATCACCGTGCTGTGGCTGGCGGCTGCGGTCCTCGCCGTCGCGCTGTGCCAGGCGGCCGCGAGAAAGCGGCCACCGGCGCAGACTCCCCGCCACGGGTTCGGCGCTGACGACGTGGACATGAGGTGGGCCAAGTAGCCTGGCCTAGCCGTGCTCGACCTGCCCGCCGCCGAGGGCTTTCGCGCGGTACATGGTTTCGTCGGCCCGGGCCATCAGCCGTGCGACGCTCTCGTCCTGGTCGTGGGCGGCCACCCCCATCGACACCGACGGCACGACCATGTCACCACTGGGCAGTCGCACCGGTTCCACCACGGCAGCCATCACCCGGAACGCCACCTCGGTTGCGGCGACCTCGTCGGCCTCCTTCAGCAGCAGGACGAACTCGTCGCCGCTGATACGGGCGACGACATCATGGGTGCGGACCGTGCTCTCCATCCGCGCCGATCACCCGCAGCATCTCGTCTCCAGCGGCGTGACCCCAACCTGTCGTTGACCGTCTTGAAGTTGTCGAGATCACACATCACCAGCCGTAGAGGCTTGGACGCGCTCGACTCGGGGAGAGCACTGTCGAGGACGACGGAGGCGAGCGCGCGACGTGACGTGCACTCGCACACCGAAGCGCGTGACGTTCGACGATCCCCAGCGTCGAGTCCGTCGAGGCTCCCCTGGGCATCCGACCTCGTGCAAGAGCGCGACGGCTGGGACGAGAGACGCGATCCTGCCGGCCGTGCGAGGTCGCCGTCGAACCCGTTGCCAGCGGCCGTACCGGCAGGCGACAATCAGGAAATGGGCGGGGACGACCCGGTTCCGACCTACTGTCCATTGTGTGTGTCGCGCTGTGGGGCGCGCGCCACGCTCACGGACGGGACCTTCGTCGCGCTGCACCCGGACCCGTCTCACCCGACGGGCAAGGCCATCTGCGTGAAGGGCCGGGCTGCGCCCCAGATCGTCTACCACCCGGCGAGGCTTCTGCACCCAGCGAGGCGGACCACGCCCAAGGATGCCGCGGACCCGGGGTGGGAGCAGATCACGTGGGACGAAGCGCTGGACACGGTGGCCGAACGGCTGATGACGTTGGCTGACTCGGACGGACCCGAGTCGGTGGGGTTCAGCTCGAGCTCGCCTTCTACGTCGGCGATCAGCGACGCGGTGGACTGGGTGCAGCGGTTGATCCGTTGCTTCGGGAGCCCGAACTACAGCAACTACATGGAACTGTGCGGGTGGGGCCGGTACCTCGCACCGCTCTACACGTTTGGCGCCTCCGTGCCCGGCGTCTACTTGCCGGATCTCGAGAACGCCGGCTGCATCTTGTTCTGGGGGTACAACCCGTCCGTCGCCCGCCTCGCCCACGCGACGAGCACGGCCGCCGCGGTCGCGCGTGGCGCGAAGCTGGTCGTCGTCGATCCGCGCAAGGCAGGCCTCGCCGCCAAGGCCGACCACTGGCTGCGGGTAAGACCGGGCACTGACGCGGCGCTCGCACTGTCCCTGATGCACGTGATGATCCAGAACGGCTGGTACGACGTCGACTTCGTCCGCGACTGGACCAACGCGGCCGACGAGGTCGACGGCCGAACGGTCTGGGATCTGCTGGCGTCGCGCTGTGCCGGGTTCCCTCCGGACGCGGCAGCGGAGATCACGGGAGTGGCGCCTGCGGACATCGTCGCGACGGCGCGGACGCTCTGGGAGGCCCGGCCGGTCGCGTTCTACACCTGGAGCGGACTGGAGCAGCACAGCGGCACGACGCAGACCATACGCGCGATCAATGTCCTCTACGCCCTGACCGGCAGCCTGGACGTCCGCGGCGGGAACGTGCTCTTCGAAGACGTGCCATCGAACCCGATTGACGGCACGGAGTTCCTGGACGGAGAGCGCCCGCCCGCGGTGGGCGTCGACAAGCGGCCGCTCGGACCGGCCCGGTTCGAGTTCGTCACCGGCGAGGACTTCTACACCGCTGCACTCGACCGACGGATCAAGGCACTGGTGAGCTTCGGCGGCAACATGGTGATGGCCCACGGAGACAGCACTCGCGGCCGCGAGGCACTACGAGGCTTGGACTTCTTCGTCCAGGCCGACCTGTTCATGAGCCCGACAGCCGAACTCGCCGACATCGTGCTGCCCGTGACGACGCCGTTCGAGTCCGAGGCACTGAAGATCGGCTTCGAGTACAGCCAGGAGGCGCAGTCGCTCGTCCAGCTGCGGCAGCCGCTCGTCCCGCCGCGCGGCGAGGCTCGCTCGGACCTGCAGATCGTCTTCGACCTCGCGACCCGGCTGGGCCTCGGCGCACACTTCTGGGAAGGCGACATGGAAGCGGCGTTTCGCCACCAGCTCGCACCCAGCGGGATCACCCTCGAAGAGCTGCGGGCTCACCCTGCCGGAGTGCGGGTGCCGCTGACCACGCGGTACCGCAAGTACGCCGACACCGGGTTCGCGACCCCGTCGGGCAAGGTGGAGCTGTACTCGGCGACGCTGGCTGCCCATGGCTATGCACCGCTGCCGGACTTCGAGGAGCCCCTCACCAGCCCTCGCTCCCGACCGGACCTCGCCGACCGGTACCCGCTGGTCCTCAGCTGCGCGAAATCGCTGTTCTTCTGCGAGACCCAGCACCGGCAGGTCGCCGCCCTGCGCAAGAGCGCACCCGACCCGCAACTCGAGATGCACCCGGCCACGGCCGCGGCCCGCGGTATCACCGCGGGTGACTGGATCTCCCTGAACACGCCGCACGGCAGCATAAGGGCACGCGCGAAGTTCAACGCAAGCCTCGACCCGCAGGTCGTCTTCGGCCAACACGGCTGGTGGGAGGCCTGTGACGAGCTCGGACTGCCCGGCTACCCACCGTACGGGCCGGCCAGCGCCAACCTGAACCTCGTACTGCGCCAGACGCCGAGCGACCCGATCAGCGGCAGCTCACCCTTGCGGGCGTCCGTGTGCAACGTCGCCCCACTCAGCGCTGCCGGCCACGAGGGACGTGACGTCGCTCGCAGCACCCACGCAGACAACTCCCTGACCTGAGCCGGGAGAAGGTGGATGCGATGCCCGACGGCGCGCACCGCAGCATCGACGAGCTGCTACGCGAAGCCCGGAGTCGGTTCGTGCGGCTCAGCCCGCACGACGCCTACCGTGAGCAGCAGGCCGGGGCGTTGCTCATCGATATCCGTCCCCAAGCCTGTCGCGACGCGGAAGGCTTGCTCCCCGGTGCCGTCGTGATCGAACGGACCGTGCTGGAATGGCGGCTCGACCCCACGTGTGACTCGCGACTGCCATTCGCCGCTCGCGACCGCTACGTCGTGCTTGTGTGCAACGAGGGCTACTCCTCCAGCTTGGCCGCCGCCACCCTGCTGGAGCTTGGCCTGCGCGCAACGGACGTCGACGGAGGCTACCGAGCCTGGAAGGCCGCGGGACTTCCCACGGGCTAGCCGCTCACCCGGTGGGCGGCTCGAGTCCACAGCCGAAGCCGTCGCCTTGGAGGCGGAGCGTCGAGAGCCGATGCGGGTGGAGGACGTACGTCGACCTCGTTCCTGTCGCCGGTCGTGAGCAGCCGGGGCTTCCAGTCATGACCTCGACGCGTTCGTGCTACCCGCAGCGGGAACGAAGTAGCCAACGAAGTCGGCCCTCTACCCATTCAGTGGGCCGATCGGTATGACGAAGCTGCACGTGATCAGGTGGTGATTGAGAGACACTCCTGCGGTGTTGTCCCAAGTCTCGGCTTGGTCGACGGTTCCGTCGGGTGCGGTCACTGTGACTGCGTGGAAGACGAAGGCGACTGGGTCGCCGCCGGGCGTAACCCCCCGCCAGACGCTGGGCGGCCGGCCACGGCCGTGTCTGACCTGCTCCGCAATCAGCACTGTTCCATTCCATCGGAGCACGTCAGTTCGCGCTCGCGGGCCGGGCTGTCGGCCTGCGCCGGGGGAGATAACAAGAGACATGAGGCCGCGGCGGCGGCGAGGGTGGCGGGGCGTGATGCCTTCATGGTGCGACTCTCTGCCTGGGCTGGAGCCCGATGCCCTGAGTCCACACCGCGTCGAGGCCGCGAGTCGGCAGCAGCGCCTTCATCAGGAGGATCCACCGGGCGTCTGCGCCCACCATGGTGCGCGGCCGCATCCGCCGCCGGGTGAGCTGACGCTCGACGGCAGCGGCGACGTGCTCAGGTGGCTTGGCGTTCTTGCGGATCTTGCCCAGCAGCTGGCGCTCGCCGGCGAAGTGGGGCGCGTAGAGCGCCTGGTGTTCGGGGTCGAGGCCGGCCTCGACCCGGTCGATGAGCTGGTCCATCTCATGCCAGGGATCGGTGTCGATGACCCCGGGCTCGACGAGCCCGACCTGGACATCGAAGGGGCGCAGCTCAACGCGCAGGCAGTCGGCCACGGCCTCGGTCGCGTACTTGGAGGCGTTGTAGATCCCCGTGAACGGGAAGGAGACCCGGCCGTTGATGGAGGAGATGAACACCACCCGACCTCGGGCCCGACGCAGCCGCGGCAGCAGCCTCCGGGTCAGCGCGAGCGGCCCGATCAGGTTCACGTCGAACTGGTGGTGCATGTCTGCCCGAGACAGCGTCTCGAGAGGGCCCGCGACTCCGATGCCGGCATTGTTGACCAACGCGTCGAGCCGCTCGGGCAGCTCGCGGTCAAGCGAAGCAAGGTGGTCGGCGACCGTGACGTCGAGCTCGACCGGCGTGATCGAGTCGGACTCCGCGGCGAGCTCCTTGGCGGCGACGTCGCTACGGACGCCGCCGTACACCTGCCAGCCCGAGCGGGCCAGGCGCACGGCGATGGCGTGGCCGATCCCGCGGCCGGCCCCGGTGACGAGGACCGTTCGAGTGCTCATGCACCGACCTTGGCGCTGACCGGTCCACTGGCTGCGAGTAGTGCGCTACTCGAACCAGGCTGGCTACCCTGATGAGATGGAGCGGTCGTGGCCGCTCACCGGACGGGACGATGATCTGCGCAGGGTCGTGGCGGCGATCCGGCCCGGTGCGGCGGGGATCGTGGTGGCGGGGCCGGCCGGGGTGGGCAAGACCCGGCTTGCCCGCGAGGCGCTCGCCGTCCCCGGGGCCCGGGGAGCGACCGTCGTCTGGGCGCACGGCAGCACGGCCGCCCGTCCCTTCCCCCTCGGCGCGTTCGCCGGCCTGCTTGACGTCTCCCCCGGCGACGCCGCGGGGACCATCGGCCAGGCGCTGGATCAGCTCGGCCGGCAACAGTCGCTGGTGTTGGCCGTCGATGACGCGCACCTGCTCGACGAGCACTCCGCGATCGTGCTGCACCGTGTGGTGGTCCGGCGGCTGGCACCGGTCCTGGTCACGCTTCGGACGGGGGAGCCGGCCGCGGACACGGTGACGTCCGTATGGAAGGACGACCATGTCCCCCGCCTGGACCTGACGCCGCTGGACGTCTCCGAAACCACCGGCCTGGTCGCCCGGGTGCTCGGCGGGCCGGTCGAGTCGGCCTCCGCACACCGGCTGTGGACCCTGACCCAGGGCAGCCCCCTGTTCCTGCGGCACCTGCTGGCCGGGGAAGTGGCGGCGGGTCGGCTGACTCCTGCATCCGGGATCTGGCGGTGGACCAGTGAGCCGACGATCTCCCCGGAGCTCGCCGGTCTCCTGGAGCACGAGATCGGCGGCCTCGCGGCGGGGGTTCAGGACGTCGTGGACCTGGTCGCGCTGGCCGAGCCGGTGGCGGTGCAGACGCTGTGGGCGCTGACCTCGCCGGCGGACCTCGAGCAGGCCGAGACCCGGGGTCTGGTGCGCATCGACGGGCAGGTCGCCCGGCTCGCGCACCCGCTGTACGGCGAGGTCCGCCGGACCGTGATGGGCACGCTGCGCGCGCGCCGCCTGCGCGGTCGGATCGCGCTGACCCTGGACGCGACGCCCGACCCGATCCCCCGGGCCGTGCTCACTCTCGACTCCGACCTGCCCCCGGAACCGGCGCTGTTCCTTCAGGCCGCCGAGGCCGCGACCCGGATGTACGACCTGCCGCTGGCCGAGCGGTTGGCCCGTGCGGCCGCCGCCACCGGTGACCCTGCCGCCCGGCTGGTGCACGCTGCGGCGCTGTCCTGGCTCAGCCGCGGCGAGGAGGCCGAAGCGATCCTCGCCGACCTCGCCGAGAGCGCACCGGACGCCGGGACGTACGCGCTGGTGCAGCTGCACCGCACCGGCAACCTTCTCTTCACGATGGCCCGGCCTGACGAGGCCCGCCAGGCGCTGGCCGCAGCCGAGGCCACTGGAGCTGCCCCGCTCCACGTCGCAGGGATGTCCCTTGCACTGGCCGCCGCGGTCGGCGAGCTGTCGCCAGTGCTGGCGCGCGGTCCGGCCCTGCTGCATGAGGAGCTGCCCGACGACCTGGCCCGCATCCTGGTCGCGTCCGCGGTGTCCGCGGCGGCCGCGGTCACCGGGGAGCGGGTGCTGCTCGACGAGGCCGCGGTGGTGGGTGGGCTCACCGCCGACCGGGTGCCCACCGTCATTCCCGGGTTCGGGCTCGCGGACTTGCAGGTGCTCGGGCACCGGCTTACCGGGACGCCCACCCGCGGTGACGATCAGGCTCGGCGGATGGAGGTCGCATCGGCCGACCTCCCCGGCCCGGCCAGGCTGATGGGGTTGGTGGTCGCCGGACATGCCGCCCTCGGCGGCGGCCGGCTCGGTGAGGCATTGCGACTGCTGCGCGAGGCATGGGCTGGGCTGGCGGACTCGGAGCATGAGTTCCGGTTCCGCTGCCGCACGCTGCTGGCCACAGCGTTCGCGCAGGCCGGCCAGGCGGCGTCGGCTGCTCGTCTCCTGGCCGGTGTCGTCGCCGGCCAGCATCCGGCGTACCGACTCTATGCACCTGACGACCTCCTTGCGCGGGCATGGGGAGCGGCCGCCGAAGGGTCGACGACCGAGGCGCTCCACCACGCCGTCGCAGCGGCCCACCTCGCCCGTGAGACGGGCGCCCCCAGCTACGAAGTGCTCGCCTGTCAGACCGCCGTTCAGCTCGGCGACGCGAGTGCGGCACTGCCCCGCCTCGCGGCACTCGCCGAGCTCAGCCCCAGAGCTCTGGTCGCCAGCGCCTATGCCCGGGCGTGGGCTGCCGAGGACGGTCAGGCCCTGCTCGAGGCCGCCGACGCCTGGGCGCGGCTCGGCGACCTCCTCGCCGCCGGTGACGCGGCGGCCCAGGCGGCCGACGTGCACCGCCGTCAGGGGCGGCAGGGTTCGGCTCTCTCCGCCGCGGCCCTGGCGGAAGGGCTGGCCGGCCGGTCCGGCGCTCGTACCCCCGCCCTCGCGGCCGCGGCCCGGCCACTGCCGCTGACCGCCCGCGAGCGGGAGATCGCCTCGCTGGCTGCCCGGGGGCTGTCGAACAAGGACATCGCCGAGCGCCTGACGGTGTCGGTGCGGACCGTCGAGGGGCACCTCTACCGCACCAACCTCAAGCTCGGCGTCTCCGAGCGCAGTGCGCTGGGAGAGGTCCTCGGAGTCGGGTAGCGCACTACTCGCCCCGCTTCCACTCCAACGGCGGACTCTGGTCGCACCCAGCCCGAGGAGGAGCCATGAGCACCACCTACGTCCGGCCCGGGGAGGGCCGGCACTACCCCATGATCGACGGCGACCACATCGCGAAGACCGCGGTGGCGGACGCCGACGGGGCCTTCGAGGTCTTCGAGGTGATCGCGCCGGCCGCGCCGATGGCACCTCCTCACGTCTCGCCGTGGACCGGGGTGCTGTTCCTGCTCGAAGGCCGGATCACTGCCCAGGTCGGCGACACCAGGCACGAGGTGGAGCCCGGCGGAGTGGTCGTGTTCCCCGCGGGGACGCCGAGCAGCTTCGAGGTGGTCGAGCAGTCCGCCCGGTTCCTGGCCATCACCTCCGGTGATCGTGCCGGACGGTTCTTCGCCGACTTCGCCGGCTCCGTACCGTCTGATCAGCCCGTCGAGGAGTCGATGGAAGCGATCCTCACGGTGACCCAGCGTCATGGCGTCCGGCTCGCGGGTGCGTGAGTCCGGTGCAGTTCGAGGTAACCACCGTCGCAACACCTGAGCAGGTGCGAGAGGCCCTGACCGACTTCACCGATCGACGTCTGCAGACATGGAACCGCACTCTCGACCCGAAGAGGTACGAGCTGCGCGACCACGGAGAAGACTGGGCGGTGGCTCGGGAGGCCACTCCCGGATCGCCGTTCTGGGTGGTCGCCCGCTATGACTGGTCGAACCCGGACGTCATTCGCCTGACCGTCCAAGAGAGCAGCTACGGCGGTGCCGGCGAGGGCTCGTTTCGGATCACGCCCACAGCGGACGGGGGCAGCCGGGTTCGGGTCGAATGGGACAACACCGGCGCCCGTTCCTGGCAGAAGCTGCTGCTGCTCCTCATTCATCGTGGCCCGATGGGGCGAATCGTCTCCCGGCTGTGGTCCTCCGCCCTGGACCGCTACGCACAGTCGGATGACGCCCCGCTAGCCCGGCGACCACGCCCGCCAGAGGAGGCCGCGGCCCGCGACTGAGGTGCGTCATACCGCACTCGCCGCAATGCTCATCGCGAGGCTGATCGTCTGGACGGATGTCCCCGTCTAGGCCAGCCGGCGCCCCTCCGGCGGCGCCACGCGGAGCCACCGGTAGCCGTAGCCCTCCATCGCGACCTCTGCGCGTCCGCTCGCGTCGAGCTCGGTCTCCCCTTGTTGGAGTAGGTCGACCAAGCGGTAGCCGGCTTCGCAGTCGGTGAGCTGCAGCGGGACCGTGCAGCGTTCCGGCGACAGGTTGTGTACGGCGAGCATCCGCCGGTCGCCCCACCGAGAGTCGTGAGCCAGCACGCTGCGGTGTGGCTGGTTGAGGACCGTGAAGTCCGCCCAGCCGAGCTCGGGTGACTCGCGGTACCTCCGGATCAGCAGTGAAACGAAATTCAGCAGCGAGTCCGGGTCCCCGCGCTGATCCGCCACGTTGACGTACTCAGGTCCGAAGGCGCCTTCGACGACGGGCCGTCGCAGACGCGACGGTGCCGCGGTGGTGAAGCCGCCGTTGCGTTCGGGCGACCACTGCATGGGGGACCGGACCGCCATGCGGCCTTCGATGGCGAGGTTCTCGCCCATGCCGATCTCCTCCCCGTAGAACAGCGCGGGTGTGCCCGGGAGGGAGAACATCAGGCTGTAGGCCATCTTGATCCGGCGTGGGTCGCCGTCGAGCATCGGCGGCAGGCGCCGCCGCAGCCCGCGGCCGAAGAGCTGCATGTCGGGGTCGGGGCCGAAGGCGTCGAAGACCTCGTGGCGCTCGCTGTCACTGAGCCTGTCGAGCGTGAGCTCGTCGTGGTTGCGCAGGAACGACGCCCACTGGGCGTCGGGGTTGATCGTCGGGCGCCGCTTGAGGGTGCGGGCGAGGGCTCGGGCGTCCTGGCGGGCGAGAGAGAGGTACATGTTCTGCATCCCGACGAAGTCGAACATCATCGTCAGCTCGTCGCCGTCACGGCCGCCGAAGAACACTTTCTGCTCCGGGTAGAGCAAGTTCACCTCTCCGAGCAGGATCCCGTCGCCGGTGCGCCTGCCGAGGAAGGAGCGCAACGCGGCCAGGTAGTCGTGCGGGTCGGGGAAGTCCTCCGTCTGGCTGGTCGAGATTCCCTCCAGGCCGAGCAGGAACGGTACGGCGTCGACCCGGAAGCCGGAGATGCCGAGCTCGAGCCAGAACCCCATCACCTTCGCGATCTCCTCGCGAACCTTGGGGTTGGCCACGTTGAGGTCGGGTTGGTGCTTGTAGAACCGGTGCAGGTAGAACTCCCCGGTCCGCTCGTCCAGCTCCCAGATGCTGTCCTCCTGGTCGGGAAAGACGACCTGGTCGGAGGTGTCGTGCTCGGGCGCCTCCGCCCGCCATACGTAGTAGTCCCGGAAGGGTGAGTCCTTGCTCGACCGTGCCGCCCGGAACCACGGGTGCTTGTCGGAGGTGTGGTTCACGACGAGATCCACGATCACGCGGATGCCACGGTCGCGGGCGGTCCGAACCAGCTCAACGACGTCGCCGTGCGTGCCTAGCCGAGGGTCGACGCCGTAGAAGTCGGTGATGTCGTAGCCGTCGTCGCGATTCGCCGTCGGGTAGAACGGCATCAACCACAAGCACGTGACGCCGAGCTCGGCGAGATAGTCGACCCGCTCCGTGACGCCGACGAAGTCGCCGACTCCATCACCCGTCCAGTCAAGAAAGGTCTCGACGTCCAGGCAGTAGACGACAGCCGTCTTCCACCACAGGTCTGCGGTATCACTGGTCCTCATGTGCGCCCTTCCGGGGTACGACGGTCGTGATGATGTCTCGTGCGGTCAGTGACCACGCAGCTGCGGGAGCACGCGCTCCGCGAACGCCTCCTGGAAGGCCCGCTGTTCCTGGCCGACATGGTGCAGGAACAGCTCCTCGAACCCCAGCTCGACGAACTCGGCGAGCCAGGCGGCGTGCCGGTCGAGGTCGTCGGAGACGAGCACGACCTGCTTCACCTGCTCGACCGGGACGTGCTCGGAGGCGATATCGAAGCTCTCGGTGGAGTCGATGTCCCAGGATGCCGGTGGGGAGAACGTGTTCGTGCGCCACTGGTCGTGGGCGATCGCCTCCGCACGGTGCATCGAAGGGTCCCAGGACAGGTGCACCTGCAGGCGCAACGGTCCCTTGCCCCCAGCGCCGCGGTAGGCGGCGATCATCTGGCGCAGCGTGTCGTGCGGCTGGTTCACCGTGATCAGCCCGTCGGCCCAGGCTGCGACCTCGCCCGCGGTGGTCACGCTGACCGCGGGGCCGACCAGGTGCGGCGCCGGGTCAGGCAAGGACCAGAGTCGCGCGCGGCTCACGGTGATGAGTCCCTGGTGGGTGACTTCCTCGCCAGCGAGGAGCCGGCGGATGACCTCGACGCACTCCCGCAGCCTGGCGTTGCGGACCTCCTTGGGTGGCCACGGGTCGCCGGTGATGTGCTCGTTCGAGGCCTCCCCGGAGCCGAGGGCGGCCCAGATCCTGCCGGGGAACATGGCGCCGAGTGTGCCGAGCGCCTGGGCGATGATCGCCGGGTGGTAACGCTGCCCCGGGGCGTTCACGACACCGAAGGGCAGGCTCGTTGTGGCCAGCGCAGCGCCCAGCCAGGCCCAGGCGAAGCCCGAGTGCCCCTGGCGCTCACTCCACGGCACGAAGTGGTCCGAGGACATCGCGGCGTCGAACCCGACCTCTTCGGCGCGCTGGACATCCTCGAGCAGCTGACGAGGGTGGATCTGCTCGTGGGAGCAGTGGAATCCGATAGTTGTCATGTGCGCGTTGGCCCCAACTCGTTCTCGTCGACGTGTGGCGGCTGCCCACTGCGCCGCAAGTGTAGGGATGCGTCACGTCCTGAGACCGACCTAAGGCACGGTCCCGGCCCCGTACTTTCGGTCAGGACAAGACCGGCCATCGAACCGATACGCGCACGACGCGATGCCGCGAGGGTTGGGCCCATGATCACTGTTGAGTCCCTGACCCGGAGGTACGCCGGCTTCACCGCCGTCGACAACGTCTCCTTCACTGCCCAGCCCGGCCGCGTGACCGGTTTCCTCGGTCCGAACGGTGCCGGCAAGTCCACCACGATGCGCGTCATGGTGGGTCTGACCGCCCCGACGTCCGGCTCGGCCACCATCGACGGGGTCCGGTTCGCCGACGGGTCGACGAGATGCTCGAGCTGGTGAGCCTGACCCCCGCCGAGGCCAAACGCCGGGTGCGCAACTACTCCCTCGGCATGCGTCAACGCCTCGGCATCGCCACCGCGCTGCTCGGCGACCCGAGGGTGCTGATCCTCGACGAGCCGGCCAACGGGCTCGACCCCGCGGGGATCCGGTGGATGCGCGACCTGCTGACGGGCTTCGCCAGTCGGGGCGGCACGGTGCTGCTGTCCTCGCACCTGCTCCACGAGATCGAGGTCATCGCCGATGACCTGGTCGTGATCGGCAACGGAAAGATCGTCGCTGCCGGTACCAAGGAACAGCTGCTGGCTGCCGCCGGGACGCACGCCAGGTCGACGTCACCGCGCGATCTCGCGCACGCACTGGAGCTGGCCGGCATCGCCAGCACGCTCGCTGGGGACGGATCCGTCCGCACCGACGCCGACCCCGCTCGGGTGGGGGTCGTGGCCCTGACCGCCGGCATCGCCCTCACCGAGCTCCGGTCCGCCGAGGGCGCCGGGCTCGAAGACATGTTCCTGTCGCTCACTGCCGACACCCAACGCGAAGGAGTTGCGGCAGACAGCGACGTCACCTACGAGAGCTTCACGAGGGCGAGCGGGTTCCCGATGTCGGTGATCTTGCCGATGATCGCGATTCTGGCCGTCACCAGTGAGTGGAGCCAGCGCAGTGGGCTCACGACGTTCACGCTGGTGCCGAGCCGCGGACGTGTGATCGTCGCCAAGGCGATCGCGACCCTCCTGGTGGGACTCGGCTCCGTGGTCGTCGCCTTCGCTGTGGGCGCCCTCGCCAACGTGGCCGGCTCCGCACTCGCCGGCGTCGACACCGTGTGGGACATCTCGTTGTCCATGGCGCTCCAGATGATGCTCTTCAACCTGGTCGGCATGGCCATCGGCTTCACCCTCGGTGTCGTGCTGCGCAACTCCGCGGCCGCGATCGTGGGCTACTTCGTCATCTCACTGGTCATGCCGGGCATCCTCGTCCTCCTGGCCCAGGTGCGCTCGTGGTTCGCCGACCTGCAGCCGTGGATCGACTGGAACGAAACGCAGGTGGCACTCCTCGAGGGCGCCATGGACAGCGGTGAGGAGTGGGCGATGCTCGGCTCGACCACGATGATCTGGATCGTCGTTCCCCTCGTCGTCGGGCTGCTGTCCCTGCGCCGCTCCGAGGTCAAGTAGTCACACGGGCGGCGGCATCCGAACTCATCTGCGCGTTCCGGATACCGCCGTTTCGTGGTGGACCGGTTCAGCGTGCGAACAGGTCATCCTGCTGGTGCGAAGATCCCCCGCGCGGGTACGTCTCAGCGACATCACCGCTTCACGCCGGGTCAAGCGATGGCCCTGTCGTACACCTGAACGGAAGGTCGGCGGTTCGACCCCGCCCCTGCGCACAAGCCGCAGGTCCCGACCTGCGAGGGCGCCCCCTCGGACTCGGCGGGGGCGTTCGCCGCCTCCGGCCTTCCTGCCGGCGGAGCCGGCCGGCCCCTACTCCCGGACCCGGCCGGTCTCGTAGCCCCACATCGCGACCTCGACCCGGTTCCGGGCGCCGAGCTTGGCCATGAGGCTGCCGATGTGGGTCTTCACCGTGCTGAGGCTGATGTGCAGCTCGGCGGCGATCTCTGCGTTGGTGCGACCCCGCGCGATGGTGAGCAGCACCTGCTCCTCGCGTTCGGTGAGCGGGTCGAGGGGCTGGGCGGGAGGAGCTGCCCGACCCGTGCCCGCGAACGTCGACAGCAGCCGGCGGGTGATGCTGGGCGAGATGAGCGAGTCACCTCGGGTGGCCGCCCGGATCGCCTCGCCGAGGAGCCCGGGTCCGGCGTCCTTCAGCAGGAATCCGGTGGCGCCGGCCAACAGCGCACCGTGCACGTACTCGTCGAGGTCGAAGGTGGTGATCACGACGACCGCGACCGGGTCCTCGACGCCTGCCCCGGCCAGCTGCCGGGTCGCCTCGACCCCGTCGAGGACGGGCATCCGGATGTCCATCAGGCACACGTCGGGACGAAGCTCGCGGGCCAGCCGCACCGCCTCCTGCCCGTCGCGCGCCTCGCCCACGACCTCGATGCCGTCCAGGGTGCCGAGGATCAGCCGCAGCCC